>RDYJ01000019.1 GCA_004293145.1 Nostocales cyanobacterium | reverse complement strand
GGTGATCCTCACAAGGCTTATGAAATTGATAAATCCCAGGGAAATGTGCGGCTGTGTCCCCGGAAATCATTTGAACTATGGAAAGAAACTGTTAAATTAACATCTTTACCTTGGCGATTTGTAGAAATAAAAGCAGCCTTAGAATTGCGAAAAGCAATTGTGAATATTGTTTTACGTCAAGCTGATGAATTAGCCCAATTAGCATCTGATTTAGAACGTTCTAATGCAGAGTTGAAAAAATTCGCCTATGTCGCATCCCATGATTTACAAGAACCACTTAATCAAGTAGCCAACTATGTGCAGTTATTAGAAATGCGCTATGAAGCCCAACTTGATGAAGATGCTAAGGAATTTATTAACTATGCAGTCGAGGGAGTCAGCTTAATGCAAACCTTGATTGATGATGTATTAGCATATTCTAAAGTAGATACTCAAGCGATCGCATTTCAAGTCACAGAAGTAGAAACAGCTTTAGAACGGGCTTTAAGCAACTTACGCAAACGCATTTCCGAAAGCGGGACAACTATTACCCACGATCCTTTACCCACCGTCATGGCTGATAGTACACAGATAATGCAGCTATTTTTAAACCTGGTAGGTAACGCCATCAAATTCCGCTCTCACGAACCACCACAAATTCATATAGGTGCAGAAAGACTAGAAGATGAGTGGTTATTCTCTGTGCGAGATAATGGAATTGGCATAGATCCACAATTTAGCGATCGCATTTTTATCATCTTTCAACGCCTACACACACGCGATGAATATCCAGGTACAGGTATGGGTTTGGCAATTTGTAAGAAAATTGTCGAATGTCATCGGGGGCGCATCTGGGTAGAGTCCCAACTCGGACAGGGCGCAACCTTCTACTTTACCATTCCAGCCGGAGGAAACGAGCGTGAGCGTAGAAACGGAAGAAACACACAAAATAATCTTTTTAGTTGAAGACAACAAAGCCGATGTTCGTCTCATCCAAGAAGCATTAAAAACCAGTTCATTACCCCATCAGGTAGTAACAGTTAGGGATGGGATAGATGCTATGGCCTATCTCCGTCAAGAAGGTGAATATGCTAACGCACCACGTCCTGATCTGATTTTGTTAGACTTGAACTTACCAAGAAAAGATGGGCGAGAAGTGTTAGCAGAAATTAAATCTGACCCCAAACTTAAACGTATTCCTGTAGTTGTATTAACAACTTCCAAAAACGAGGACGACATTTTCCAGAGTTACGACTTACACGTAAACTGTTACATCACCAAATCTCGCAACCTTGCTCAATTATTCCAAATCGTCAAAGGTATTGAGGAATTTTGGTTCTCTACCGCTACCTTACCTTTAGATTGAGGAAGATGGGAGCTAGGGAGGAAAGATTTTTATCAATGACCAATTATCAATCACCAATCACCAATTATCAAAATCCAGAAATGATGGCTGCAAGCTACTCAGTAAAAATCTTGTTGATTGAAGACAACTTGGCAGAAGCTAGGTTGTTACAAGAGTTTCTGAAGCAAGCCCAATCTAAAGAGTTTAGTTTAGTTCATGTCCAAAGATTACGAGACGCATTTCATGAATTAAATCAGCAGAACTATGATGTAATTTTGCTGGATTTAACTTTACCTGATAGTCAAGGATTATCATCTCTACCCTTGCTAATATCCCAAGCACCTAGTACACCAATTGTCGTTCTCACTAATACAAATGATGAAGAATTAGCAATTGAAGCCGTGCGAGAAGGAGCGCAAGATTATCTAGTCAAAAGGCAAGTTAACCCAGATGTTTTAGTTCGCTCTGTTCAGTATGCGATCGCCAGAAAACAAGTTTTAGAACAATTACGCACAGTCAATCAAACATTAGAAACAACAGTTGAAAAAAGAACTGCCGAACTAGAAAAAGCTCAAGAACTCTATCAATTTAAATCTGACTTTGTTTCCATGCTTTCCCATGACATTCGTAATCCATTGAATACTATACTCTTAGCAGCAGGATTGTTGCAAAACAATGATGACAAATTAACGAAAGAGAAAAAAATCAATCATTTACAAATGATTCGCTCTGCTATCAAAAACATGGCGCAATTATTAGATGAAGTCTCATTCATGGGTAAGGCAGATTCTGGTAAGTTACAAAGTCAACTTAGCCACCTAGATTTAGAAGCTTTTTGCCATCAATTACTAGAAGATATTCATTTAACTGCTTTAGAGAAACACGTGACTATAGAATTTACAAGTCATGGTGACTTTAGCTCAACCCTTTGGGATGAAGGCTTATTAAGGCACATTTTAGGAAATCTCCTCAGTAATGCTATTAAGTATTCCCACCCTGATAACAAAATAAACTTTGAATTAATTAGACAAGATAAAACAGTCATTTTCAGAATTCAAGATTGGGGAATTGGCATTTCCAAAAAAGACCAAAACCAACTATTTATTCCCTTTCATCGTGGGGATAACGTCAGTGGTATTTCCGGCACAGGTATGGGTTTAGCAATTGTCAAGAAGTGTGTTGAGGCGCATGGCGGTGAAATTTTAGTTGATAGTCAAATTGATGTAGGGACGACATTTACTGTGACTTTACCATTGATAAAAATGTAAGCTTTAATGAGATTTTAGCTGATTAATCTTTATTTGATTTACTTATTACATCAACTTTTCTTGTAGTTCTAAACTAGACTTTTGAGGAAACTGCATTTTATCTAAATACGCGTATCTTCCCCCCTGAGCAATTAATTCACTATGACTACCATTTTCTATTACCTTACCCTTTTCTAAAACCACAATTAAATCAGCATTTTGGATAGTAGAAAGACGATGGGCAATAACTAAACAAGTACGATTTTTTAATAATACTTGTAATCCCTGTTGAATTAAATACTCTGATTCCGTATCCAGTGCAGAAGTCGCTTCATCTAAAATCAGAAATTGGGGATTTTTAATTAAAGCTCTAGCAATAGCTAAACGTTGTCTTTGTCCTCCCGATAATTTTACACCCTTTTCACCAATTAAAGTATCATATTCCTGGGGTAAATCAATAATGAATTCATGAGCATGAGCAATTTTAGCCGCAGTTTCTACTTCTGCATTACTCACACTTGGTTTACCATAAGCAATATTTTCCTTTACAGTTCCATGTAACAATAAAGTTTCCTGAGAAACAATCCCCATTTGACTTCTTAAAGATTGTAAACTCACATCCCGCAAATCATAACCATCAATTAAAATTCTACCCTGTTGTGGATCATAAAATCGAGCCGCTAAATTTGCTAAAGTGCTTTTACCAGCACCAGAAGAACCAACTAAAGCCACAGTCATTCCCGGTTTGATATCTAAACTAAAATTACTAATTACAGGTTGACTAGGAAGATAAGCAAATCCTACATTTTCCCAACTAATATTACCTTGTATAGAAGGAAGAGAAAGAGCATTTGCTTTTTCTTTCACTTCCGGTTCAGTATCCAAAGTTTGAAAAACTCGTTCCAAAGCAGTAGCACCTTTTTGAATGACGTGCATCACCTTACTAAACCGTTTTGCAGGTTGATTAATATGATTTAAATAAGCTAGAAAAGCCGTTAAATCACCGATAGTCATTCTTCCTTTCATCACCTCCCAAGAACCATAAGCAAGAATAGTAATATAGCCAAGATGATTCATAAAATCAATCACAGGTGAAAAACTAGAAGTCAACCGCACAGCACGAAGATTTACCTCCATATTTAAACGATTATAATCAGAAAACCGATCAATTTCATAACCTTCATTTGCACAAGCTTTGATTAACTTAATATTAGATAAAGTTTCTTGGAGGTGATTATTAATTTCTGAATTTTGTTCTTGTACTTCTCGATAAACTCCTCGCATTCTTTTACCGAAAACCTGAGTTAGATAAACCATCACAGGTAAAGTGATTAAAATTAAAACCGTTAATTTCCAATCTGCATAAATTAAATAAGTAACAATCACAAAAAATGTAACTGTTTCTGCCACAATTTCCGCAACTTCCGTAGTTACTAACTTTTCTAAAGCATCAACATCACGCATTACTCGCGTCATTAAAGTGCCTGTACGTTGATTTTCAAAAAAACTCAATGACAGCCTTTGTAAATGTTGATATAATTCATTTCTGATATCATGAATAATTTGTTGTCCTACTAAAGACATGAGATAACTACGAGCAAAATTTAAACCCCCAATTAATAAAGCAATACCAGCAATTCCTAATCCCAACCAAGGTAATAAATCAAATCTTTTTTCTGGGATAACCACATCAATAATATAACGAGTAATTTGGGGAATAATTACTTGTACAAAAGAGAGAATAAAAATAGTGCTTGATGCTAATATTAGTTTTAATTTTTCTTTCCAGATATATTTAAAAAACCGTTGATATAGTATTAAAGCTGAAGTCTCAATTTGAAATTCAGCCGGATTTTTTTGAGCAATTTGGCGAATAAAATTTGCTTGCACTGTTATTTATACTCCTTCGTAGGTTGGGTTGACGCAAGGAAACCCAACATTTAATAAAAACACACCATCAGAAATTAATTAGGAAATCTAGTTCCCCTCCTCGCTTGCGGGGAGGGGTTAGGGGTGGGGTTATTTGCCAACGATTTTGAAAGTTATAATTTGTTTTACTATTAATAGTGTTGGGTTTCCTTCCGTCAACCCAACCTACAGAATTAAGCAGGTTTTTTCTTGGGTTTATTTCTACTTATTCCCCACCAAATCACAAAACCTGTAATAGATAAACCAGCGGATATAATACCAACTAGCATATAAAAACTTAGCATTATTAAACCTCCATAACTTCCAGTATGTAAAGCATCTACCCAAGGTTTTATTTGTTCAAAGCTAGAAGTTTCAAAAAACTTTTCTACTCGTAATATATTACCTTGATACTGATTTAGATAAACAAAACTTTTACCCTCTGGAGAAATTTCTTGAGGTAACTTAAACCTGACTCTTACTGTTGATTTTTCATCTTTAGGAGGATATAAAACTGTTGGTTTACCTTCTGGTAATACATCTAAAGCTGTTTCCAGAAAATCATCTAAAGTTAAAGATATAACATTAGTTGAAATTGGGGAAACAGGTTTTTCTATCTTTGTAGTTCCTGTCATTAAATAGCTAAAATTTTCCAGAGGTTTATGAAAAACCATGAAACTACCACTAGCAGCAATTAAAACTAAAAATATTGCCGCTACAACCCCACCAACCTTATGTAAATCATATTGTAAAATTTTAGCTTTAGCTTGCCAACGAATTTTCCAACCAACGGAAAACTTTTTCCAACCATTCCATAACATTACACCAGTTATGCTTAATATTAATAATAAAACACCACACAAACCAACCAATAAAGAACCAATTTTACCAGCGAGTAAATGGGTATGTAATTGATTAATGATTTTCAACAAAGGACTATCTTTTAAATAAATTCCTAACACTTCACCACTATAGGGATTTAAGTAAATATCTGTTTTTACATTGTCTTTTGATTTGATTAATAAATGATAAGGTTCAGTTATTTGGGTAGGAATAGTTATCCATTCTAATTTAGCTTCAGGATATTGTTGATAGATAATAGAAGCTGCTGTTTGTAGAGAAATTTTTTCTCCTTGGGGTATAACTTGGTGTGTCGCAAGATGCAGTATAGGATTTACTTGTTTGTCAAATACCAAAACACTACCAGTTAAACCGATGATGATAATAAAAACACCAACAATAACCCCAATGATTCTATGAGCAAATGCTGTATAATTTCTCATTTTTGCTTCCTTATTTATGACAATTGTGGGCGTAAAATCCTCATTAAAGCTGGATAAGATTCTCTAGCTTTGTTGTAAACTTTGACAATATCTCCCAAAGGTTTAGAAAGTAAATTCAGATTTGCCCAAAACAGCACTAAATCACCAGCTTGAATATCTTGGGGAACAATTTTTAAATGAAATACTGAAGCTAATATAACTATTACCAATAAACCAAACCAGGTTAACAAATCCATTAATATTTCTGTACCTGATTTAACTATTTCTAAGCGAATGCTATGGTGAAAAAATGATTCTTGGTGGGCAATTAATTCTAACTTCTTTGCTTCTGGAGTTGAAGCAGCAATATTTTCTTGAGCAGTGAGCATTTTTAAACTTGACTTTTGAATAAATTGCCCAAAAATGAAACCAATTAAAATCGGAGGAAGAACCGCAATTAATAAAGCTGGTAACCATGCGGGAGCTAATGTTAATTGCCAAACAATTACAGAAATAGTCTGAGACACAATTTTCCAACCATCTTTATGAATAATATCTAATCCTGGTTTAGCGCGGTTACAATGATAAAGAATATGAGAAATATCTTCAGCATCTCTTTCTGTTTCTCGACGTTGTAGATAAGTTCTTTGTAAACAAATAATTAATTTGGTTTCATAGATTTTATCAATGAGTTTATCACCAAATTTTATTAAACCCAAACCAATTAATAAACCTCCAAAAACCACAATGTAGTTAGTTAAAGATGAATTTAAATCAATATTACCTTTTTTCAAATCATCTACAACTTTCTTACCCATCCAAGCTAAACTAGGTTCAAGTGCAGAAACAACGATAGTGGAAATAATAGCAGCAGCTAACCATTGGGGATATGTTAATAAAACCTTTAACATATCTACAACTAAAGCAGAAAGTGAATTTTGTGTGATTAGTTTTTTCATTTACCTGGTAAAATTTGTCCATCAATTTGTAGAGAAATAACTTCTAAAACTGAACCATTGGGTGTATTTCTTCCCACCCCTTCAGCTTGAATTTGACTACCTTTTTTAGCAACTTTGTTTAAATGAACATGGAGATGTTTGGCAAAATAAACTTGTGTACCAGATGTTAAAACTGCTCCGCGAATTTCTCCTTTACCATTAACTAACCAATGTTGTACAGAATCATTAATATTAATATTATGAAAATCGGTAATTTCTGGTTTTTTCTCCTTTTTCTGTTTAGGTTCTTTAGATAAAGAAGCTTTAGTTTCTAAGTTTGTAATTGTGTGAGTATCTATTTCTTGTCCATATACAGTAGGAGTACCTAATTTACCAACTACTTCTACAGAATCTCCTGGTTTAATAATGTTTATCAGTTGCTTACTTAAATGACGCGGTACTTTTACCTGTTTACCATCTTTGAGTAAAAGTCCATCAACTAAACCTTCTTTGTTGATTAAATAAAGTTCCACATTACCCGAATGTTTAGTTTTAATTTCTCCTGGTAAAATCCCTATTTTTGATTGTGAATTATCTTGATTAGCAAAAATCATCTTATAACTAATCCCACTTATAAATAAAGTTGCGGTTGTGATAGCTATTCCCAATAAAGCTACTTTTAATTTAGGATTTTTTTTGAGAACTTTAATTTTTTGATTTTGATTTTTAACTTGAATTAACTCCACAGCTTGCTGAATAAACTCAGCAGGAATTTTAGCTTCTTCTCCAATTAAGACTAACTCATCTAGAGAATATTCTTGTTGTTTTTGAGCGTATAATTCAGCCGCTAATTGAAAAATATCTGGTGCTAAATCCTTATTGATTCCATCTTTTTGGTTATTCATAAAATCCTGCTCTTAAAAATAATGGTAAATACTCCGTATGAGCATATAACAGGAGTATTTACATTAACAAAATCACACTAAATCAAAATTGCCATGACAAACTAATACCATAAAGACGTTCTGCTGTTTCCCTTTCAATGCGTGAATTTTCAAGCACACCTTGAGCATTAAAAATACTCCTGTCTTTACTTCTTTCCGCAGCTAAAAGGTTCTTACCAAATAAACTCATTTGCACACTATTAGTTAAGCGAAAAGCTAGGTAAGCATCTAAACTTTTTTCTCCTGCTTGGTTAGTAACTTCTGTTTTTCCGTCTTTGAGTTCTCGGTTTTCAAACCCAGGTAAAATATTGTAAGTTAAACCGAAATTTACCCCCCAGTTGGGAATAGTGTAATCAAAACCAAGGTTAGCTACATAACTAGGTTGTTCTTTAAAACGGCGAATTTCTCCACTGAGTTTATCTTCTACTTCAGAACCCAAAAAAGAAACATTACCAAATAGAGTTAAGTTGGGTAAACCAAGAAAAGGAGTGCGGGTTTGTGCGTCAAGACGTAAACCATAAATTTTCCCATCTCCCACATTTCTCGGTGATTGTTCAAAACGGTTATTTTCAGGGTTGAGATTTATTTCATTTTCGATTTTGTCATTCACTGAACGATAAAAAGCATTCACACCAAATGCACCAGTATTATTTCCCCAAGATTGCTCAATTCCTGTTTCTATACCTAATGATGTTTCTGGTTTTAAGTTAGGATTTCCAACTGTATCTGGTTGGAGTAAAGTACCGTTTTTTGATTCTCGAAAAGGGATAAAATCATCAAATTTAGGACGACGAACTGTCCGTGCTACACTTGTCCTAAAAACTGTTGTTGGTGTGACTAAATATTTGTAATGCAAGGAGGGATTAAAGTTAGTACCTGATTGCTTAACTTCACTACTATCACCTGCGGTAGCTTTATTATCAACTGTTTCCATCCGTAAACCGGCTGTGAGGGTGTGTTTTTCTCCTAACTGGATTTCATCTTGAACAAAAATATTAAGTTGATTTTCTTCGATAGAATAAACATCTTTTGCTCCAGTTTTTTCAACTATTGGTTTCAAAGTTGGGGCTATTTCTTGTTCTGTGGTAAATTTGTTTTTTTCCCTATCACGGATACTTCCTTCTATTCCTACTGTTACTTTATGATTTTCCCAAGGACGGAAATTAAAACCCAAGGTTGCAAATAAATCTTGGTCTGATTTCCTTTCTTCTTCTCGTTTAATAGTTGTATTATTTCGGATACTATTGACAGCACTACCATCAACATTTCTAAAAGTTGTAGTCGTGCTATTGATGGTTTCTATCTTGTCTTTATCTTCATCTGTTTTTTGGAAAAATAATCCCAATTTCATATTACTGGTTGCACTCAATTCACGTTCCCAATTACCACCTAAACGCCAACCAGTAATGGTTTTATCTTCATCAAGATTCACATTGTCCTGTTTTAGTTCTTGCAATCTCCCACTAGGAGAAAATAACTTTTGATTATCAACATTACGAACTGCGTCTTTTTCTTCAGTAGTTCGTAAAAAGAAGGGTTCAAAACTGAGGGTATCTTGAGGAGAAATCCGCCAAACCAAATTAGGAGCAATGCTAATATCTAAAAGACTCTTACTTTCAGTTTCCCGTTCTGTTTGGGTAGGACGATTCTGTAAATCTAAAGTTTGCTTAAATTTATTCTTGGGTGCTTCTCGTTGCTGAATTCCTGCGCTAAGTAAATAACTAAAATCCCCTTGTTTATCTCCATAAAGTAAACTCAATCCACCAAATGGACCGACACTTTCGGAACTTGTGCCGGTAACTGTTAAATCAGCAACTCGACCATCTGGTGCTTTTTTGAGGATAATATTGATTGTCCCTGCTACACCTTGAGAATTTTGGGTAGCTGTAGGATTGCTGATAATTTCAATGCGCTCAACTAAACTAACAGGAATTCTGTCTACTTTAAATTCTCGGTTTTCTCCACCGTCGGGAAAACGTTGACCATTAATTAAAATTTGGGTGTATTCTTTCGGTAAACCCAAAAGTCTCACGTCTTTATCTTCTCCCGGTGGACCTCCTAAAACTACACCAGGTTGACGACGCAAAACTTCACCGACTGTCCGATAATTAAACCGTTGAATTTCTCTTTGGTCAAGAATAATTACACCTGTGGGTGATTGTTGTCTTTCTTCAATAAAGTTAACTAAAGGAGTACCAACTACATCTAGTTCTATATCACCTTCTTGACTTGCAACTTCTGTATTTTCTGGTTCTGTATTCTCTGGTGTGTCTTGAGTTAAGAACTTGGCGCTAGTTTGGGGAAGATTAATTTCCTGTAAGTTAGGAATTTGGCTTTCAGATTTGGTAGTCGTGATAGTGTTACTTCCTTTCTCTTCTGTTTCATTGGCCGCAGCAGGTGTAGCAATGGCCGTCAATAGGAAAAAGGCAATTAACAGGTGGCTATTGAAAAAAGTCAGATTTATCTGCATACTAGAAGATGAAATTAATTTTTTGATTTTTGAGGCAAGTTGGCGCTTGCCTTTTTTTTGCTTTGGTAATGAAAGAAGCAAACTTTCTCAACTAATTGAACTTTGATTTCCCTCATCAGTTGGCGCTGACTGGGTAGATAAATATAGCAATGCTTTCCATGACTACTAAATTACTTTAGTGGTTATGGTTTCTGAGATAATTTTAGTTGAGATTTATTAGCAATAAATTTAACATGATGAGTTCAAAAAAAGCAATATTTTACAATATTAAGAAATGTTTAATTCTCCTATTTTTATCTATAAACTCATGAAAAAATTTCCTTATTCAAATTTGAATAAAGACAGATTTGTAGAGATATTTTAAATACCTCTACCGTTGCATTTAATTAACTTTAGTTGCTGGTTTTAATGGTGCAGTTTGGTTAAGACTGCGGAAATATAAACCACCAATGACAATCCAAAATAGGATATATGCTACAGCTTGGGCTAGATACAATTTTTGGTTATATCCAAATAGGGTTTTTAGCAAAATCCCCGGAAATTGTTTATCAGGTAAAATGTCTGAAAAATCCCAAATTTGGAAACCTAAAACACAAGCATTACTTCCTCCTTGACAAATATTCAGAGCATTTATTTGGTTAAAAGCCGTGACAGCAGCATCAAAATGACGGAGAGCAGAAATGACTAAACCGGAAACTATTGTTAATAGTAATATCCCCATCCATTGAAAAAATTGACTGAGGTTAATACGGATACTCCACTTAAATAGCAGCATTCCCATTAACACTGCTATAGTTAATCCTCCTATTGCTCCCAGCACAGGTATTAAGCCTGATTGAAATTGGGCAACAATAAATAATGCTGTCTCTAAACCTTCTCGAAAAACAGCAATAAAGATTAAGCTGAAAATCGCCCAAGCTGCTTTTTTATCTTCATTTAAAGCAGTATTTACAGAGGTTTGAATTTCAGCTTTGAGGAATCTTGCTTGTTTTGTCATCCAAATTAACATCCAACTGAGCATGGAAATTGCTATTAACCCTAATCCCATTTCAAACAATTGCTTGAAAACTGGTGCATAGAGTAAATCAGATGTTTGTAATCCTTGAATACTTAAATTGAGAATTAACCCAACTCCAAAACTAGCTATTACCGCAGTGATAACGCCTAAATATATCCAGCGGTGTAATTTTTGTTGTTGAGCTTGCTGTAAACAAGCAAAGACAATTCCCACCACTAAGGCGGCTTCTACACCTTCACGTAAGGTAATGAAAAAAGTGGGTAATGCAGCACTCCAATTCATAGGACATTAATTAGCTTGAATAGCAGGTGGTTCTATTTGCTTAGTTACCACAGGTTTTTCTTTATGTCCATGCTTCTTGGATTTTTTGCGATTATGTTTTCGTGGTTTGTCTTTTTTCTTTACAGAATCAGTTGGTTTCTTTTTGGTGCTTGTCTGAGTTTCAGGAGATTCTACTGTATCAGTTGCTTCCTTTTGGGTATTTGTCTGAGTTTCAGGAGATTCTACTGTATCAGTTGCTTCCTTTTGGGTATTTGTCTGAGTTTCAGAAGATTCTGCTAAAGCTTTACCAGGTAAAAGAATTGCAGCACTAAGCGCAGTAACAGTAATACTTAAAAAAGCTCTCCGGTACATAGAATATGACTTTAATTTTGTGAATATTAATAGTGTTGCAGATAAAAATAACAGAAAAATAACAAGGGACGGATTTCTATAAAATTTTCTTTCTTTCTTTGCGCCTTTGCTCCTACCCTGCGGGATCTCCTGACGGAGATTGCACCTCTGTGCGAAACCAACCTTCAGTTATGGAATAAAAATCTAAATAGCAGGTAATTCAATTTGAAAACAAGAACCTTCACCAAGGGTACTGCTAACAGTAATTTTACCACGATGAGCTTGAGTAATTTGTTGAGCGATCGCTAAACCCAAACCAAAACCAGTATATTGTCTATGACTTTGACACCGATAAAACTGCTCAAATATATAAGGTAAATCTGCACTCGGAATACCTGTACCATTATCCAACACTTGAATAATTACACTCCGAGAAAACCTAATTAATTTTAATTCCACCGTACCACCAACAGGAGTATATTTAATCGCATTACTTAATAAATTTAATATAGCCTGACGCAATAAATCAGGTTCAACCCCTAATATCACCTGGGAACTAGGAAAATCTGTTTTAAAAAATAATTCCTTATCTTCACAATAAATAGATTGTTCTTCAATTAAAGTCTGCAAGAATCCTACCAAATCAATTTCTTTTAATATTTGTGCATTTAGCACACCCTCATGACGTGCCAAAAATAATAAATCACTTACAAGATTACTAATAGCTTTCGTAGTTTTAATAATTATTTGTAACCGAGAAATAGCCTCAGTGTTACCTTCCTCCGTTGACATTAAACCTAACTGAGCATGACTCAATACCTTAGCCAATGGATTTCTTAACTCATGGGAAGCATAAGCAGTAAACCGATTTAACCTTTGATATGATTCATAAATAGGCTGCATAGCCAAACCGCCTAAAAACCAACCTGTAAAACCGATAGCTACTATTCCTAACGGTACACCAATTGCCAAAACAAAACATAATTGAGTTAATGTTTCCTGCACCGAAGTTAAAGGAGAAGCTATTTGTAAATAACCAATTAATACCCCATCTTGAAGTACAGGTAATGTCACTTGACGTAACCATAATTTTGATATTTGTAAAGTCTGAAAACCTGGAGTAATTTTAACTAATGTCGGCGGTTTCTCCCTCACAAATCTGATTAACTTACCTTTGGGAGAGTACCAACGAGCATAGGCAATTTCATCTTCTAATCTTTCTATAAATAAAGTATTACTGCCTAAAAGTGGCACATCATCGAGTCTAACTCGCCATTGACCTTGTTGTAAACTATAGCGAATTCCCGCAGCCATTACCCGGCTTTTACTATAAAGTTGTAAATCAAAAGCTTGCTGACGATCTTTAACAACAGCAACATAAATTACACTAGCAAATATTACCAAAATACTCCCCATTGAGAGAGTAAACCACCATGCTAAATTGCGACGACTACGATCAAATAAGTTAGACATAATCAGCTAATTACAATTAGCAGAAGTTAACCGATATCCTAAACCATAGACAGTTTCAATCAAATTTTCTGCTCCTATTTGTTGTAACCGCTGCCGCAATCTTCTAATCTGCACAGTAATAGCATTAGTACCTAATTCTACATCCCATGTCCATAATGCTTGCTCTAATTGATCACGACTTAAAACTTGATTAGGATGACGAAACAAGTATTCTAATAATTGACATTCACGTACAGATAACTGCACATTTTGATTTTGTTTTTCTACGGTATAAGTATCTAAATTTAACTTTAAATCGGCAAATTGTAAAATTTGATCTTGCCAAATAGGACTTCTTCTCCCTAAAGCTCTAACTCTGGCCAATAGCTCTCGCATATCTACAGGTTTAATAAGGTAGTCATCCGCACCAGCATCTAATCCTTTGACTTTATCAAGAATACTATCTTTTGCAGTCAGAATTAGCACAGGGGATGTGTTGCCTGTATGTCGGTAATGCTGGCAAATTTGAATACCACTGCCTGTAGGTAACATCCAGTCTAATATCAACAAATCATAATCTTTTTCAGCTATTAAACTGGTTGCCAATTCACAACTACCCACCCCGTCAACAATATAACCAGCCCTGGAAAGTGCTGTATTCACTGGTTCTAGGAGTTCTGGATCATCCTCAACTACCAAAATTTTCATAAGGATTGTCAACAATTTACACTCTAGATTAGGAATATTCTATTATAATAATGCTAATTATTTGCAATAAATATAGATTATGAGTAAAAATAATTTTCTTGTCACCCTGTGGAGATGTGTAAAAACAAACGCCGTTGCATCTCCTTTTGTGGGGTTAGGATTAGCATTTTGGCTACCATTACCCCTAATTGGTTTAAGTATTTGGTTGGGAGGAAAAAGCGTTGCTAACCAAATGCTAAGTTATCAATATAATACGCAATCCTACTTGGAAGCCAACCACCAAGTTAAAGTTAAATTATCTGTAGCTGTCATTGCTATAAAAGCAGAAATTAAGGAAAAGGGAGGATTTACTAAAGTAACTATTAAGACAGCAGACTCCGCAATTAAAAATTTAGAACTGGAAATACCGACTACAGATATTTCAGCTTTAGAAGCAGGAATTACCAAAGAATTAGGATTAGATTTAACTACGGTTAAACGTCTGACTCGTTATCAATTTGCTGATTAATTTCTCGTTTAACAAACATAGCTCGATAAACAGGTTCACCTTTTTTTTGTGTTGCTATTTCTCGTTCTGTGGGAACTGGAAGCGGATTTTCTGCTAACCATTCCTCTGTACCCATTTTTGCAAATGTCGGATTTTCATTAAAGCGATCGCACATTTCTACAGCAATAAATTTTTGATCAGATTGCAAAAATACCACCCCACCCACAGCTAAATAATTAGCTAATTCTGTCACTAATTCTGGTTGCACTACCCGCCGTTTTGCGTGACGAGTTTTAAACCAAGGATCAGGAAATTGAATTGTCACCCGTTGTAAAATTCCTGGCGGTAGATTAGATAAAACTGGTGCTAATGAATTGTTGGCATTGCAAAATAAATAATGCAAATTAGTTAACCCTAACTCAGAACGTAACCTATTCGCTTCTTCTACCAAAGGTTCTCGAATTTCCAAACCTAAAAAATTCCAGTTCGCTTCTACTTGTGACATTTGTAGTAAAAACCTGCCCCTAGCACAACCAATATCTAAATGTAGAGGTTGATTTGGCTGTGTATAAACTTTTTCCCATGCTAGGGGATCAGAGGGAGTTTGAAATTTCCTCGCTAGTGGATTAACGTGCTGACGGACTCGAATCAACGGCATAATTAACACTCCTTTAAGTAAAATCTACGTAAAAAATCTCAACATAAATGTATACAAATATTAAGTCTAACTGCTCTTACGCATTTACACAAAGCAAGAGGTATACTTTGGGAAAAAGAGTATTGGCATTTTTGGTTTTAACATTTTCTTAAATCAATGGATATCAACTTTCGTTTTGCCATAGTTAGCGACTTACACATTGCACTACCACATACAATTTGGGATCATCCCAGCCGATTTCATTTGGTGGAAGTCAGTATCCCAGCCTTTGAAGGTGTATTAGAACATTTAACACAACTGGATTTAGATTTTCTCTTGATCCCCGGCGACTTAACCCAACACGGTGAACCAGAAAATCATGCTTGGTTGGCAAAAAGGTTGTCTCAACTACCTTTTCCGGCTTATGTTGTTCCTGGTAATCATGATGTTCCCGTATTTATGGCTAATGAACAATCCATTGCTTTTGCAGATTTTCCCGATTATTACCGCAAGTTTGGTTATGAAAACCCACAGCAACCTTACTACAATTGTCAATTACTGCCAGGAGTCCGATTAATTGGTCTAAATTCAAACTCCTTTGATGAGCAAGGTAAACAAATAGGACGTTTAGATAGGGAACAACTCGAATGGTTAGAAGCAGAACTGGCAGCAATTGGGGATGAATTAGTTTTAGTCATGGTGCATCACAACGTTGTCGAGCATTTGCCCAATCAATCAAATCATCCAATGGCAAATCGCTATATGTTAGAAAATGCACCAGAGCTTTTGGATGTGCTGCGTAAACATGGAGTCAGATTAGTATTTACCGGACATCTGCACGTTCAAGATGTCGCCTGTGCAGATGGAGTCTATGACATTACCACTGGTTCATTAGTTAGCTATCCCCATCCTTATCGTGTCTTGGAATTTGAACGAGATCATCTAGGTAGGGAATGGCTACAAATTGTATCTCATCGCGTGGAATCAGTACCAGATTTCCCCAACTTGCAGGAGTCATCAAAACAATGGATGGGCGATCGCTCTTATCCCTTCCTGATTAAACTACTAACTCTACCACCATTAAATCTACCATTAACCCAAGCCCAAGAACTCGCTCCCGATTTACGCGACTTTTGGGCAACCATAGCCGATGGGGATGGAGTTTTAGACTATCCTGATTTTCCTCTAGAAGTCCGTCACCACATTCAAAAATATGGCGCAATTACTCATACTGGTCATCCTACCCCAATTGATAACAACAGTAGATTGTTGATTGGTGATTGGTGATTGGTAATTGGTGATTTCGCCTGTACCTGTACCTATACCTGTACCTGTCACCTGTCACCTGTCACCTGTTTCGCACTAAGTTGGCGAAAAATTGCGAAAACTGAAGTATAACCGTGTAGGAAAGTTCTGCCGCTGACAGGACCAATTTCACCACCACAGAAACAACCTCCCATTGGGATATCATTCAAGTAACGCTTAAATAGCTGGGAATCAAAATTGGGTTTACCATACAGTCCTGTCCCACGTCCCACACAACTAAACATCAAAGCCGCTAAAGGAGAAGATTCATTGTGGTTTTCGGTTTGATACTCTTGTAAGAGCAATTCGAGGTCTTCTGCTGAAGCTTGAGCATCACGCAGGTGGAATTGCAACCTTTGACCAGCACGCACACGATCGCCAATTGCGATCGCTCCAGCGGATGGATCTACTCCCAATAAATTGCGAATTAAAAAATCACCTTGTTCTAGAGAAAGCTTAAACTCATTCATTGCCAACCCCACAAACAAAGAATGCTGTGCCAGCATCTTTTCCTCATCACTCAGACTACCAATCAAATTTTGCAACACCACCAAAGGGACTTGTTCATCCAACTCCAAAATAATATTGCGTTCAGCTTTGGTCACTTGCAATGGTTCACCAATTGGTCGGCATCCTTGGGCGACAATTGTTTCCAGCACAATATTCCCACTCAAAGCCAGACCCACCGTACCCTGACGATACAGGCGATCATTGCAAAACAGGGCAATGCGATCGCTCACAAATCCACCACTGGCCTGTCCCCCCACAATTACCGAACCAGGATAGGCAAAATCTAAGCCCTGCAACAGATCATTAGTTCCTGAAGAAAAAGCACTAGACAACAAAATAAACTGAGGTACTGATGATGGTGGCACACCCACTAAATCAATCCAAGCATCTGGTGAACTGTCTAAATCAGGCAACTGATCTCCCAAAATATGAAAAGCGCGAATATTCACACCAGGAAGATGTGCTAAAGCCAAGCTAATAGCTGGTTCAGCTTCTATTTCTTGAGTTTGGTTGTTTGATGAACCACCAACTACACCCACAGCACTACAGCCAATCAGCACAGGTACTGAAAGTTTTTCTGCCAGCAATGGTAAAAGTCGGGAATACTCACTGGTAAAAGCAGACGAAATGAATACCAGCCCTAAATCCGCAGGTGCTGTTAAAGATGAAACAGCCTGTTGTACCACATCTGTAACAGCTGCCTCCAAAGAATGATGGGTTGATAGGGCATTTGTCCACTGCATTTGATCTGCCATGATTTCTGGACTTCTCTTTGTGTTGAAGCTAGTAGTTTGTGTTATCCAGGGAAATATTGCATCTTATCAGAGTTCACACACCAAGCAGCCAATCACTAACCTTTTTCTAGCCCCTGCTATTACCCTGATTATCCCCAGAAGCTACATCGGACAGTTACTTTATACTATATTCATTTAAATATCAAATATATAGTATGATTCTGTGTCTGTAGTCAGATCCCCACAAAATCTTAAAACATAAAGAGCAACACAGTACAAATGTGATAATTTGCTGTATTAGTAATCGATTATCAGGGTCGCACTCTAACTGATCAACTCAGTGGTTAGAATAGTAAGCGAACAATAAACGCAAAACAGCAATTTTTGATTTTTTCCACACTGGTATAAACAACACATAAAGAGACTAACGCAATGACAAACACTCAAGAAAAAGCAAACACCATCCAAGAGCAGATTCAAGAAGAGATTGCAGAAGCTCGTGCTGTCTGTGATATTTCAGGTGGCAGCTCCGCAGAATGTGCTGCTGCTTGGGATGCAGTCGAAGAATTGCAAGCAGAAGCTTCTCACCAACGCCAAAACAAGCCCAAAAATTCTTTAGAACAATACTGTGATGATAACCCAGAGGCAGATGAGTGTCGGCTTTATGACGACTAGAAATTGAGCTAATACCATTTCTTGGCTTGTGCCAATTTTAGATTTTGAACTTTGGTTTGTGGGTGGAGGTAGTTCTTTACTCATACTCCAGAAATCAGGTAAATGCTTTACTGCTGCTCGGCAGTACAAATCTAAAATCTTTTGACCCTCACGGGCAAGCAACCGAAAACAGTATACTGATTATCTTACACTTTCAATACACTGGTAGGATAAGTGTATAATAAGTGAATGAGATTTGGGAATAATTTCCTAAATTATCCCTGTTCATATTACAGATAAGTGTAGGCTATCAGCTACCAAGTCATCTGTTGCTTGCTTTTTTGCCCAATAACCAAAATTATTGGTGATCATCTGGATATTTGGTGATGGAGAACAGAAAAGAAACAATTTAATCACAGGATAAATAAACTTTTCATTAATGATCTAGGGGTTGCTGAAAAAACTTAAAACCTTTATATAGGACTCCTATTTGATTTTTGATAGCTTGTGCGTGGCGTAGCCATAAAAAAATTCAGTATACCTTGATTCCTTCTTTTCTGTTCCCTGTTCAGAGTTCCCTGACTCTATGAGTAATTTGATTAATCAAACCGGATTCCTATAAATCAATAGTTTAAGAGGATGTTTGAAAAAGATCAAAATTGATAGCTGCGCTTGCCAAAGACATCGAGATCCCCTCTTTTCCAGGGAAGCTAAATTTCTCCAACTCCCCCTTGTTCAGGTGGATTTAGGGGAATATACAAGTGTTAGATACCACAAGAAAAAGTTTTAAAACATCCTCTCAGAGCTATTTAAGGTTAATCATCAGCAAGAAATCAGTTTTGATAAAATTAAAACTCAAGCACTTTTCGGGCTTCGCTACGCAGGCTATCAGATTCTGGATTCTTCTGACTCCTTTCTAACTCCCTCTCCTGATTCCTAACTCCTACACTTTACTAAAAAACTTTTTCAGCAAACCCTATCTAACAACAGCTATGCCACAAGTTTGGTTTCGCCCCTACGTCTGGATGGACTATAGATTAGCATTATTATTTACCTTAATTATTCCCCTCATTCTTTTAATTTGGGCATTTGTGCAAAAAGTAGAAGGGATACAACGCTTACTAATAATTTACTGGCGAGTAGCAAGTTTATTGGCCATCACAGTTTATTTGATGATTGGCGGCTTGACAGTAAGTTTTATAGCTGGTTTAATGGCTCGTATCCTCATTCCTATTTCCCTATGGTTCTGGATTGATATCAACGATGAAATTGAGTATCAACCCAAAAGTCCATTAAAATTAATTTTCACATCTTGGCGCTGGGCAATGACTGTTTATTCTATTTTGGGAGTAATTAGCTTTGCACCTTTCTTAGGTTGTGCTTTCTCAGCAAACGCCCTGAAAACTCCATACTGTAGCGTCTGGTTAGAAGCACCATTAATGTTTAAAGACTATTTCCACCATAACAGTAAACCAGCTTTTCTAGGGTTTTTGGGCATAATTGGGTTGGTAATTTATGTGGTTTATTTAAGCTATTTTGTATTGGTAAAACTTGGCAAGCATGGCAGATCAGCAACACAGTAGCAATACAATAAAGAAAAAATAAAGGATGCCGTTTAATTGTCTAGTTAATGTTAGTAATGCAAATACTCAATTAACTTGTCCAATATTTATTTGATGAATAATTCCATTGGTAAACGGCTAGAACAATATACCGTCAAACGATCTCACGAAGTCCTAATTGTGACGATAGATATGGGTAATGAACCAGATAAAATCGCCGTTTTCAAGGGATTTTCTAGTTCTTTAATGCGACCCACTGCTTTTGACCCAGATGTGCCTGTGTTCCCAGAAAATGCCATAATCGTGTCTATCGATCGCATAGCCAGCCCTTATAATCCTGAATCACCTCGTTATATTCAACAAGGAATTTCTTGGGAAGCTATGGAAGCTTTGTTATTAGAAGTTGGTGTTTAGAAAAGGGAACAGGGAACTCTTAACTGGGAACAGCAATAAATTGACCAATCACCAATCACCCTTTTGAATTTTTAATCTTTAGTTTTTAATTTTCCTCATGTCCCGTTCTGGTTACACACTCCCCGTTTTTTCCTGCGCTGCTGCTGTTGCGGCTTTACATTGGTTACGTCATCGTCAACAACTAACTGTAAGTTCAGTAGATTTGATTTCACCCCCGGAAACAGCAGAAATTCAAATTGAACAAGTAGCAGGAATATCAGAAAATGCAGCTTTAGCTATTACCCGCAGTGATCCGGGTGATAATTTGGATTTGACTAAAAATACCCCGATTTGGGCAATAGTGTCATGGTACGAGGGAGATGGAGAATCTGTAATTATTCAAGGGGGAGAAGGAATTGGTAAGCAATTAAATGGTGAAGGGAAATCAGCGATTTATGGTTATGCTCAAAAGTTATTAATGGAGAATTTACAGCGACTTCTCACCCCAGGGGAAAAAATTACAGTGACAATTATTCTACCCCAAGGGCGATCGCTCGCTGTCCGCACTTCCAATGCTGCTTTTGGAGTTGTCGAAGGACTTTCTTTATTAGGAACAACAGGTATTTCTCAACCTTTAAGCACACCGGATCAACTAACAGCTTTTCGTGCTGATTTACACTTCAAAGCTAGTCGGTTTGAAAGTTTAGTTTTCTGTATTGGCGAAAATGGCTTAGATTTAGCGCAAAAACTAGGGATAAATTCCCAACAATTGGTGAAAACTGCCAACTGGTTAGGTCCTTTGTTAGTAGAAGCGGATATCTTAGGTGTTAAAGAAATTTTATTGTTTGGTTATCACGGTAAGCTGATGAAATTGGCAGGGGGCATTTTCCACACCCATCATCACTTAGCCGATGGCCGACGGGAAATTTTAGCAGCCCATTGTGCCATATTGGGTTTACCATCTTCAGATATACAGGTAGTATTTCACAGCCCCACAGCAGAAGCAGCATTACAACATCTGCGATCGCTCGATCATTCGACAGGTAAGGATTGGAGTAATCAAATTTATAGCAGCATTACCGAAACTATTGATGCTCGCTCTCAAGAATACATCAAAAGTCATAGCGATCAAGGAACAGCTACAACCGTCTGTGGTTCTGTTCTCTTTGATCGCGATCGCCAAATTCTCGTTCAGAGTAAAACTGGTGGTATGTTAATGGAAAAATTATGTTAACTTAATATGAATTATCATAAATAAACCCAATAAATAATTTTTTGCTTGTACGTACTTTCTCTAGAATGATTTTTTGCTCTTAATATTAAGCCCAATTTATCGGCTCAACAGACTCGGCTACAGTTGCGTCTATATATTTAGGTTTTTAGACCATTACTAGCCTAAACAGCCGGAAATGGTAATCACGTTTTTATTCTCAAAGACACACTCTTGCCATCATGAATACAGCGGTGACTCTACCAACCGAACAAGCACCCCAAAGCCAAGAAAATTTGGGGGCGCTTAATCGCCAAATGATTGTTATTTTAGACTTTGGTTCTCAGTATTCCGAATTAATTGCTCGGCGTATCCGTGAGACTCAAGTATATTCTGAAGTCCTTTCCTATCGCACCACAGCTGAACAATTACGCCAACTCAACCCCAAAGGCATTATCTTATCTGGTGGGCCAAATTCAGTTTATAGCGATCATGCTCCCCATTGTTACCCAGAAATCTGGGAATTGGGTATCCCCATTTTGGGCGTATGCTATGGAATGCAGCTGATGGTAAATCAACTAGGTGGGGAAGTTATCAAAGCTGAACGCGGTGAATATGGTAAGGCATCATTATATATAGATGATCCCACAGACTTGCTTACTAATGTTGAAGATGGGACAACCATGTGGATGAGTCATGGGGATTCAGTCGCCAAAATGCCACCAGGATTTGAATTATTAGCACATACAGAAAATACTCCCTGTGCGGCTATTGCTGATCACGACAAGAAATTTTATGGTGTGCAGTTCCATCCTGAAGTAGTCCATTCTATTGGTGGTTTAGCATTAATTCGTAACTTTGTTTACCACATCTGCGACTGTGAACCCACCTGGACAACAGCAGCTTTTGTGGAAGAGTCAATTCGGGAAATTCGCGCTAGAGTCGGTGATAAGCGGGTATTATTGGCACTTTCTGGTGGTGTGGATTCTTCTACTTTGGCATTTTTGCTGTATAAAGCCATTGGTGAACAGCTAACTTGTGTGTTTATCGACCAAGGCTTTATGCGGAAATTAGAGCCAGAAAGGTTGCTGAAATTGTTCCAAGAACAGTTTCATATTCCGGTAGAGTATGTCAATGCTCGCGATCGCTTTATTGATGCTATTGCCGGTATTACAGATCCCGAAGAAAAACGCCGTCGCATCGGCCATGAATTTATCAGTGTCTTTGAAGAAACATCCAAACAGCTTGGTCACTTTGAGTATTTAGCTCAAGGTACTCTCTATCCAGATGTGATTGAATCTGCTGATACTAACGTTGATCCTAAAACCGGTGAACGAGTAGCAGTAAAAATCAAGAGTCATCACAACGTCGGTGGTTTACCCAAAGACCTCAGATTTAAATTAGTAGAACCATTACGCAAACTCTTTAAGGATGAAGTCCGTAAAGTTGGGCGTTCCATCGGTTTACCAGAAGAAATTGTCCAAAGACAACCTTTCCCCGGTCCCGGTTTAGCAATTCGGATTTTAGGTGAAGTTAACGCCGAAAAGTTAAATATTTTACGCGATGCTGATTTAATTGTCCGCCAAGAAATTAACCAGCGTGGTTTGTATCATGACTATTGGCAAGCTTTCGCAGTCTTATTACCGATTCGTAGTGTGGGCGTGATGGGTGATAAACGTACCTATGCTTACCCCATAGTTTTACGGATTGTTACCAGTGAAGATGGCATGACAGCAGATTGGGCGCGTGTACCTTATGATGTGCTAGAAGGGATTTCTACCCGCATTGTTAATGAGGTGAAAGGTGTTAACCGTGTGGTTTATGACATTACTTCTAAACCACCTGGAACTATTGAGTGGGAATAGTTAACAGGTGACAGGTGACAGGTGACAGGTGACAGGTGACAGGTGTCACCTGACCCCTGAATTATTACAATTCATTTTCCAAGATGCTCATCATCATAAATCATGATTCAACGTTATGAACAACAAGGAAATATCATCTTTCATGGTGACACAGTTAATGTTTTAAAAAATTATATTCCTTCAGAATCAGTAGATTTAATTTTCATCGATCCTCCCTATAATATAGGGAAAAAATTTGGTAATTTCCATGATAAATGGGATTCTGAAGCAGAATATGTAAATTGGGCATATCAATGGCTTGAGGAGTGTATTCGCATTCTCAAAACCAATGGCACAATTTATATAATGACAAGTACACAAGCAATGCCTTATTTTGATATTTTCTTGAGAAAAAAGTTAACTATTCTCAGTCGAATAATCTGGCATTATGATAGTTCTGGAGTTCAAGCTACAAAATACTTTGGTTCAATGTATGAACCTATTCTTCATTGTGTTAAAGATAAAAACAACTATACTTTTAATGCAGATGATATAAAAATTGAAGCGAAAACTGGCTCACAACGTAAATTAATTGATTACAGAAAATCAGTTCCAACTCCCTATAATACAGAAAAAGTACCAGGTAATGCCTGGTATTTTCCCCGTGTGAGATATAGAATGGAAGAATATGAAAACCATCCTACACAAAAACCAGAATCATTGTTAGAAAGAATAATTCTAGCAAGTAGCAATGAAGGCGGTTTAATACTTGATCCATTTGCTGGAACTTTTACAACTGCTGCTGTAGCCAAACGCTTATGTAGAAAATCCATCAGTATTGAATTACAAGAAGAATATCTAAAAATCGGGCTAAGACGGGTTTTAGCATGGCAAGAATATAAAGGGGAAAAACTTTTAGCACCACAGAAAAACCATAATATCAAAAATAAAGATGGACAAAAATTAGATACTGATTGTATACAGAGGAGTATTTTTGATGCCAATACTACAGCATGATTTTACGCAAATAATAATTACTATTGTTAATAAATATTTTCCTGGATATGGAGAGATAGTTTTAAGTAACAGTCAATTACTACAGTATATAAATATTAAAACTAAAGCTGCAAATCGTGGTTCAAAATCAAGAGCCAGCTTTGCGAATCACTATGCTATATATGTCTTAATTGAAGATTATTTACAAAAAGAATTTCATATTAAAAATGGCTATGAAGATTATGAAGGCGCACAATATACAGCACTTTTAATGAGACAAAGAGAACTACCTTTTGGAAGTAAACTTCAAAATCATGCTTTGAATAATCGTCTAAATGAAGAATTTAAAAAATATTTTTCGACTGATTTTTTACCAATTATAAGAGATATCAAACATAACCGATATTGGATAAATGAAAATTTACTTAAACTCAAGATCAAAAATGAAGAAATTAATATTTCTGAGGCAGTTAAAGATATTATTGATGCTTATATAGAAGCAAGAACACAGGCATTTAATAATTTCATGAAAAGTTGTCAGAAAATGATTGATATACAGGAAAAACAGCCAGAAGAAGCAATTAAATTTATTAAAGGATTAATAAATCCCAATGAAGATGCAAGAGTTTTTGAAATTGTTAGTTATGCTATTTTGAAAGAGTATTATGCGGAACAAAAAATATATTGGGGTTGGTCTCCAGATGAATTAAATGTTGAATACTTATCTCTGTATAAAACAGGACGTACAAATGCTAACGACGGTGGTATAGATTTTGTGATGAAACCTCTTGGTCGTTTTTTTCAAGTGACAGAAACCATAGATGTGGGTAAATATTTTTTAGACATTGATAAAGTACAAAAATATCCAGTTACTTTCGTTGTAAAAACTGAGCAACCAATTGAAAATTTACGAAAAAGAATCGAGGAGCAAGCTAAAATAAGATACATAATAAATGCTATTGTTAGTACATATATGGAATCTATAGAAGAAATTATCAATATTCCACAGCTAATGCTTCGTTTTGATCAAGTATTAGAATCTAAAAGAGGTATCGCAGTTATTGAAGAAATAGTTATACAGAGTCGAGTTGAGTTCAATATAGAAAAGGAAGTTTTGGAGAATGAAGTATGAAAGTATCAATATGAATGAACTTTGCAATGCTATTTCTTGCAAGAGAGTAAGGTTTTTAAACATCTGATATCAATAAACTCTACTTGTAATAACTTTTTCCTCTTCCCTACTGAAAGATTGTTTTTGCTCTGACCTCGAAAACTATAAAATTTATATTTTATATTTAAAATACAGTCAGGTTAGATATTACCAACCTCACTGTGATTAATATTTTTCATGAATTATTAAAAATAATTATAATTATAGTTAATAGTTAGTTTATTCATTTCAAATGCCCCTAATAAAACTGGCTTGAGAATATTTTATCAGCCAATTACTAACTATTGATTTAATCTTTTAATCCATCTATCAAATGAGTGAGCAAGTTGAGAAATGTCGATTTTAGAAATTAAGCTACCCATCCATGAAACTTTTCAAAGTACAGTTCAGGGTGAGGGATACTGGACTGGTTCTCTAGTGGATTTTATTCGCTTGTCTGGTTGTCCAGTAGCGTGTCCTTGGTGCGATACTGGTTATGCTGATGGTGGGGCAAATTTGCCACGAGAGCAACGTTCTATTGGTGAACTTTTAGCAGAATTAAAATCTCCGAGAGTAGTTATAAGTGGTGGAGAACCATTCATTCATAAGCATTTACCTGAGTTAGTTCAAGCTTTGTTAGCCGCAGGTAAACAAGTTAATATTGAAACATCAGGATCTTTTTGGCAAGAAATTTCCCCGGATGTTTGGATTACTCTATCTCCCAAAGAACATATAAATCCTAAATATCCAGTAATTAGCCAGTTTTGGAGTCGAGCTAATGAAGTTAAGATAGTGATAGAAACTGGTGGAGAAATTGATTTTTACCAAGAATATCTAGCAACAAACTATAAACAATATGTCTACTTACAACCTGAGTGGAACAATTCACATCAAGCTATTTCAGTCATTTTGCAGATATTACAACAGAAACCTCACTATAAACTTTCTTTACAGATACATAAATATATAGGTGTACAATGACCAATCATCAGTGGCTACTGGCTAAAGAATTTCGGTTTGAAGCAGCACATAAATTACCTTACCATGACGGTAAATGCGCTCGTTTGCATGGACATAGTTGGCGTGGAGTCGTCTATGTTTCTGGTAATACCTTAGTAGAAAAAGGTGCTAAACAAGGCATGGTGATGGATTATTCAGATATCAAAAAATATCTTAAACCATTGCTGGAAAATTATTTAGATCACTATTATTTAAATGAATCTACGGGTTTAGAATCACCAACCAGTGAGAAAATTGCCGCTTGGATATATGAAAAATTAGAAGCAGCCGGATTACCGGGATTAACCGCAGTAAGAATTGATGAAACTTGCACATCTATCTGTTTGTATTCTAAAACACGCATATCTGGCTGGTTGAATTCTGGTGAAAGTTTGAATTTACTTCAGTCTCGTCAAGATGATGATGACTTTGAAAATATATAGAACTCCTATTTGATTACTAATAGGTGACCTCAATACATACTTAGGGTGCTAAAAGACCAAATAATTTGAGAAAATTCAGGGATAATAAGTGTTATAAGCGCAAAGCCTAATCTAGGACAACAAAAATAAAATAATATTCCTATATATATTTTTCTAAACTTAAGTAAAATTTTGCAAAATTAAAACTTTTATTGAAAAGTGATAAAAGTCGCAAATAATACATATTTTGATGATTTTCTAGTTTATGGTTCATAAATCTGGTTATTACTAATTCATGAACTCAATCAATTAATATTAATCAATTACATTTATCGCAGTAAAATTAACATTGGTGTGGTGAAAGGAGATAGCAAAAGAAATTCTTTGAAGATATTTCTAGAAAATTCCAACACTAATGGAGATATTATGCAAGCTGATCTCCCGCTGACTAGCTTACGGATTCTTGTAGTTGATGATAATGATGATAGCTGCTTTTACATTACTGCTGTTTTAGAAGCAGATGGAGCAATAGTTAAAGCCGTTACATCAGCAGCAGCAGCATTAGAAATACTACCCAAATTCAAACCTGATGCTTTAGTTTGTGATATTGCTATGCCTGATGAAGATGGTTATACTTTTATTCGCAAAGTGCGATTACTTAAAGCAAATCAAGGCGGACGAGTTCCGGCTGTAGCTTTAACTGCTTACGCAGATAGTGAGGATCGTGTTTGCGCCTTACAAGCTGGTTTTCAGAAACATATAGCTAAACCTGTTGAACCTGGTGAATTAGTAGAAATTATCGCCAATTTGGTCACATTTTCTAAGTGTTAGTCATGGAATTATCGCGAATGCAAATCTATGATTTGGCTTCATTTTCAAAGCTAATACTTTCAGACTTGTATGCTGGTGGTTCAACGTGAATAATAATCCTAACTGGACTAAAGTTTGCTTCTAGTTGGCTTTCTACTTCTTCGGTAATGTGATGAGCAGTTTCTACATCCGGTGCGTCTACTATTAAGTGCATTTCAATAAAAACTTGGCGGCCAAGAACACCGCGAGAAGCAATATCATGGCAATTAATCACACCAGGGACAGAAACTGCGATCGCATGAATAGTTTCAGGAGCGATCGCCATGCGATCTACCAACCAAGGTAAATTCTCTTTTAAAACTGACCAACCACTCCAAAATACTAACAAAGCCACCGGAAATGCTAACACCACATCCAACCACTGAAAATTTAGCCACCAAATTCCGATCAACCCCCCAAGCACAGAAATAGTCACCCATACATCACTCATTGTATGTGTAGCATCAGCAATTAAAATGGAACTACCTACCCGCTTACCAACACCACGCTCATAAAACGCTACAAAAATATTTACCCCTAGCACAATTAGTAATAACCACAACTCAGAAGCCGAGATTTTTACAGGTGAACTACCTTTGAGAATTCGTTCTATAGCTCCTTGGAGAATTTCAAAGCAAGCTATCCCTAAAAAAGCAGCTATCCCCAAAGCACCCACTGCTTCAAATTTATTATGTCCGTAGGGATGTTCCCGATCAGGTAATGGTGAAGAAAATCTACTAGCAATTAATCCTAAAACATTATTGGCGCTATCTGTCACACTATGTAATGCGTCAGCCAGCAAGCTGAGAGAACCTGTGGAATACCCAACAAATGCTTTTAATCCCATCACGAATAAATTCAGGAAGAGGGTAATAATTAAAACCTTTCCTACTTCGGCGCGGTTATCGTAAGTCATCAGAAATTTATCACCTTATGTTCTATGACTTCTACTCTAAAACCTTAAGGACAAATAAATACAAATTAAATGTATCAAAGTCTTACAACGTAAGGAATAAGTCTCTCGATAATCTCTAATTTTTGGGTAATTTATTGAGAGTTATTTTAACTAAAATTAGCTATAGTATCTGACAGATGACAGGCGATAGATAATACCTGAAAAGTCTTGTGTTATCTAGGTTATATCATCCGTTGAAGTCCTAAACATTTTGGCGATTGCTATACAATCCCAATTTATTTAGGGAATATCTTCAGGTTCAAGCTCAGATTCTCTTTTATATAAGAAATCAAGAATATGATCATGGGAATAGGGATCTGTTAATTCTTAATAGAAATTATCAATTATGAATTATCAATTGATTTGTCCATATCAAGTAAAATATGTAATTACCAAGAATTTTTAATCAAAAAGCTCTATGTCTTCTACTCCTTTGACACTTAATCTGGGTGACGGTTCTATCTCCTTTAGTTTTTCAGCCCCAGCAGCACGAGAATTAAAAGCAGCAATAGACCAATTAATGCTGAGTCTCAAAGCTGTGGCGGCTAAATCTACCCCAGGTAGTGGTAAGGTTTCTCCCCAACCTCCTTTGGAATATCGCTACACAGGGGAGGTATTTTTAGAAGTTTTCTGTAATCCCAATATTTGGCCTACCCCCTTTGCGGCTAAAGTGCTATTGACTGTCCGTAATCTCAGTATTCGCTTAACTACAGAAGCAGAACTCACTCGCATAATTGAAGATATTAACCAGTATTTAGAACAAGTTGCATAAGTAAATTTACTACGGCCTAATAATTACTCATTCATCAAGAAGGATATAGGGAAACATCTTCTCCTGACTCCCGAATGATGACCGAAAAAATGGCTTTAAAGTCCCGTGCTTCGACAGGCTCAGTAAGCATCTAGAGCGGGGAGTATAGCAAGTGACAGGTGATAGAGTTGAAAGTCTATTTGTGTCTAGGTTTGATAGCGACCACCTTGTCTGTTGCTATATGTCAAAAAAATATACTTGTCCAAAGTCAGAAACTCTGGACAAGTATAAATAAAATAATGACTACTTGTTCAAACTCACGATGCGTAGGCGTAGCCCATAGTCGATATTGCTTACTGCCAAAGTAGTATAAATTCAGACTGTAATTCTTCTGTATTCATGGTTAATCAAATGATGATGGACAGAAAAATATTCATCAAAATCAGTGATTAACTCTGAAATTTGACGTTTGTTAAATATTTTTGTCAAATCCATACCTCAAAAATCAACATCTAACCCAAAATCAACCTTTGATTAGTCATTCTCCCATTCTTCACGACCAATTAAGTCTCCAATGCGATCGCGCAACAAAAAGTCACATTTCTCCAATTCGCATTCGACACAAACCCACTCTCTCGCTGGGATGTATTGGCAAAGTGTATATATTGGTTGTTGACGGCTAACCATTCCCTTCTGCACCAGTCGGCGTGCTTCGTCCTGGATTACGTCTAGAGAGTAGTAATTGATAGAAGGCACCGTATTCACACTCATTGTTTTTACTCACAAATTTAGATTTAGATAGTATTCCCAATATTTATCAGGAACAAAAATGACGATAATTTAGACCTGTGGCTAGGTTTTGTAGTTTGCTATACGGAACTATTATCATTTTGACGCTATATACCTGTAAATTATCTAAAGAAATGTTACGTTTGTCAAGGAATAATAACTAATTTTTAAACTCCTTCTCAAATTATGAAGTCCAAAGTTGTCCACTCCGTTGATTGGAAATATCTTGTAGGTAATAATTAGCAGGTTTAACACCTCAATATCTATATGCCTATAGTCACAATTTAATCTAGTATTTTATGAAGGTTCGTATAAAAAATCTCTTACATACCAAATCATTACTTTAACCACTTCTATCCTGAGTCTGAGTTATTTTTACATCAAAAATTAAATCGGCAATCTTGCGCCAACAATATGCTATCAACTACCGCCAGTTACAATGGCTAAGTTACACCACTAAGTTTTATAGATATCATCTGTTAACAATTTTTTAACCTGTACTGCTATTAATTGGTTCTTGTAGTAAGATACTATACTTTTTCGCCAATAAATTACTTATTATATGCCTATGCAATTGAGTTCAGGGATCAATCTCAACATTGGCGTAGCTGGGAAAGTCATGGACGTAAATAGCATTTGAGGTGAGGAAACCCAACATGATCAAAGTTTTTGTTGGGTTGTATAGCAGGTGACAGAGTTCAAAGTCTGTTGGTGTCTAGGTTTTATCAATGGCTATAGCCTTGCTTGGAGTTAGCCATCAGCCAAGCTGTCCTATCAGTTAATGTCCTCACCTCCTTGTCTGTTGCTATACTATCCCTCAACCTCTACCCAGTTCAAATTACAAAATAGGTTAACTTTGGGTTAATTATTCGGGAAAATCTGCCTCATCTTCTTCAATACTTGCCAATGGACGATCCTGCTTGAGTTGGTTTAATAAACTCAGTACCTTAGTACCCCGTTCCAGGGAGCGATCTTCCACAAATATCACTTCTGGAGTGCGTCGCAGTCTAACTCTAGCACCCAGTTCAGTGCGGACATAACCAGTCGCTGACTTCAAGCCCGCCATTGTTTCAGCCTTAGCTTCCTCTGTCCCATAAATACTGACGAAAATTTTAGCGTGTTGCAAGTCACCGGAAACATCCACATCAGTAACACTCACCATTCCTGTACCCACACGGTCATCTTTAATACCGTTGAGCAACATTTGGCTAACTTCCCGTTTAATTAATTCAGCAACGCGGGAAACGCGGCGATTTGTAGCCATATAAATTCCGCCTTCTCACAGAGGTTGTACGATATGATATAGATGCAAATTAGGTAGGACAGTGCTTGCGGCTGAGAACACCAACAGCAACAGTCCGTGAGGCCTATTTAAAACCCCAATCCAGCCCTGGTCTAGACTGTACTTAAGCCTAGCATCGCCCGGAGAGTCAGCGTCAGAAAGAACAGACTACCCGCAAATAAACCCACAAGGGCTATTAAGGTGATTGGGCGTTTAAACAGCGGCATTAATGGCTCAAAGGTATTCAGAAAAAGACCTAAGACGATAGTAATCAAGTACCGGGGGTAGCGAAATACGTTATCCCAAAATCCGTCAAACATTTGAATATAGACTGCCTTGTTATAAACTGTAGTTTGTTTTCAGGTGCTTATTTCACTTTATTGTAATCTATAGGGTGGAAAATCGCTCAATTCATCTAAAATATGATTCGTGAGATTTTATTGGTTTTATTTTTAGTAGCTTAGTTTTACTTTAATCATACATAAGTACATGATAAGTCAAATCCCCAAAGAAACTTGCCCACGTCCCTTTTTGAAGTGGGCGGGCGGTAAAAGTAGGTTGATTCCGCAATATCAAGATTATTTTCCCAACAATTACCAGACGTACTATGAACCCTTTTTAGGTGGAGGGGCGGTTTTCTTTCATCTGCAACCACAAAAAGCAGTTTTAACTGATATTAATGCTGATTTAATTACTACTTATCGCTGCGTCAGAGATAGTATTGACGAATTAATTACTTTATTAAAAGAACACAAAAAACAACATGATAGAGATTATTATTATGATGTACGTTCCTATCCTGAAGGCACGAATTTAGAAAAAGCGGCTCGGTTTATTTATTTGAATAAAACCTGTTTTAATGGTCTGTATCGGGTCAATTCTCAAGGTAAATTTAATGTGCCTTTGGGTAGATATCAAAATCCTGGTATTTGTCAGGAAGATATTTTGCAAGTTGCATCACAAGCACTTTCTCAAGCTGAAATTCAACAAGCCGATTTTAGCGAAGTCTTAAAATATGCGACAACCAGTGATGATTTTGTATTTTTTGACCCTCCGTACTATCCTGTGAGTGAAACTAGTTATTTTACAGCTTATAGTCGTTATTCCTTTGGTGAATCTCAGCAATATCAGTTAAGAGATGTATTTGTGGAATTAGCTAAACGTGGAGTGAAAGTTATGTTATCTAATTCTGATTGTGATTTTATTCGTGATATTTATAGTGGTTTCCAAATTCAGACTATATCAGCTGCAAGGTCAATTAATTCCAATGCTAAAAAGCGGGGTAATATTAATGAAATTTTAGTAACTTCTTATTAAAGATTCTTGTTGGCCCAGATAATAAATGAAGTTAACTCAAAAACTCCCAACAAATTATTATTGTTGCTAACTTGGGTTTTTAACCAATTAATTGCTCCTGGTTTCATACCTCCACCATCAATTAAAACAATAGTTTGTGCTGGATAACAATTTTCAATATTCGAGTTGACATAAGGAAGTTTTTCATCCACAGAACCACTACTATTTTGCCATTTACATTCAATGATTAAACCGGAAGGATATAAAATAGAATCAATAATGTAGAAATCCACAAATATATCCGTACTATAAATTCCCTTACCTATGTGAACCTGTCTTGCATATCTTTTTGGATATTTTGTACAGGTTAAAAGAGATTCAAGACGTTGTTTCTTTTGTAATTGATCCCCCACGTTGACATATCCATGTCCTACTAGAGTACCTTCTACAGTTGTTTCTAAAATCTTACCAGACTTATTGGCTTGTCCTCCTGGAGTTATAGTCATACTCAAAATCTCTGCTAAAAATGCTGCTAATTCTAGGATTCCATAAAAGCAGTAGCAAAAATTATTAAGTGAAGATAAATTTTGGCGTTAGCAACAAGATCCGCGATTTCTTAAAAAACTTAGGTTTCAACTGAGACGGGGCTTATTCTGTGCAAACACTCCCCCTCTACTATCCAAAAACAACTCCTCAACTCCAAACCAACAAAAAAGCTCTAGACTGATAAAGACAAAACCATTGATGAGATTGTCAGCTGCTCAATTATGACTCAAGAATCCCTATGTTAACAGGTAAAATTTTGCAGAGTGGAAAATATACCATAATCCAAGAAATAGGGAGAGGTGGATTTGGTGTTACCTTCAAAGCTACGCATCATTACTTGGGTCAAGAAGTAGTGATCAAAACTATCAATGAACGGCTCAGACAACATTCTGATTTTCCTAAATTCGAGCGTCAATTTCAAGATGAAGCCAGAAGATTAGCCACTTGCATCCATCCCAACATTGTCCGAGTCAGTGATTTTTTTGTAGAAGATGGGCTACCTTACATGGTGATGGAATATATTCCAGGAGAAACATTAGGCCAAACATTTGTGTTACCAGGAATACCTTTATCAGAAGAGACAGCAATTCATTATATCCGCCAAATTGGGGCAGCATTGCAGGTAGTACACAACAACGGTTTGCTGCACCGAGATATTAAACCTGATAATATTATCCTCCGTCAAGGAACTCAAGAAGTAGTGCTGATTGATTTTGGCATTGCTAGAGAATTTAACAGTGGTGTTAGACAAACTCACACAGGGTTAGTGAGTGAGGGTTATGCACCTATTGAACAATATTTAACCCAAGCAACGCGCACTACCGCTACCGATGTTTATGGTTTAGCTGCCACTTTGTATGCACTATTGACAGGACAAGTTCCCATACCAGCGTTATTGCGGGATAGAGAACCAATGCCATCTCCCCGCGAACTACAACCCCATCTGAGTGCATCTATCAATCAAGCAGTCATGCGGGGTATGGCTGTGGAGTCTCGGTTTCGTCCACCTACAGTAGCAGAATGGCTACAATTATTACCCGGAAGCGGCTTTGAAATCACACCGCAACTACCCACACAACCAGCACCGACGATAGATTTATCAGCCCTAGAATCAAAAAATCGGCTAAAACAACCTGCATCTATTCCTGTTACTACACCATCAGTAGTAGGTAAAGTTGTATCAGTATCACAGAAAATCGGCTCATCTAAGGTATTTATTAGCCTTGGTGTAGCTTTGGTTGCTGTAACAGCAGGGTTTAGCGTTACAATAATTTTACCTAAATCTCAATCACAGTTACCTCCTCAGCCACTGTTTGAACAACCAACTCAAGAATCGACTACACCACAACCAGTAGTTGAAAGTACACCATCACCTCAAAGTCAAGATAATCAAACCATCTCTCCCAAGGAATCTGCATCATTTTCTAACTCAGAACGACGCAAGCGCAAACGTCGTTTTTCTCCAGAACTAACTCCTGATAGTAGTAGTATTTCTCCAGAAACATCTTCTCCAGATAACTCTTCAGAAATCCCACGTCGCAAAAATCAACAAACTACATCTACACCTGTAGTTACTTCCACGCCATCTGTAGTTGAGAAGCTACAAGAAGCCAAATCAACTCCCCAACCTATACTATCCCCAGAAAATATTTCACCCCCTGCTGTGGAGAAAAACGAGTTACCCCAACCGACAAAACCAGGTAATTCTGTAGTTATACCGGAAGAATCACCTCAACCAAAAAAATCTGTGGTTATACCTCCAACACCACCAAAGGAATCCCAGAGTTCAGATTCTTCTGCTGTGGTTGTACCCACACAAGAAACAAAATCAAATTCTACTCCTGAGAATTCATCTCCAAAAGAGGAGAAGTCTTTGGAAAAATCAGACAGTGACACTAATTAGCTCAATTTGGTTTTTCATTCAATACTACAATTTCTCCCTTCTCATTAATTACTAGGTCACTCTCAGGAAAATCATGATTTTAACCTAAAACATATCGGTAGTGTTAAGTATGATTCCACAGTTATAGCTAGGGTGTCTTGATTGTCTTGCTCTGGAAAATATTTTTAATCTCCTCCTAGATAGAGGAGTAAATACAAAATTATGTTCCATTAGCTAGAAGCTAGTAAATAGCTTACTTTTTATCATTTGGAATGATTCAGTAACTTAACTCCAAAGATACCCAAATTCTCAACGAAGTCAGGTCTCTATCTCTTCACATAAATTCTTAAATCAGAGAAACACAAAGACAAGAAAAATAACCGGAGAAATAACTATGACAATGACCGGATTAGATACTTTTGATGCTACTTTACAGAAAACAATTCCTTGGATTAATGAGTTAGCAAAGGAATTGGGTTGGGAAAATAAACACCAAGTTTTTCAGGGTTTGCGAGCTACATTACACGCATTGCGTGACCGTCTAACTGTAGAAGAAGCTGCTCATTTAGGAGCGCAATTACCAATTTTATTAGCTGGATTTTACTACGAAAATTGGCGACCAGGAGCAAAATTGACCAAAGATAGAACAAAGGAAGAATTTCTACAACATATCAGTCATTATTTTCGCAACGTTAACGCTGATATTAATCCTGAGACTTTGGTGCGGGCTGTCTTCAAAATTATGGCTCAACGAGTTTCCCCAGGAGAAATTGCAGATGTTATTAACATGATGCCACCAGCACTACGAGAACTTTGGCCGGAAACAGTGCGTACTTAAATCATTAAACGGAGAGGGGGGGATTCGAACCCCCGTTGAGTTGCCCCAAAACGCATTTCGAGTGCGTCACCATCAACCACTCGGACACCTCTCCAATCACTTGTTTACATTATTCACAAGTTTTAGTGAATAGGGAAGATACTATTTTATCTCCCTTGTAATTATAGCATCTATATTCAACAGATGATCACTGTCGATAAACTTGTTACAAACCGGAAGATTTGTTTTCTGTCACTTGGATAAAAGCTTCAAAATCACCATTGGCAGTCCATTGAATTGCTCCATCTCTACCTGTGAAGAAAAGTTTGGTTTGTCCTTTATTTAAAGCGGATAAAGTTTTGCTGTCAAGGTTATTAGCAGTAGCAATTGCCACTTGTGGTTGCAGTGCCACAACTAAATCCTGTAAAGATTCTGATGGACACCAAAGCACCTGGGGACGGGATAACTCACCAGTTTTCAGCATTTGTGCTACTTGTTGAGATTTCATCCTACCTACTAATAACCAATTTTGTCCAAAAATCTGCAATCGTAAAATTGGTAATTTATCATTGACAAATTGGGCAATAATACTACCATTATTGATAGTTTGACCTAATGTTAAAGCTTGATAAATTCCTTGCTTTTTTTGAAGTTTTTGTTGAATAATTTGGGCTTCAATTTTGTTTTCTTGTAGAGAACCATAAGCATAGAAATTATTAATACGTAAACTTTCTATGATTTCTAGCCAAGCCTCATTTTCATTGCCTAAAAATTTACTAGAAATTGCCCAATCAATTTGATTCACACCCTGCTGCTGTAAAAATGGTAAAATTGTGAAACGACCTGTACCTTCATCACCACTATTAATTAAAGTAACTTTTCCTTGATCTTGAATTACCAAAATAGGTTCTTTATCTGTTGCTAATAACGTAATGCGTAATAAATTATTCGTAGAATGCCAAACAGGAATTATCACTAAAACAACAGCAATTAAACTAGCAAACCACCATCTTTTCTGCCACCACCGCACCAAGCAAGTAGATATAATTAAACCATAAATTATCAGCATTTGCCAAGTAGATATACTACCAACTGCCACTGAGCTTCCTGGTAGATTAGCAAAAAATTCTGCTAATTGAATTAACCAATGAGTTGGATAATATAAAAAACTCGCTAATGTACTTCCTATATCTGGTAAAATTAAACTTGCTAAACCGCTAATCATGCCACCGATACTAATCACAGAAATTAAAGGAGTAGTGATAATATTTAATGGCACACTGTAAACAGCAACCACGCTAAAAATATGTAAAAGTAGTGGTAGAGTCCAAATTGTAGCAGCAAGAGGAACAGAAATTAAAGAAGCTATAGAAGGTGGCAACCAATCCAAACTTTTAGTTATCGGTGTTGCTGTAACAATTAACCCCAAAGTTGCCAAAAAACTGAGTTGAAAACCTAAATCCCAAATCCAACCAGGATTAAACAACAATAACAAAGTAGCTGCTAATAATAAAGATCCTAATTGTTGAACTTTTCTTTCTAAAGCCAAACCAACTAATGCCGCAAAACCCATAATTACTGCTCTCAGAATCGCCGCTTGAAACCCAGCTAAAGATAAGAAAGCAATTAAACCCAATGCACCAAAAATAATTTGCGTTCCCTTTTTTGCTCGCCTAGTTAGTTGTAAAATTACACCCAAAATCAGGGAAGTTTGAAAACCAGAAGCAGCTAAAGCATGAGCTAATCCCACCTTTACAAATAAATCACGAATATCATAAGGTAAATCTACAGCTTTACCACCCAAAACCATCGCACTAACTAAAGGACCTTCAGGAACACCTAAAAAACGAACTTGCGATCGCACAATTTGTTCCCGAATTTTCCACCATCCCCATTTTCTATCTTCATCAATAAAATTGATCTGTTTACCAACCAAACCCGCAAAAGTACCTTCTTGGTTCAAATACTTCTGAAAATCAAAAGCACCAGGATTTGAGGCCGCTTTAGGTTTATATAACATCCCAGTCACAGCAATTTGTTGACCAGGATATAAACCAGTAGACTGAAGAATAGGCACAGTCACATATAATTTACCCGTCACCCCCTTTGGTAAACGTGCTGGACCTTGGTCATTTTTTACCTCATCTAGCTGAGTCGCATTCAGCCAAAATTGCCCCCTTTGACTGCGAGTTAAACGGGGAGTACCAACAACTTCCCCACGCACAATTACCAACTGTTCTTGATTACTATTATTTTCACTAGAAACAAACTGACTAATATCTTTAGGTCCTGGTTGTGGTATCCGAAATGGAAAATACAAAGTTGCCAACAAACCCACTAAGCCAGCTATTAACCATACTCTAGGATGAGGAGTAGTCAGCGGACTATTAACCCCAGTCTTCCCTTTAGTGATAGACTTTTCTCGTTTTAGAGCAAATTTCCGCAGACTAATATAACTGACACGAAAAAAAATTGCTGCTAATATCCCCAGTCCCAAAATCCATGCACCACCCCAAGGAACTGCTGTAAACAGCAAACCTAAAATATAGGACAGACAAATAATAACGCCACTACTCTGCATCATAAAACTGTAATTACCAAAGCACCCAGTGAATAAAATCCATATATAAACAAACCTATATAAACAAATCCAGTTTAGTTAAAAAAATAATTGTAGGTTGGGTTAAGCGACAGCGCAACCCAACAAAATATATAAAGTGGAGAAATACCAACCTTACAAAGATATACCTAAATTAAATCCTAATACAGCGTGAACAACCAAAATCAGAAGTGCTGTACTTCCTAAATAGGCGTGAACCGCCCGTAAACTTGCTTTATCTCCAAAAAATCCACTCAGAGAAATTGCACCGTTAACCAACAACAGTAACAGCACAATTGAACCAGTCCAAAAATGAGGACTTTCAAACAGAGGTTTATGCTGCATCACCAACGACAATACACCACCTGTATAACCACCAGCCAAGAATATAAATAACCAGGGTGCTAACTGACGATGGGCGCTTTTACTTTTAACAGCAGCATCCTTATCGGTATCTTGTAGCAGTTTACCTCGCCAACCAGACACACCTACAAAAGTACCCACAACAAAAATCACAATCCCCATCATCACCGGATGTCCCCAATGTACAACCGGTTCAGGAACACCCAAAGACCGAAACCAAGCTGCAATAGGTTCTAAAGCTTCACTGAGATTTACCATCTGACACACACCACTGTTTGTACTTTCAACAATGACCCCCCAGACAAGGGGGGTTACAAAACTTAATGTTATCTCGTTTCTAGGCTCTGCCTGGTAACGAATATCTAGATGCTCTGCATCTTCGTAAACAGAACTTAGACAGCAACAAAGGAAAAATGAACCACAAAGAAACGAAGGACACGAAGGAAAGAGGGTTTCAGAGAGATTTTTCGTAAGTCCTGTTAAATACGAGATTCATTACCGAAATAATGAGAGAATTACCCAAATTACATAAGAAGCAATTGGAATCCAGAACAGCAAGTCAATAGCATAACGGTAATCAAAATTTATCTACTGGCTTGGAAATTGGTTCTGGTGGCATTTTTGGTACAACAGGTGGTAAAACAGATGGCTGTATGACTGGTTGTGAATTTTTCAACAACGGGAAACCCAACTTCTCCCTTTGCTCAACATATAAATGAGCAACTTTCCTCGCCAAATGCCGAATCCTAGTAATATAGCGAGTCCGTTCTGTCACCGAAATTACACCGCGTGCATCCAGCAAATTAAACGTATGGGAACACTTAATCACATAATCCAAACTGGGTAACACCAATTCCCGTTCCGTGAGTTGGGATGCTTCCTGCTCATATATATTGAACAGATTCAGCAACATCTCAGGATTAGAAGCTTCAAAGTTGTAAGTACACTGCTCAATCTCACCCTGAAGATGAACATCACCATAAGTAATGTTGTCCGTCCACTGGATTTTAGTAATAGCCTCCACTTGCTGAAGGTACATAACCAGTCGCTCTAACCCATAAGTAATCTCAATCGACACCGGACGGCAATCAATACCCCCACACTGTTGGAAATAGGTAAATTGAGTAATTTCCATCCCATCTAACCATACTTCCCAACCAGTACCCCAAGCACCAACCGTCGCATCTTCCCAGTTATCCTCCACAAAACGCACATCATGATCTTCTGGACGGATACCCAAAGCCCTTAAAGAATCAAGATAGATATCTTGGATATTATCTGGTGAAGGTTTAATCAGAACTTGATACTGATAATAATGTTGAAACCGATTGGGGTTTTCGCCATAACGTCCATCTGTAGGACGGCGGCAAGGTTCAACGTAAGCCACAGCCCAAGGTTCAGGACCCAAAGCCCTTAAAAAAGTATGAGGGTTCTTAGTTCCTGCTCCCTTCTCCATGTCATAAGGTTGGGCAATCAAGCAGCCACGCTCACCCCAAAACTGATGTAAAACCGCTATTACTGACTGAAAATTCACTATCTACTCTTCCTTGAGTCAACAATGCCTAACCCATTGTTGCCTAAACCCAACATTCTGAGCAGCTTTCAGCCATTAAAAAATTTTTTTCAAAATTTCTTGAAAAAGTAGTTGACATTCTAAAAGAGGTTCGCTATATTGAATAAGTGCCTGAGAGAGAGCCGCGAAAGAGCGGGACTCGGAGGGACACCGAACCTTGAAAATATTATAGTTTGAAAGACAGTATACAACAAGTAACTGCGTCAAGAAAAGATAATTACCTGTGACTGAGGTATAAAACAGTCGAAAGAGCTACAAACGAACCAAAACGGAGAGTTTGATCCTGGCTCAGGATGAACGCTGGCGGT
>RDYJ01000184.1 GCA_004293145.1 Nostocales cyanobacterium | reverse complement strand
GAAATAAATTATCCAATCTTGTGGGATGGGCTTCTAGCCCGTCCGGGTTTAAGGGCAGGCTGTCCGGCCTACCCCACAAGAATTAATTGTATATTTTTTTATCTGGAAGTCCCTACTGAGATACCACCCAGCCAATAAACCGCTAGTTAAGAATGAACTTTGCTGATGATTTTTCTACCCTCGTTATCAGCACTATATAATTTTGTGTAGAAGCACTGATTGATTTAACTTGGGTTCACCACCTAAATATATTCATAATTGGTACTTAGTGTCAAGCATTTTATACAAACTTTTTATTTTTTTTGTTCAGGATAATTACTAAATCAATTTTAGGGTGCAGGTCAGATTAATTAGTTAACTGTCGGTCTAAAAAAAAACCGGAAAATATAGGCTAAAAAAGATGAATCTTCATCAAAGTAATTGCCATTTACAGGCTTAAATTCTTTATATAGCTGTCTTTTGAGAAAAACTTCATCAACTTTATAATATTTATAGCCGAATAAACTTAATACAGATTTTACAGAATTTTACTCGTATTTGTGTGTGAATAAAAATTTATTAATCTAGGGTTATCATCAGTAATATTAATGGTTCATAATGTCTTCACACTACAGTCGATATTTAAGTAGATGATGAACTTCGACTATGATCAGCTTGCAAAACGCGCTAAATACTTTAATATAAGCATATTATTGTAATAATATATTATTATACTTGAATTTTACAAAATATATGTACTCACTTAAAGTAGCAACACTATACGATTAATAATATAAACGTGTGTACTTGATTGAATTACAAAATAAATTTATAAAAGAATGCAAGAAATTACATTTATGCAATTGTATTCCTACACCTACAAGAGCTATACCCAGTCCAGACAGATGAAGAAAAGTGATGGAATAAATGTGGGTTTAATTTTTGCTAAAGATATGAATTGAGTAAAAAGTGGGTAGTCTAAACACAGCACCAGATTAACCTGACCCTTGATGAACAGGAACAATCAATCAATAAGATTAATTTATCTTGACTGGAAAAATTGCATCATCTCCTGTATTCATCAAATAGTGACTGTCTCACTATTCTAATTTAATTCTAGTCTTTAACTGATAACTAATCACCAATAAATGTTAGAGCCATGAAACCAGAAGAATTTCAAAAAATTATCGGCTACTTTGTGGAAGAATCACAAGAATATCTCCACACTATCTACAAAGCTTTATGCAATTTACAAAACACAATAGATGATCAAGAGCAATTAAATGAAATATTCCGAGCTACCTTTAGTATTAAAGGTGGTGCAGCAATGCTAGGATTTACAAGTATGCAGAAAATTGTCTATCGTTTAGAGGATTGTTTAAAATTACTGCGTTATCCAATTATTGCCGATCAACCACTAAAATCATTATTTTTAGATATTTATAATATCATCAACAGATTACTATTAGAAATTAACACTCCTGATGGTTTAACCGCTGTAAAACTTGCTGATATTACTTTCAATATAGATCCTATTTTTACCCTGCTCAATTCTCATTTATTATTTCTGATTGATAAATCAAAATATAGATCAAAAATCACTAACACTAATATCGATACCTGCCAAACTTGGGGTTATGATATCCCATTAAAACTAATTTTACTGGATACTAAAACTTTTTTATGTAGAACTTTTGCTGATTACTTTGAAGGTTTACCCAATGTAGAAATAGTCAATGGCTCATTTGAAGACTTGCCTTTTTTTGATTGTGTAGTAACTGCTGCCAGTTCCTTAAATTCTGTTCAGAACAAGATTGATGCAACCATTCTCCAATTTTTTGGACAAGATGTAGAGCAACTTTTACAAAAACGCATTCAAGAAGAATATTTAGGAGATCAGCCCATAGGTACATCCTTAATTGTCGAAACAAATCACTCTTTACATCCGTTTATTGCCCATGCTCCGGCATTGAGAATGCAGATATCTGTAGCAGGTAATGATCATGTTTATCAAGGTTTATGGTCAACTTTGTTAGCCATCCGCCAACATAATATATTCTACTGTAATTGTTTACATAAACAAATTAATATAGTTGCGATTCCCGGTTTAGGGACTACTCCTGGTAGTGTTCCTATCGATGAAGTGGCTAGACAAATGTCTATGGCATATCAAAACTTTCTGTTTAGTCTGCCTCCCTACCAGAACTCTTACCAGCAACAAATTCAGGATTTACTCACAGTTTGTTAACTCTCAGGAAAGTAAAATTTTCTTAAGTTCCGTAATTACTAAGAAGACATTCGGAAAATACTGCTTTAATCTTGAATTATAAAAGTATTGGTAATGGCAATTTATTGAGCAAATAATTTACTTAAATAAAAGGCCAACTACTCCTGAAGCAATTTTATAGTATTTTGTTCCTCCTATGGCTCCCAAACACACAAAAATTAAATTTCCTCTTTGGCATTATTTGAACCAGCCCTTATTTAGTCAGGATAGTAAATTGATTTTAAATCCGCGTCAGTTCGCGCTTATTTGGCGAATTCAACTTTTAGAACGGTGCTGGGCTAAACATTCGGATGCTAAAGGATCTCAGCAGCCTTAGATGCTACTGTGACAGTGAACAGCGATAAACAAAAGAAGTCGGGGATCTTATCGTCTATAGCAATCGTTCATACTCAGATCCCCGACTTATGAAATCAATTTATCATTTATGGACACAATAAACAAAAGAAGTCGAGGATCTTATCGCCTCACCTGAATTATTACCCAATTCCAATTATTCTTCGTCTACGGAATGGGGCTTTTTCCCATCCAGTAAAGCACTGACAGTCATATCACCCATAACATTAATTGCTGTGCGACAACGGTCTAAAAACCAGTCCACTGTCACCAATAAAGCTATATACTGTGTAGGTAAACCCACGGAAGTAAAAACCAAGGTCATCGTTACCAGTCCAGCATTAGGAATACCTGCTGCACCGACTGAGGCAAAAATAGACGTGAGAACAACGACTAACTGCTGTCCTAAACTCAGATGTTGTCCAATGACTTGGGAAATATACAGCGCAGACATCGCTTCATAAAGGGCAGTTCCATCATTATTGAAATTTGCACCAACTAATGCGCCCAAAGAAGCTGAAGATTCTCTTAAACCGATTTTGGTTTGCAAAATTTCAAAAGTGATGGGCATTGTAATCGTTGAAGAAGAAGTTGAAAAAGCGGTTAAAAAAGCATCAGTACCACCAGCCAAGAATTTAAACGGGTTTACCCAAGAACCGATTTTTACTCTTGTTAGGTAATAACAAGCCTGTAAAAATAGGGCTACCAATACTGCTAAGATAAAAGCTGCTAAAGATTGAAATGGTGCAAAGCCTCTTTCGGCAATGATTTTAGCGACTATACCGAATACTGCTATGGGTACTAAGGCAATTACCCAGTTAAGGATACGGATGACTGCTTCAAATAAGATGGCGATGACATCTTCAATTGGTTGGTATGTATTCTTTCCTTGTTGAATTTGTTCTGATTTTAATGCCCGCAAGACAATACCAAAGCTGAGAGCGATGACAATAAGTTGGATGACATTATTATCAACCAGGGGTTTGAGAATGGCTTCTGGTACGGCATCTTTGAATAGTCCCCAAGGATCAAAACTTTGAGTAGTGTTCTCTGTGCTACCTGGAGCGACTAAAGTTCCCCAAGTTCCGGGACGTAAAATGTTCGCTACTAAAAGTCCTACAACAATAGCTACTGTGGTATTCGTTAAAAGCAGCACCGCTAAACGCCTTCCCGCCGTACCGGGAATATTGGTGGTCATGAAAGTATGCAGCACCGCTACTAAAATTAAGGGTGTAGCTAAGGTACGAAGTGCTTTTAAAATTAATTCAGCGGGAATTGCTAAGTTAGTAATTAAGGTAGCGTTGCTGGGACTGGGGTTTCCTGCACCTAAAGCAATACCTAAAATGACTGCTACCACTAAGGCAATGATAATTTGCAAGGTGAGAGGAATACGCTTTAACCAGTTAATAGCTTGGATTTTGCTCATGGTGGATACTATTGTATATTTGTCACTACTAGAACATCAGTTATCAAGACAAAAGTTTCGCATTCTTAGCGGTCATTTTGGAGAAAAACTGTTAAACTGTTAATGTATTTTGATTTTTTAATTTTTAATTTTTAATTTTTAATTTTTAATTTGTACTTGCTTATGTCTTTTGTACCTTTGCATATCCACAGTGACTACAGTTTGCTGGATGGTGCTAGTCAGCTACCGGAGTTAGTAGATCAGGCGATCGCATTAGGAATGAAAGCGATCGCTCTCACAGATCATGGTGTCATGTATGGGGCAGTTGAACTAATTAAAATCTGCCGCAGTAAGACTATTAAGCCAATTATTGGCAACGAAATGTATATCATTAATGGTGATATTGACAAACAAGAACGTCGTCCTAAATATCATCAAGTTGTATTAGCTAAAAATACTAAAGGCTATAAAAACTTAGTTAAACTAACTACAATTTCTCACCTTCAAGGTGTGCAAGGTAAAGGTATTTTTTCCCGTCCTTGCATTAATAAAGATTTACTCAAACAATATAAAGAAGGTTTAATTGTCACCAGTGCTTGTTTAGGTGGAGAAATTCCCCAAGCAATTCTGAGTAATAGACCAGATGCAGCCAGAAAAATTGCTAAATGGTATAAAGAAATATTTGGTGAAGATTTTTATTTAGAAATTCAAGATCATGGTTCACAAGAAGACAGAATTGTGAATGTCGAAATTGTGAAAATTGCCCGTGAATTAGGCATTAAATTTATTGCCACTAACGACTCTCATTACATTTCTTGTTTTGATGTAGAAGCCCATGATGCTTTGCTTTGTATTCAAACTGGCAAGCTAATCAGTGAAGATAATCGGATGCGATATAGCGGCACAGAATACCTCAAATCTGCCCAAGAAATGCAGATGCTATTTCGTGATCATTTAGCCGATGATGTCATTGCCGAAGCCATAGCCACCACGGTCGAAGTAGCGGATAAAGTCGAGCCTTATCATATCATGGATGAGCCGAAAATTCCTACTCCTGATATTCCTTCTGGCCACACTCCTGACACTTACGCAGAAGAAATTGCATGGCAAGGACTATTAGAAAGATTAAATCGTAAATCTCGCAGCGAAGTAGATCAGGTATATAAAGAAAGATTAGAATATGAATTAAAAATGCTGCAAAAGATGGGTTTTTCTACCTATTTTTTAGTAGTGTGGGACTACATCAAATTTGCGCGAGATCATAATATTCCTGTCGGTCCAGGTCGGGGTTCAGCGGCTGGTTCTTTGGTTGCTTACGCCATGCGAATTACCAATATTGATCCCGTCCATCATGGCTTACTATTCGAGCGATTTTTGAACCCAGAACGAAAATCAATGCCTGATATTGATACAGATTTTTGTATTGAAAAACGGGATGCAGTCATTGAATATGTCACTAAAAAATATGGTGCTGATCGAGTTGCCCAAATTATTACCTTTAACCGTTTAACATCGAAAGCAGTCTTAAAAGATGTGGCTAGAGTGTTAGATATTCCTTATGGGGATGCTGACAAAATGGCGAAAATGATCCCAGTAGTGCGGGGGAAACCAACAAAACTGAAAGTCATGGTTTCTGATGAAACCCCAGCACCAGAGTTTAAAGAAAAATATGACAATGATCCCAATGTTCGCCGTTGGTTAGATATGGCCATGCGAATTGAAGGAACTAACAAAACCTTTGGTGTTCATGCTGCGGGTGTGGTAATTTCCGCAGAACCTTTAGACGAAATTGTGCCGTTACAGCGGAATAATGATGGTTCTGTTATTACTCAGTATTTCATGGAAGATTTGGAATCACTGGGTTTGTTGAAAATGGACTTTTTAGGTTTACGCAACCTGACACTAATTCAAAAAACCTTAGATTTAATTGAAGCAAGTAAGGGATATCGTGTAGATCCTGATGAAATTACCCATCAGGAAAGAAAAGCCCAAAAGATATTAGCTAAAGGCGAACATAGCACATTACCTAAAGATGTATCTAAAGCTTACGCGTTATTAGAATCAGGAGATTTAGAAGGTATATTTCAATTAGAATCTTCAGGGATGAAGCAGATAGTTAGAGATTTGAAACCTTCTAATATTGAAGATATTTCTTCTATTTTAGCATTGTATCGGCCAGGACCATTAGATGCGGGATTAATTCCTAAGTTTATTAACCGCAAACATGGTAAAGAAGCAATTGAATATGAAACAGGAATTTTAGAACCGATATTAAATGAAACCTATGGAATTATGGTCTATCAAGAGCAAATCATGAAAATTGCTCAAGATATGGCTGGTTATTCTTTAGGACAAGCTGACTTACTGCGTCGCGCTATGGGTAAAAAGAAAGTTTCGGAAATGCAGAAGCAGGAAGAAAAATTTATTGATGGATCTACAAAAAACGGAGTCAGAAAGCAAGTAGCTGAACAACTATTTGCGGATATGTTGAAGTTTGCCGAATATTGTCTAAGTGCTGAAACCGAAGTTTTAACTGTGGAATATGGCTTTTTAGCAATTGGGAAAATTGTTGATCAAAAGATTAAATGTAGTGTTTTTAGTATTGATCCAAATGGCAATATTTACACTCAACCGATAGCACAATGGCATGATCGGGGAGTCCAGGAATTGTATGAATATTGTTTAGATGATGGTTCAACAATTCGAGCCACTAAAGACCATAAATTTATGACAACTCAAGGGGAAATGTTGCCTATAGATGAGATATTTGCACTGGGTTTAGATTTATTACAAGTTAAAGAATTGATTAATGATAATTCATCTGCATCAAAAACTGACCATTTTTCGGTAGGATTACTTGCAGTGTGAACAAAAAAACCTGAGTTATGACAAACTTACCAGATCCTACTATTTGGTCTAACTTACTAAAACAATTATTAGAACGTCAATCATTATCCCGCACCCAAGCAGCAGAATTAATGCAAGGATGGATCAATGAAGCGATCGCTCCAGAGTTATCAGGAGCAATTTTAACAGCACTGCATTTTAAAGGTGTTTCTGCTGAAGAGTTAACAGGGATGGCCGAAGTATTGAAATCTCTATCTGCTGTAGTCAGCACTGAGAATTCACCACCTAGCACTCTGATTGATACCTGCGGAACTGGTGGTGATGGGGCATCAACTTTTAATATTTCCACAGCGGTAGCTTTTGTCGTTGCTGCTGCTGGTGTACCTGTTGCTAAACATGGCAGTCGTTCTGCCTCTAGTCTAACGGGCAGTGCTGACGTTTTAGAAGCTTTGGGAGTTAACTTAAATGCTGCCAGTGAGAAGGTACAAGCAGCAGTACAAGAAGTGGGAATTACCTTTTTATTTGCCCCTGGATGGCATCCCGCACTGAAAGCAGTAGCACCGTTGCGGCGAAGTTTAAAAGTGCGGACTGTGTTTAATTTACTCGGACCTTTAGTAAATCCTTTGCGTCCCACTGGCCAGGTAATTGGGGTATTTGATCCCAAATTAATCGAAACCATCGCTCAGGCATTAAACCTGTTGGGAACGCAAAAGGCAATTGTTTTACATGGTAGAGAAAAATTAGATGAAGCGGGGTTAGGAGATATAACTGATTTAGCGGTTTTATCTGGAGGTGAAGTGCAGCTAACCACCGTTAATCCTGAAGAGGCAGGTATCATACCAGCACCGATTATAGCTTTAAAGGGTGGTGATGTCCGAGAAAATGCAGAAATTCTTACCAACGTACTGCAAGGGAAAGGAACTCAAGCACAACAGGATGCGGTGGCACTCAATGCTTCCTTAGCGTTGCAGGTCGCAGGTACAGTTCCCTTATTCAACCATGCTCAAGGTGTAAGCATGGCTAGAGAAATTCTACAAAGCGGTAGCCCCTGGAAAAAGTTGGTACATTTAGTGGAATTCCTGCGGGATTAGTTTCTGCGTGGGTTTGAGGGCGAAATTCTACGACATTGCGTTTGATGGTAACGTCGTAGTTGCCAAAAAAGTCATGCCCTAGTAATCCCGTTTCCAGTTCTGCACCAGCGATCGCCACTGGAACTTTACTCACCATCACCCCACCCACTTCCATTGAATCTAAATAACCAACGGGAAATTCTACAGCTTTAGCACTAACAGTATTGGCTTTGGCAGTTCCCACAGGTACTACACCTAAAGCCTGTGCTATCTCTTGAGTGATCACAGTCCCACTAGCGCCTGTATCGACAATCATCTCAAAACGTTGTCTACCATTAAAAGTGACTTCGACAATTGGTGTGCCACGAACTCGCCGCTTAATCGGTGCTACAAATACCTGATTATTGTGGGCGTGAATTTCCGAGGAAGGAAAAATTGGCTGTGGTGGTGGTAGTGGTTGTACTGGTCTAGCAGGGGAGGGAGCAGAATAACGTTGTATTTTCGCTTTGGGAACTACAACAACAACCTGTTTCTGCGGTAACACTGGAGATGCTACTGTATTGGGGTTAGCTTTCTGTTCGGCTAGTTGAATTTGACGCTGGTACTCGACAATTTTGCGTTGAGCAAAGGGAAAATTAGGGCTGTCGCGTTGTACCTGTTCCATCAGGGCGATCGCATCCTCAAACCTACTCGCCACCAAATTCCAATCATCTGGAGATTGGGCAGATTGACTGATACTCACAGCACCAGTAGCTTTATCCAGTGCTAATTCTAAAGGACTTAGTTCTGTTACGGATGGTTTGACTTGAGGTTTTGGGTTGGTTGGTAGTAGTGCTGGTTGCTTAGTTGGCCGCTGTATTGCTGCCAAATTACCAACAGGTGCAGATGGCTGATCTCCATCAGTCGCCGTTCTTTGTTTGTTGTCACTACAAGCGACAGTCAAAACCGCTAGACTACCGGAAAAAAAAATTAGGGCTGTGCGGGATAAAAAAGACTCAAGCATAGTTACTTTCAGGTGAACCGCCCTGGCTTTCTCCAAGTGTACCGCCCCAAATCAAAAAGATGCTCCAGGCTGAACTATTTAATAGATTATTTAATTTTTAATTAATTGCTGTCAAAGTCTAAAGACCTAAACTCATGGGATAATAAACAGTCGCAGCAGGGAATTGGGTGATGTGGTCTCGTTGACCCAAGAATCCCCTTGTCTTTAGACCGGGGAGTGTCAAATTTTCCCTATTCCCTATTCCCTATTCCCTATTCCCTATTCCCTATTATTTATGTCTTTATCTGATCCAATACCGGCTTTACTTGTCCTAGCAGATGGTACTACTTATCGCGGTTGGTCTTTCGGTGCGATGGGAACCGCTATCGGCGAAGTGGTGTTTAACACCGGGATGACTGGATATCAAGAAGTTTTAACTGATCCCAGTTACAGCGGTCAAATTGTTATTTTTACCTATCCCGAATTAGGAAATACAGGTGTTAATCCTGAAGATGAGGAATCCACAAAACCTCATGTTAAGGGAGCGATCGCCCGCAATATCTGTCATAAACCCAGTAACTGGCGCTCTACACAATCTTTACCAGATTACTTGAAACAGCATCAAGTCCCCGGTATTTTCGGCATTGATACCCGCGCCCTCACCCGCAAAATTCGGATGTTTGGCGCTATGAATGGTGGAATTTCTACCTCTATTCTGGATGAAGGTGAATTATTAGAACTGGTGCAAGCTGCTCCTAACATGACCGGATTAAATCTAGTCCAGGAAGTCACCACCCCAACAGTTTATGAATGGTCTCAAGCTACCACCGCAGCTTGGGAATTTAACCCAGAGGCTGTGGCTAAAATTGGGGATACTTTCACAGTTGTAGCCCTAGATTTTGGTGTCAAACGGAATATCCTCCGTCGTTTAGCTAGTTATGGTTGTCGGGTGATTGTTGTTCCTGCTGATACACCACCAGAAGACATCCTTAAATACAATCCAGATGGGATTTTTCTTTCCAATGGTCCTGGTGATCCAGCCGCAGTCACGGCAGGAATTAGCACTGCTAAAGCATTGCTAGAAAGTGAAAAACCCATGTTTGGTATTTGTATGGGACACCAAATTTTGGGTCATGCTTTGGGAGCAGAAACCTTTAAACTTAAATTTGGACACCGGGGTTTAAATCAACCTGCGGGTCTACAACAAAGGGTAGAAATTACTAGCCAAAACCACAGTTTTGCTATTGATCCGGATTCATTACCATCAGCAGTGGTAGAGGTTAGTCATCTGAACTTAAATGATCGCACTGTTGCAGGGGTACGTCACAAGTCTCTACCTGTGTTTTCTGTACAGTATCACCCAGAGGCTAGTCCCGGACCCCACGATGCTGATTACTTATTTGAGCGATTTGTGCTAGAAATGCAAACAGCACGTCAAGCTGCGATCACTTCCAGCACTGCGCCCAGCGCAATCGCTTAAGTGACGTAAAAATTGGTAATTGGTAATTGGTGATACAATTTTGGATTTGGGATTTGGGATTTTGGATTGTATTTCATGAACTCCAATCTAAAATCTAAAATCTAAAATCTAAAATTTTTCTCCCCAATCCCCAACCTAGACAACGTACGTCAAAACCATTTATACTTGAGCGTTTACTTTCAGTTAAGAGGACGAGGAGGGAGTTATTGCTGAACCACTGAATCTAACCGTGAGCCTGAGAGGTACTCGCGAAGTCCGGGATAACTGTCAGCTATTCCGCCTCACAGGTTTGTTAGACGCTTTTTCTGAGCCGACTTTTAGCAAGGTTCTGTCTAGTAAGATTGAAGAAGGTCCAAAGAATATAATTCTGGATCTCTCTCAAATCGACTTTGTTGATAGCTCTGGTTTGGGTGCGCTGGTACAATTGGCTAAAAAATCTCAAACTGCCGAAGGTACTTTGCAAATTGTTACTAATGCCCGTGTCACACAAACGGTCAAGCTTGTTCGTCTAGAAAAATTTCTTGCCCTGCAAACAACTGTTGATGCGGCTCTAGAAAACATTAAGTCGCCTTGATTGCTTGACCAGAGAAAATCAATTTGGCTATCAAGATGAGAAAGAGGAAGATGAGGGAGGAAAAGAATATATTAATTCTCCATCTCCTTCATCTTTCTCCTCCCAATCTAGCCAATGAGAAATATATATAAAATATATATACAGCAACCGCCAAGGTGGTTAAGTCACCAATTTGAAGTATCTGAATAATAAAACTTAGATTACAAATAAACTTTCAACTCTGTCCCCAGTCCCCAGTAAAGAGTCCCCAGTCCCTGGCTAGAATTTCAGTAATACTTGTTAGTGTTGAATATGCTAGGTATGCTATGATGGCGTACTGGACAAAAAATAAATAAATGAATGTTCGTAAAGATAATCCTCCCAATCTTAGTAGGTCAAGGAATGATTAACAGGTGAATCCCCAGGAGGAAGAAACTCAAAATGGAGAAGATGAAACTGCAATGCAGGATTCATCTGCAATTCCAGCATTGTTGGTAGATCCGACGCAATTACCCCAGCGCATATCCCAGGCACAAGTAAAACAAATTTCTCCTTCTGCCTTAGCCTACTTGGGTGACTCAATTTACGAATTGTATGTTAGAATGTTTTTTCTGTGGCCACAGCAACGGCCAGAAATTTATCATCGTTTGGTAGTGGCGCAGGTCAGAGCGGAAACACAAGCCCTACATTTGCGATCGCTGACTCCTTATTTAAGGAGTAACGAGTTAGAAATTGTCCGTCGGGGTCGGAATGCTGCCACAGGCCGCCCCAAGCGACTTAATCCTGAAATTTATCAACAGGCAACTAGTCTAGAAACTTTAGTTGGCTATTTATATCTGACTGATTACCCCCGTTTAACAGAACTGTTACAGAAACTCCATCTAGAGACAGAGTGAGTAGCTCAATCTCATGATAGGAAAAACAGTCGTAATGGTTCATTAAATTGAGGGAATCTGAATGCTCACCTATTTACTAAATTCAATAATTCCATGACTAACCAACCAAGAAAAATCAATCACGCTGGCGAACCAAAACGTGGACAACCCATCAAAATCAAGGGTAAGCGCGTTATTGCTAATCCTATTCGTCATCAAAGTAAGGCAGAAGTCAAACCTATTTCTGGTAAATCGCGTCCATCTCGTCCATCTTCCCAGCCATCTTTAGAGATCAAACCGACAGAGATCAATTCCACAGAAGATAATGATCTGATTTATGGCCGCCATCCGGTTTTAAGTGCATTAGAAAATCAGCGTAATCTCAACCGTCTCTGGATTACTACCCGTCTCCGCTACGATCCTCGATTTCATCATTTAATTCTCCAAGCTAAAGACAATGGCACAGTAATTGATGAAGTTGAACCCAAGCGGTTAGACCAAATTACTGACGGAGCTAATCACCAAGGTATTGCTGCTCAAGTTGCTCCTTATGACTACACAGAATTAGAGGATTTGATTACTCAATCCAAATCAGTTGCTGATCCCGTTATTGTTGTCGCTGATGGTATTACCGATCCTCATAACTTAGGGGCAATTATTCGCACAGCTGAAGCCATAGGCGCTCAAGGATTAGTAATTCCCCAAAGAAGGGCTGCGGGAATCACTTCAACTGTGGTCAAGGTGGCCGCTGGTGCCTTAGAAAACTTTTCTGTAGCTAGAGTTGTTAACCTCAGTCGCTCCTTAGAACAACTCAAAGAAGCTGGTTTTTGGATTTACGGTACAGCTGCCACAGGTAGCGAACCTCTACATACAGTAAAATTCAGTGGACCTACCGTTTTGGTGATTGGTGGAGAAGGCGAAGGTCTGAGTATGTTGACACAACGATCTTGCGATGTTTTGGTATCAATTCCCTTACAGGGTAAGACTCCTAGCCTCAATGCTTCAGTGGCTGCGGGGATGGCGCTTTACGAAATTTATCGTCAACGTTCCTTAAATACCCATTATCTTGATAAACTACCTACATTTTCTTTGAAAAAATAAACCTAACAGAGTATAAAGAAATGTAAAAGAAAATCAATCCAACATATTCTTTAACACCCGGTAACACGTTTATAAATTGGTTAAAACCATGAAAACCATTTGGCAAAACCTTAAAGAAGGGCTAATCAGCATATCTAACGGTTTAGGCTTGGCTTGGTGGGTGGAAATTGTCACCCAGAATCCTCGTTGTACATATTACTTCGGTCCATTCTTAAGCTCTGCAGAAGCAAATTTAGCTAGTCAAGGCTACTTAGAAGATTTGGAAATCGAAGGAGCGCAAGGAATTATGGTCAATGTCAAAAGGTGCAAACCTTATGTTTTGACCATTGCTGAAGACCTGGGGGAAAGGATTGACCGTAAAGTAAAGCCTGCCTTTAGCGGTCAAATTTAGTATAAATCCATAGGCTTTCATCGTTCTTGGGTTAATTCTGGGAACGATGGACAACATCCCAATTTTTTAGGTGACTGGGGACTCTTTACTGGGGACTGGGTACAGTAAGAAGGCAAGAGGCAAGAGGCAAAAGGCAAAAGTTGAAAAATTAATTCTTTCTCCTGACTCCTGACTCCTGACTCCTGACTCCTGACTCCTGACTCCTGACTCCTGACTCCTGACTCCTGACTCCTGACTCCTGACTCCTGACTCCTG
>RDYJ01000183.1 GCA_004293145.1 Nostocales cyanobacterium | reverse complement strand
AACATCCTGAAAAATCCCAACTTCCCAAAAAACAATCATTCAATAACATCCTGTATATCCTTTAATCCTGGACATCCTGATATGGCTTACGCCACGCTTCGCTATCAGACAAATAAAATCTCAACTTCCTAAAAAAATACTCATCCAACAACATCCTGAAAAATCCCAACTTCCCAAAAAACAATCATTCAATAACATCCTGTATATCCTTTAATCCTGGACATCATGATATGGCTTACGCCACGCTTCGCTATCAGACAAATAAAATCCCAACTTCCTAAAAAATAATCATTCAACAACATCCTGAAAAATCCCAACTTCCCAAAAAAACAATCATGCAACAACATCCTGAAAATCCTTAAATCCTGGACATCCTGATTCTGACAAATAAAATCCTGATTCTCACTAATTACTTATATCATATAATTATGATAAAATTATACAACTCTTTCATTCCATCATAATCATCCCACTCTTGAAAATATGATAATCTGGCAACCAGGACAACAAATCAACAATGGTAGATTTATCATTCAAAGCATTTTAGGTACTGGTGGTTTTGGTATCACCTACAAAGCTTTAGAAACCAGCACAGGGAAATTATACGGCATCAAAACCCTCAACTCAACCATGCAACTGCGGGAAGACTTTGCAGAACAGCAGGTTAAGTTTATTAACGAAGCCTTGACAATTAAAGGATTTGATCATAAGCACATTCTCAAAGTTTATGAAGTCATCCAAGAAGGTGAACTTTTTGGCGTGGTGATGGAATATATTGATGGGGTGACATTATTTAACTATGTGCAAAGTAAAGGACAATTATCAGAAAATGAAGCACTATTATATATAGATCAAATTGGTCAAGCGTTAGAATATATCCACAATAAAGGACAGTTACACCGAGATATTAAACCGGGAAATATTCTCTTACAAGAAAATAAACAAGAAGCGGTTTTAATAGACTTTGGTTTAACTCGCAGTCTCGCTACCAAAAGTATGACAAATTCTTTCACAGAAGGTTTTGCACCTATTGAACAATATCGACATAAGGGTAATTTTGGACCCCATACTGATGTTTATGCTTTAGCTGCAACTTTATATTATCTCTTAACTGCTGATGGATTGAAAAAAGAGGGAGAAATTTGTCCAGTACCCGCAACGAACCGGAAATATGATGATGAACCTTTACCCGAACCTAAACATTATAATTCTCGGATTATTCAGAGGGTGAATGATGCTATTTTGCAGGGTATGGAAATAGAACCGGAAAAACGCACTGCGACGGTTTTGAAGTTGCGGGAAAATTTGGGTTTGATTGGTGGTGAAAATCAAGAAGAGGTAGAATTAAACTCAGCAGTAGGAATGGACTATAGAAAACTGCAAAACTACCTCAAAGCAGGAAACTGGGAAGAAGCAGATGAAGAAACAGCAAGGGTAATGTTAGCAGTTGCAAAACGGGAAGAGGAAGGTTGGTTAACAATAGAAGATATTGATAACTTTTGCTGTGAAGACCTCCGCACTATTGACCAATTGTGGGTAAAATACAGCAATGGTAAATTTGGTTTTTCTGTTCAGAAACGGATTTATCAAGGTTTAGGTGGAACGAGAGAATATAACAGAGAAATTTGGGAGAAGTTCGGGGACAAGGTAGGATGGAGAAAAGGAGGCGACTGGTTGGTGGTGTACTACACAGATATTACTTTTGACAAAAAAGCACCGGGACACCTCCCTTATAGTGTGGGAGAGTTGGGATGGATTGTGGATGGTCTCTTCTCTCGCGTCGAGACTTGTAAACTGTAACATTTAAGGGTTACAGAAAATTATTAAGTCACAATCAGGATGTCCAGGATTTAAGGATGTACAGGATGGTAATTTTTAGATAGTTTGTTTGGTGATGTAAATTTATATTTGTCAGAATCAGGATATCCAGGATGTAAGGATGTACAGGATTTTATTTTGTGAGATAAAGTTCCTCAACTGCTTAAATAATGATTTTCTCAATGAAAAAGTAAACAGTTAAAAATAAATGTTATAATGTAGGTAGCAGTCAAGAGGTCTGACCTTTTCGGATCGTGAGAGCAAGGTCTCTCCTTGACTGATTTTTATTATACCAGGATGCACAAAATAAATGTATTTGCTTTATGCAGATGAGTCAGGTACTACCCACGACCCAAATCAACAATATTTTGTATTAGCGGGATTTTGTGTATTCGAGCGTCAAGGATTTTGGATTGCAGATGAACTAGAAAAAATTGCTGCTAGATTTAATCCAGCAGAACCTATGAACGTAGAATTACATGGTAGTCCAATGGTCAGTGGTAGAGGTTTTTGGAGAAGTTTTCCTAAACAAGATAGATATCAAGCTATACAAGATATATTACACATTTTTCTGCAATCAAATCCTACTAACAGGTTATTTGCAAGTGTCATTAAAAAAACTTTAGTTTCTCCCAAAGACCCTGTAGAAGTAGCATTTGAACAACTAGCTAGTAGATTTGATAGATATTTAATTAGACTTCATAAAAATAAGAATACACAAAGAGGAATTATTATTTTCGATAAGTCCACTTATGAGACAACTATTCAATCTCTAGCAATTGATTTTAGAACAATTGGCTACCAATGGGGTGTAATCAGAAATTTTGCTGAAGTACCTTTATTTTTAGACTCCAAAGCATCCAGATTAATTCAACTTGCTGATATAATTGCTTATTCTATCTTCCGGTATTTTGAAAAGGGAGATAATACATTTTATTCAATTATTGAACCTAGATTTGATGCAGAAGGTGGTATAGTTCACGGATTGCATATAATTCAATAATACAAAAAATCAAAATTTACAATAGCACTAACATCTAACAACATCCTGAAAATCCTCAAATCCTGTAAATCCTGATTCTGACAAATAAAATCCCCAACTCCCCAAAAAACAATCATTCAATCACATCCTGAAAATCCTCTAATCCTGGACATCCTGATTCTGAAAAAAAATTTTTGACTTTTGACTTTTGACTTCCCGCAGGGTGTCCTGATTCAGACAAGTTACTCATTCAGATATAATATAATAAATTCCCCCCAGGAGTAAAAGCTATGACTGTGAAAAAACTAATTCAAGCAGAAATTGACAAAATACCAGAACAAGAACTAGATAACCTTTATCAATGGATAAAAGAATTTACTGATAAAATGAATAATATGAAAAATTCAGAAACCTTAGAAACCTCAGACAAACATCTTTCTAATTCTTATCCTTACCATGATTTAGATTATCTTGCTGGAACATGGACAAAAGAAGATGAAAATGAATTTTTACTTAATACTCAACAATTTAATGAAATAGACCAACAATTATGGCAATAAAATCAATCTTATTAGATACCAATGCTTATACCGCTTTTAAACGTAATCAAAATGAAGCAGTTTCAATAATTGGAAATGTAGATATTATTGTCATCAATTCCATCATCCTTGGAGAATTACTAGGGGGTTTTGCATTAGGAAATAAACCAGAAATTAATCGTGATGAATTGGAAAAATTTATGAACTGTCCTAGAGTCAAAATATTTCCTATAGATGAGAAAACATCAGAATATTATGCTCTCATTTATTCTCAATTGAGAAAAAAAGGAAAACCTATACCTACTAATGATATTTGGATTGCAGCTACAGCAATTCAAAATAATTTAACTTTATTTACTTATGATAGCGATTTTAAAAATATAGAAAATTTAAAAGTAGGTAATTGTTTAGCAGATTTTGTTTAGAAATCTCAATATTCAAAACATCATACCTGACACTCACATCCTGTAAATCCTAAAATCCTGTAAATCCTGATTTAGACAATCTGAGAAATCTAAAATAAGACCCTATATGCGCGCAAAGATTCCCATTATAATAAAATGATAATGGAAAATCTGGAATTTGTCAACTACCTCACCCATAAAATTCTCAATATTGATGAATTCAGAGGTGAAAATTAATAGAATAGACAAATGTGATTCCTTAGTCCTGAAAAAGACTACATTTAATTAAGTAAAGTTAAAAACAAATTACAAATTATGGCTACTGAACTTATCGAAGAACTAGGTGAAGCGGTGGAACTGCGTCGCAACTTTGCGATTATTTCTCACCCGGATGCTGGTAAAACTACCTTAACAGAAAAACTATTATTATACGGAGGTGCGATTCACGAAGCAGGGGCAGTGAAAGCCCGAAGAGATCAGCGCAAAGTAACTTCCGACTGGATGGCAATGGAACAGCAACGCGGTATTTCTATTACCTCCACAGTGTTGCAATTTGTTTATCGTAACTGTCAAATTAATTTACTTGACACGCCTGGACACCAAGATTTTAGTGAAGACACCTATAGAACTTTAGCAGCAGCAGATAACGCAGTTATGCTGATTGATGCGGCTAAAGGGTTAGAACCCCAAACCCGGAAACTGTTTGAAGTCTGTAAACTTAGGGGTATTCCGATTTTCACATTTGTGAATAAACTCGACCGTCCGGGACGAGAACCCTTAGAACTGTTAGATGAGATTGAGCAAGAATTGGGATTACAGACTTATGCGGTAAATTGGCCGATAGGCATGGGCGATCGCTTTAAAGGCGTATTTGACCGTAACCAGCAGCAAATACATCTATTTGAACGTAGCGCCCACGGTAGCCGAGAAGCCCGGGATACGATCATTGATTTAGGTGATAGCAGAATTGAGCAACTTCTGGAAGAAGACCTTTATCACCAACTTAAAGATGAGTTAGAACTATTAGAAGGAGCAGGTGGGGAACTAGATTTAGATTTAGTGCATCAAGGAAAAATGACACCTGTGTTTTTTGGTAGCGCCATGACTAACTTTGGGGTGGAATTATTCCTCAAATACTTCCTAGACTATGCCCTCAAACCAGGTACACATAACAGCAGCGTCGGCGAAATTCCCCCGACTTACCCGGAATTTTCAGGATTTGTCTTCAAACTCCAGGCTAACATGGACCCGAAACATAGAGATAGAGTAGCTTTTGTCCGGGTATGCACAGGTAAGTTTGAAAAGGATATGACAGTGAATCATGCCCGCACAGGCAAAATTGTCCGTCTATCTCGGCCGCAAAAACTGTTTGCTCAAGAGAGAGAATCAATTGATGTCGCTTATCCTGGGGATGTAATAGGTTTAAACAATCCCGGCGTTTTTGCAATTGGCGACACAATTTACACAGGACAAAAACTGGAATATGAGGGAATTCCCTATTTCTCACCAGAACTTTTTGCCACTCTCAGAAACCCCAACCCCTCAAAATTTAAACAATTTCAAAAAGGTGTTTCCGAATTAAGAGAAGAAGGTGCTGTTCAAATTATGTACTCAACAGATGAAGCTAAACGTGATCCAATTTTGGCAGCGGTTGGTCAGTTGCAATTTGAAGTTGTGCAGTTCCGGTTACAAAATGAGTATGGTGTCGAAACTATCCTAGATTTATTGCCATATAGTGTGGCGCGGTGGGTTGAAGGTGGTTGGGAAGCCTTGGAAAAAGTAGGGCGTTTATTTAACACTACTACAGTCAAAGATAGCATGGATAGACCAGTATTATTATTCCGTAATGAATGGAATTGCCAACAATTAGAGGGAGATCATCCAGAATTAAAATTAAGTGCCATCGCCCCAGTATTTTCTAGTCAAAAGCCGGATACAGAATAATTCGTAATTCGTCCGTCATATTTCCTATGGCTAATGTCACGCTGCGCTATCGGCAACGCTGCGCGAACGTAATTCGTAATTATTTATCTTCTTCCCTGCCTCCTGACTCCTGAATTTATTCAGGGACTCGCATCTATTGTTTAAATTTTAAATGTTGAAATTTCCATTAGATTGCGTGTATTACCTAGAAAAATTGGAGTGCCAAGACTGTTATGCCTTCATCTCAACAATCATCTTTGGAGGCTGGTTTAGTTGCCCTTAAACAGGGAAATTACTATTCAGCAATTACTCAACTTACGCCCATTGCCAGCAGTCCAGAACACAGCAATACTAGCTTGCAAGCTCAAGTTGGCTTAGTTATGGCTTACGCACGCACAGGGGAAATATCCCTGGCGATCACCCTGTGCAAAAATTTAATCGAGAGTGATAATTCACAAGTTCAAGAATGGGCAAAACGCGCTCTTGCTCACTTGATTAAACGCCAAAAACGGCACAAAAAAACTAGAAGTGGGGACGACAATAGATTGAGGACTTTTGATACTTGTTTCAATACTACTTTAGCTGCGACTATATCACCAACGCAACAACAAGGCAGTATCGATCTGGCTGCAAATAGCATAACAAATGCACCAGTCAGCACTTATTGGCGACAAGCTAGACGTGCTAAGGTATGGCAACCCCTCCGTAAATACAACTTAATCCCTTCCCGACTATTAGCATTAGCCACCTTCATGGCTTTGTTTTGGCTATTGCAAATCATGCTTCAATTAGTCATGGTTTCTATTAACCAGATTTTAGATAAACTGCCTTATGTAAATCCATTGCCATTTTTATATAGCAATCCTAGTTTATTCATATTAGTCATATTATTAGTTCTGCTCGGTTTTTCCCCTTGGTTATTAGATTGGCAAATGGAAAAACTTTATAGACAAGAACCATTGTCTAAAGAAGTTTTGCACACCCATAGTCGGGAAGCCATCAGGATTACACAACGTATCTGTCAACAACGACAGTGGCCTGTTCCTATACTCAAGATTTTGCCAATGGCTGCACCGATCATGCTAACCTATGGGAATTTGCCCCGCACAGCTAGAATAGTTGTGAGTCAGGGACTTCTAGAAGCACTAACAGATGAAGAAATAGCTACTATTTATGCCTTAGCATTAGGGCAAATTGGCCGCTGGGATTTTCTAGTCATGTCCTTAGCGTTACTGCTGACTTTGCCCTTTTATCAACTTTATCAGCAAGCATCAGCTTGGGCTAATAAAAATGAAAAGCCAATTTTACGCTGGACAGCTACAGCTTTGGCTTGTTTGAGTTATGGAATTTGGTGTTTATTAACTGGGACAACTTTGCTTAATTCTCGGCTGCGGTTATACTCTAGCGATCGCCAAGCCGCTGAAATCACAGGTAATCCTAACGCGCTCATTCGTGCTTTATTGAAAATTACCATTGGTGTAGCTGAAGATATCAAAAAACAAAAACATACCAGTTGGCAATTAGAAAGCCTGAATATCACCGCCCCAGTCAGCTATCAACAAAGCCTTTCTTTGGGAAGCATGGCAGGTCATATTTCCTTAGAATCTTTTTTAATGTGGGAAAACAGCAATCCTTATCGGCAATGGTTTACTATTAATAACAGTCACCCCTTAATGGGCGATCGCCTCCAACGTCTGTGTCAAATCGCCCGTCATTGGCATCTAGAAACGGAACTACATCTGATCACTCCCGAATCCCTGCTAGTTAAACCCCAGTCCTTTCTGTTGCAAATTGCCCCTTGGTTGGGTATTCCTTTGGGTTTTGTGTTAGCAGGTTTGTTGTGGTTAAGTTGGCAAACCGCATACACCATTCATCTTTTCAACCTGAAATGGATTTATGATGATTTATCTTTTGTGACAGGTTTTTTAATGATTGGTTTCAGCATCGGTACAGTCATGCGAATTAATGCCTTTTTCCCGGAAATCAAACCCCTGACCTTAAAAACTGATGAACAACTCTCCCAGTTATTAACAAACCCTTCTGTTTTACCAATTGATAGCTTCAGTGTCCGTGTTACTGGTACTCTAATCGGCCGTCAAGGAACTAGCAACTGTTTAGGACAAGACCTAATTCTACAATCTAGTACAGGTTTGGTGAAACTACACCATATTCCTGATCCAAGACCATCAGCCACACCCCAAGAATGGATTGGTAGGCAAATTACCGTCACAGGTTGGTTACGACGAGGAGCAACACCTTGGATAGATATCCAAACCTTAGAAAATCAAAGTGGCATCATCATTAACAGTCCTCATCCCATTTTTTCCATTGTTTTGGCTGTCCTCACCCAAGCCTGGGGCGCATATATTATGCTCACAGCCCAATCTGTAGCCGGATAAATCACTCAGCCGATGGCTGGTTTTGGTTGTCAAAATCCCCTTGTCGAAAAAATGTATTGTATGCTACGATGAAATAATGCTATCAGCAAAAATTGAGGTGCTGAACTAGCTACGTAGAAAATACCGTAATAATGTTAAGAAGTGGTATTTTATTCTGCTAATTAAAGCTAGGAAAAATTCATTTACTGTGTTGGGCGGTGGGCTATTAAATTTACAATCCTGAAAATTAAGATACTATTAGCTGGGTGGACTAGCGGTTTGATATTCAATGAGCATCATCACCAGAGGAAACTGTTGTGCCAAATTTTTCCCAATCTATAGACAAAGATGATGATCAATAGCCATGAATTTCGTAGCACAGCAATTTACGGCTACAAAAATTAGCCTTCACAGTCTTGACTGAGTTTTAGTCGTAAGTTAGTATATATAAGCATATTTTTGAAGACCATCATGCAATTAGTTGAGCGGCATATTATTCAAAGAAATCATCCCCATTATCAGGAGATTGACTCTTTGTGTTTGGCCGCCAAAAACCTCTACAACTATGCTAACTTTCTGATGCGCCAAAATTTTATTTTTAATCATAAATATCTCGATAACAATTGCCTAGCTAAACAGCTAAATTCTTCTCAAACTTATCAAGCTTTACCTGCGAAAGTAGCACAGCAAGTATTATTAGGTTTAGATCGCAATTGGTTAAGCTTTTTTACAGCAATTAAGGCATATACAGAAAATAAATATAAAGATCAATATCAAGATAAATTATTAGGCAGGCCAAAATTACCCAAGTATAAACACAAAGAAAAAGGCAGACATATATTAGTGTATACGGCTCAGGCGGTGAATAAACCGAAAATGAAAGTAGGATTGATTAATCTGTCACAAACCCATATTTATATTCCTACTTCTTTGGATTATTCCCGTCTACATCAAGTGAGGATAGTACCAAAGATTGACCATTATGTGGTAGAAGTTGTTTATGAAAAAGAGGAGTTAGATTATGACTTAGAGCAAGATGCGATTGCAGCGATTGATTTAGGTATCGATAACCTTGCTACCTTAACAGCTAACAAGCCTGGATTTGTTCCAGTTCTTGTGAAAGGGCGGATTATCAAGTCAGTTAATCATTACTACAATCAGCAGAAATCTAAATTTCAATCGTTACTACCAACTGCTCAAAAGACATCTAAACGACTGCAACGTTTGACAAAGAAACGGAATTTTCGCATAGATGATTATCTGCATAAAGCCAGTCGTTTGATTATTGACCTGATGGTGAAGAATGGGATTGGAACTTTAGTGATAGGTCAAAATCCCCTACATCAGCAAAATGCTAACTTAGGTGGAACACATCATCAAAACTTTGTGTTTATTCCCCATAATCGGTTGGTACAGCAGCTGAGTTATAAAGCTAAATTAGTGGGAATAAAGGTATTGATTGCTGAGGAGTCTTACACCAGTGCGGCTTCCTTTTTAGATCAAGATCCGATTCCTACTCATGGAGAAACTCATGCTCACCAGGTCAAATTTAGCGGTCAAAGAATTAGGACTAAGCTCTACAGAGCAGGTAATGGTTTATTGATTCATGCTGATGTGAATGGTAGTTTGAATATTTTAAGAAAAGTAGTCCCGACAGCCTTTAGCCAAGGGATAACAGGCGTTGTAGTTCGCCCGGTCGGGGTTATTCCCGGCGAACAAATAGCATGAGATAAATTTCCATGCCGTTTGGAACTATAAGTTGATAGTTTGGATTACAAAAATTGGTTTATGGCGATTTTAGTTAATAGCATCTATTTAAAAGCCAAAGCCAAGAGATTGTTTTTGTCAACACAAGTTCATTTAATTCTGGAGGTATAGTTCATGTCCGTTCGCCTATACATAGGTAATTTGCCCAAAGAAGAAATAGATCGTCAAGAATTGCAAGCTGTATTTGCAGCTGAAGGCGATGCTGTCACCACCAAACTGATTAAAGACCGAAAAACAGGCAAATGTCGTGGTTTCGGTTTTCTGACGGTGAACAACGATGAGCAAGCAGACCAAATTATTGAAAAGTATAATGGTCAAATGTTCAAAGACACCGCCATCAAGCTAGAAAAGGCATTACCTCGTACCAAAGGTGACGAAGGTGAAGAACAAGCTCCCAAAGTTGCTAGTCAAGGTACTAGCACCCCTGCGCCTAGCATCAACAAAGAAAATCGTCGTGACAAAGGTGCTAAGAAGTCTCGCCGTGGTGGTGGTGGTGGTGGTGGATCTCGTGAAACAACTACCACAGTTGATTCTGATGCAATTCGTCCAGATCCACGTTGGGCTGCTGATTTAGAAAAGCTCAAGCAAATGTTAGCTGCACAAACCAGCTGATCCTCAAGCGCAAGAGAGCTAAAAATTAACAACCACAAAGTATGCTGAGTTTTAATTTTTAATTGTTCTCTGATTGCTAAAGCTACTAAATTTATCTGAAATCACCAGCCCTCGTGGACTGTTTTTTGTGCAAGCAACCAACAATAACAGAGGTATTGAGCAGTGCTGAAAGCCAAACTAGGCTATCCGCACTGCTCAATTTTATTGGTCATTGCTCATTAGTTCTTTTCCCAGCCCCCAGTTCCCTGCTGTAAGTTTTTTACAAAAATGTATCTTATTTAACAAAATAATATACTTCGGAATAATAGTATAAGTCAATACAATTATCAAAGGAGTAATTCCACCAACAAAGTTTGATGATCATGACAGAGTTTTTGACAATTTATTGACCTAAATTCACCGGGAGTTATCAGGAGTTATCATTAGTCTTTTGACTAAATCAAAAGTTAAAACTACTGAACTAAAAGCTTTCAAATTGACTGATCAAAGATAGATTAAAGTCACGGAAAAATTTATTCATAGAGTAATTTATCTCCCATATATCATGGACAAAATTCGTTTGCTTGTACAATAAATAAATAGAATTTCATCTATTAGAAGTATTAAATATTGATATACAAAATTCGGTAGATTTGACTAAAATATAAATACTTAAAAATGATTTTTAACTTAAAATAAAGATTAATCAAAGTTTCTAAACAATTCAAGTAAGCGTGAACAACGCCAACTTGGAACCGCATACTACCTTGTGACAATCAGCAACACACAACTTATGAACTCTACCACTAACAAACGCATTGCCTTGATTTCAGTCCACGGTGATCCAGCGATTGAAATTGGGAAAGAGGAGGCTGGAGGACAAAACGTTTATGTCCGTCAAGTGGGTGAATCACTGTCCCAGCTTGGATGGCAAGTTGATATGTTTAGCCGTAAAGTGAGTGCTGACCAAGAAAATATTGTTCAACATAACCCCCGTTGTCGAACGATTCGATTAACAGCAGGACCAGTTGAATTTGTACCACGAGATAACGGTTTTAAATACTTGCCAGAATTTGTGGAACAGTTATTGAAATTTCAAAAAGAAAACGGCTTTAAATATGAGGTGGTTCACACTAACTACTGGCTATCTAGCTGGGTAGGTTTGCAGTTAAAACAAATCCAAGGAAGTAAACAGGTTCACACATATCATTCTTTAGGAATAGTCAAATACAACTCAATAGAAAATATTCCTCTGGTTGCGAGTCAGCGTCTGGCTGTAGAAAAAGAAGTATTGGAAACAGCTGAAAGAATTGTGGCTACAAGTCCACAAGAAAAACAACACATGAGAACTCTTGTTTCCCATCAAGGAAACATTGATATTATTCCTTGTGGTACAGATATTCGTCGTTTTGGTTCAGTTGATAGAGAAACCGCAAGAACCGCATTAGGAATTAAACCAGAAGATAAGGTTGTTTTATATGTAGGACGGTTTGACCCACGCAAAGGGATAGAAACCTTGGTACGTGCGGTGCGTGAGTCAAAGTTTTATGGTGATAAAAATCTGAAGTTAATTATTGGTGGTGGAAGTACACCAGGTAATAGCGATGGTAGAGAACGCGATCGCATTGAGGGAATAGTTAACGAGTTGGGAATGAGTGAATTTACTGAATTTCCAGGTCTGCTTAAACAGGAAATTTTGCCAACTTATTACGCTGCGGCTGATATTTGCGTTGTTCCTAGTCATTATGAACCCTTTGGACTGGTTGCAGTAGAAGCGATGGCCAGCGGAACACCAGTGATAGCTAGTGATGTGGGTGGACTTCAGTTTACAGTCGTGAATGAAAATACTGGTTTATTAGTACCACCCCAAGATGTAACCGCTTTTAGTCATGCTATTGACCGTATTCTTGGTAATCCTGAATGGCGTGCAGAATTGGGTAAAACTGCAAATATGCGGGTTATGAGTAAGTTTAGCTGGGATGGTGTGGCTATTCAGTTGGATGCACTATATAGCGAACTTTTGCAACCTGTGAAAGAACCTGTTTTGGTTGCTAGTTGATAATTTTTTTGACGGGTAAAGAACAAGTTTGTAATATCCCCTGGTTTTGGAAGGGGATATTTTTTTTCGCGCAAAGTCGCAAAGGAGCAAAGTACGCAAAGGAAGGAAGGGAGAAATTGAATATGAGTATTTTGAGTTTAAGAAACTAAATATTCACTAGGTAATAAATCAATAAACTGACTGTGGGTTTTAGTATTGTTATAAGAATCTTTGCTAAACCAGGAAATAAATAAGCGATTTTTTGCTCTGGTTAAAGCTACATAAAATAACCGTTTTTCTTCTTCTAGCTTATTATCGCGCAAACTGAAATAACTAGGAAATTCTTCTTCACACATACCTGCAATAAAAACAGTATCAAATTCTAAACCTTTAGATTGATGTACTGTGATAATCAGAACTTGATTATTTTCCTGAGAAATCTGATCCACATTTTTCGCTAATGCTGTATATTCAAGAATATTCAATACATAGCAAAAGCTATAGATACAGCATAAACAGCAAATAAAATTAACTTTGTGCATCAACATCAAGGATTAAAAATATGAAGTTTCAAAAACACAAGTTTGATTATAAATTCCTACTAACAATAATATGGTTAATTAGTGGATTAATAACTAATAAAAGTGTATCTGCTCAACTCACACCAGATAACACATTAGGTACAGAAAGCTCAGTTGTTAACACAGTGGATGAAATTAAAGATATTAATATCCAAGACAAAGAGTCTTTAAAAAAAGTTAGAGATATCGTTAAGGAAATTGATGATTTCGTAAGCCCAATTATTTCTTTAATTGTTAAGTCGGGTAAGGAGCCAATAATTATAGGTGGCGGACATAACAATGCTTATCCAAACATTAAAGGAACTGTTGAAGGATTGAAGCTAAGTAATAAAATTTCAGAATCATCAAGTAAAGCACATGCTAAAAAAACACGACGCAATTGTCCACCTGATAAAGCGCTGATTTTCCGGCGCGCGATAGTTGATCCAATGCGGGCCCCGTTGGCTGTCAGGACCACTCTCGATCGTGAACTGGCCTAAGGCCTTGAACACCGCCTTCTGTTTCTTTTGTTGGGCCGTCTGGGTGGGGACCATTGCGATGTCAATCCAGGTCTCGGTTAGCCGCACGCCGCGATAGCCAATG
>RDYJ01000182.1 GCA_004293145.1 Nostocales cyanobacterium | reverse complement strand
TCTACTCGCATTCCCGCAGTGCAGAATGCGGTGATGAAATTCTACAATGGCAAAACCCCAGATCGCTCTATTAACCCAGATGAAGCAGTAGCACTAGGAGCCGCAGTCCAAGCTGGTGTACTGGGTGGGGAAGTTGATACACTGCTACTTTTAGATGTGACTCCTCTATCATTGGGACTGGAAACTTTAGGGGAAGTATTCACAAAAATCATTGAACGGAATACGACAATTCCCACCAGCAAATCTCAGGTCTTTTCTACAGCAGTAGATGGACAAAATTCTGTGGAAATTCATGTTCTCCAAGGAGAACGGGCAATGGCAAAAGATAATAAGTCTCTGGGTAAGTTTCTTTTGGCCGGGATTCCCCCTGCTCCCCGTGGTGTACCTCAAATTGAAGTGGCTTTTGATATTGATGTCAATGGCATTCTCAAAGTTGCTGCTCAAGATATGGGTACAGGTCGGGAACAGAGTATTCGGATTACCAATACAGGTGGTTTGAGTCAAGCCGAAGTGGAACGGATGCGACAACAAGCTGAATTGTTTGCAGAAGAAGACAAAAAACGCAAAGAACTGATTGAGCTTAAAAACCAAGCAGATAATTTGTTGTCTAGTTACACAACTACGTTGAAGGAAAATGGCGATTTCATCAGTCAAGAACTGAAAGTGGTGGCAGATGAGAAATTAGCTCAACTTCAGGAGTTTATGCAAGACCCCAATATCTCCGCAGTTGTCTTCAAGCCAATATTAGAGGAATTCCAACAAACTCTGTTTGCTATCGGTGCCGATGTTTACAAACGAGTTGATAGCCCCACCAAAAGCTCTATGGAAGAGGATGATCCAGGAGAAGACCACGCTGATAATTCTGCAACTTTTGTAGAAGGAAGTTCTACAACCAAAACATCAATACCACAATTTAGTTTTGATTTTGATGAAGATAATACTGCTTCGGCTGATTATGAAGCGATAGATTAGGTGGTGGGTAATGGGTAATGGGTAATGGGTAATGGGTAATTGGGTGATTCACCTCCACTGCTCACTACTCCCTTCTCCTTCAGCCTCTGTCTCCTGAAAATGGTTTTATATCCCAAGGTTTGCTAGATTGTAGAGGCGAATTATAGTAAAGTAGATGCTGTCATACTACAGATGCCACTAAAAGTATATGGTGGATTTCCACACCATAAGGTACGGCTAGTTCCTCTGTTTGACGGGCGTGGTTTTGCTGATCTAAGTAGCACAATTGTAAAGAGATCTGTTAATTCCGGCTCACAATGATGCAACTAAATTAACTCACTGATAATTTCGTTGCTTTTGTCGTTTACCACGCTGAAAGTATCTGTGGATCAAGATTTGCTGGTAATTTTTGTCAAAGGTAAAAGGTAAAATTAATTATTAACAAAAATTAAGTGTTGTCTCTATTCCTTTACCTTGTTCTCTTAGGTACTTTTGCTTTTTTAGTTCTAACTTTTACCCTTGCTCTATGGCCCGCGACTATTACGAAATTCTAGGTATCTCTCGTGATGCCGACAAAGAAGAGATTAAACAGGCTTATCGCCGCCAAGCCCGGAAGTATCACCCAGATGTGAACAAAGAACCGGGTGCGGAAGAACGATTTAAGGAAATCAACCGCGCTTATGAAGTGCTGTCTGAACCAGAAACCCGTGAGCGTTACAACCGTTTTGGTGAAGCTGGTGTATCTGGTGCCGCTGCCGGTGCTGGCTTCCAAGATATGGGCGATATGGGCGGGTTTGCCGATATCTTTGAAAGCATTTTCAGTGGTTTTGCTGGTGGGGGAATGGGTGGACCTGCCCAGCAGCAAAGACGGCGTAGCGGTCCTGTGCGAGGTGATGACCTGCGGCTAGACCTGAAGTTGGATTTTCGGGAAGCTGTATTTGGCGGTGAAAAAGAAATCCGCATTTCTCATTTAGAAACTTGTGAAGTCTGTAGTGGTTCTGGGGCTAAACCAGGAACTCGTCCCCGCACTTGTGCAACTTGTAGTGGATCTGGTCAGGTGCGACGGGTGACGAGAACACCTTTTGGCAGTTTTACCCAAGTTTCTACTTGTCCAACTTGTAATGGTACAGGGACGGTAGTTGAAGATAAATGTGATGCTTGTGACGGAAAAGGCGCAAATCAGGTCACGAAAAAGCTGAAAATCACTATTCCCGCTGGGGTGGATAATGGTACACGTTTGCGGATCTCCCAAGAAGGTGATGCTGGTCAACGCAGTGGTCCACCTGGTGATTTGTATGTTTATTTGTTTGTGAATGAGGATGAGGAATTCCAGCGCGATGGTATTAACGTTCTTTCGGAAATCAAACTCAGCTACCTACAAGCAATTTTAGGTTGTCGGTTAGAGGTGGATACTGTCGATGGTCCGGTGGAGTTAATTATTCCGTCGGGAACTCAGCCCAATACGGTGATGAAACTGGAAAATCGTGGTGTACCTCGTTTGGGTAATCCCGTAAGTCGGGGCGACCATCTACTGACTGTTTTGATTGATATTCCCACTAAGGTCACTCCAGAGGAAAGGGAACTGCTGGAAAAACTGGCTAAAATAAAGGGAGACAGAACTGGTAAAGGTGGGGGATTTTTTGAAAATCTGTTTAAGTCATGAGTCTATCTTCCTTGTTAACTCCTGATGCTCAACTGGACTTACGTGGTACTCCTTGTCCCATTAATTTTGTGCGGACAAAGTTACGTTTGGAACAAATGATAAATGGCGGTTTATTAGAAGTCTGGTTAGACGCTGGTGAACCAATTGAGCAGGTTCCTGATAGCTTGACAATGGCTGGTTATCAGGTAGAAAAAATCACGGACTGTTCTGGCTATTTTTCTTTGTTAGTCCGCCGTCCTGCCTCATGAAAGGGGATACTGTTGTTACTACTGGACAGTTAATGGGTACGGTGTTAGCTGTACAGGCTAATTTTTATCGTGTGCAGCTGGATGGAGAGGAAAGGGAGCAGGGGAGCAGAGAAGAAAATTCTTCCCCTACCGCTTCTTCTTTCCAGTCCCCAGTCCCCAGTCCCCAATCGCTCCTCTGTACCCGCAGGACTCGGTTGAAAAAAATTGGTCAACAGGTGATGGTGGGCGATCGCGTGATCGTGGAAGAACCAGATTGGAGTGGGGGACGGGGTGCGATCGCTGATGTTTTACCCCGACAAAGTGAGTTAGACAGACCGGCGATCGCTAATGTTAACCAAATTTTGCTGGTTTTTGCGGTCGCTGATCCACCTTTAGAACCTGTACAATTGAGCAGATTTTTAATTAAGGCTGAGTCTACAGGTGTTGATGTACTGTTGTGTCTGAATAAATGTGATTTAGTTTCCCCAGAGGAAAAACAAGAAATTAGCGATCGCCTACTTGCTTGGGGTTATAATCCGATTTTTATCAGTGTGCAAAATCAGATCAATATTGATCATATTTCTGCATATTTAAATAATAAAATTACAGTGATTGCTGGTCCTTCTGGTGTGGGAAAATCCAGCTTAATTAATCTCATGATTCCTGATATTAACCTCCGTGTCGGGGAGGTTTCTGGTAAATTAGCCCGTGGTCGTCATACCACTCGTCATGTAGAATTATTTGAAATGCCTCATGGTGGTTTATTAGCTGATACTCCTGGTTTTAATCAACCTGATTTAAATTGTAGTCCAGAAGAATTAATTTATTATTTCCCTGAAGCCAGAAAACGGTTAGAAGTTGGTAGTTGTCGGTTTAGTGATTGTTTACATCGAGATGAACCAGATTGTATAGTGGGTGATGATTGGGAAAGATATGAACATTATTTGGAATTTTTGCATGATGCGATCGCCTATCAAACTTTTTTAAAACAACAAACCGATCCTGAATCTACATTAAAGTTAATGAGTAAAGGTAAAGGTCAAAATCAATACGAACCTAAACTAGAAAGTAAAAAATATCGTCGGGTTTCTCGTCGGATTCAGGTACAAAGTTTACAAGATTTAGATTTAGAAAGTGAAAGTGAGGAATAAACAGTAAGCATTTAAAATCACTAGCTATCTGAACCCTAAAATAGCTTCCCCTGTTGCTTCTATAACCGAATCTTCCAGAGGGGGTTTGGTAAAAAAGTATTCTATACCAACCATTTTTCTTACTAAGAGATTATAGTTTATTATATTGGCAAAATGTGACCTATTAGCTAATGCAAAAAAGGGAATATCTTTAAATCGATCATCGTTTTTTACAAGATTAAATAATTCAATAATATCCATTTTTGGCAGTTCTGTACAGCACCAAATAACATCACATTCAAACCCATTTTGTAGGTTTTCCCATGCGTCTAAAGCATATATAGTAGAATGGAAAATATAACCAGCTTTTTCAAAGGTATCTTTCAAAATTCCCTGCCAGCAGACGCTACCACTAATAAATAAAACGTGATATTTTATCTTTTGATTTTGAGATTGATCCATCATTGTCTGTTACCTGTTTAAATATCTATTCTAAAACATAGGTTTCTTCATTTGGAACTATGCGAAAATCAAATCAGTTATCATTGAACCACGTTCAGCGTTCGCGTAGCGGTGCGTAGCACTCAGCTGTTCCCGCAGAGTAGAAACGAAGAACACAAAGGTAAGAAGTTTAAGAGGGTTTTTCTGTTTGGTGTTTCTTTCTTTTTTTTATCTCACGCAGAGACGCAGAGGACGCAGAGGTTTTAGAGTGTTTTTTAGATTTATTCTCTATCCTGACTCCTGACTGGGAATTTTAGATTTTAGATTTTAGATTTTAGATTCAAAAAATTAATACAGGTCTATGTCCTTCAGGACGGAAAAATACTCGCTGCGCTGCGTACGCTTCGCTAACGTCAATCCAAAATCGAGTGACTCCTGACTCTTCATTTTAATGTTTCTTTTATTGCTATTTCTAACAACTCATTAAGAGAAATTCCCGCAGTTTTTGCCATAGATGAAATCACACTTTTAGAAGCGAAGGAACAATATAAACCAGCTTCTAAAAACCAAGGTTCTCCATTGGGGTCAATGCGAAAATCAAATAAACTATAATGACGACATCCTAATGCTTGATGACATTTTTTAGCTACTTCTTGGACTATTTCAGTAATTGGATCTTCACGATCAACAATCCAAGCTTTAGTGATATCTTTCGCTACTAATTTGATATTACCATCTTCCTGCTTTTGCAGTTTATCAGCATAGTTGCGGATGGGTTTTTGTTGAGGATCTACCGCATATTCTTCTAAAGGTAAACCTACTAACTCCCCATCTTTAACAATTATCCCACATCTGACTTCTCGACCGAGTTCGATGTATTCTTCTACTATCACTTCTTCTGCATATTCAAAAGCATTTTTTAAAGCAGCGTCATATTCTTTAATGTCTTTGACTAATGTCACTCCTAAAGAATTATCAGAACTTACAGGTTTAACAACTACTGGAGGTTTAATAGTGGGAATGTCTCCAAGACGTAAAACTTTACCACAAGGAACTTTTACCCCTGCTGAGGCTACAATAGCTTTAGCTTTCGCTTTATTCGCTGTTATGGCCATTACTTCTGGTGTATTACCTATATAGGGAATTTTCAACAAATCTAACAAAGCGCGGTAATGAGTCATTCCCGGAATACAAAACATTTGTGGTAACACCAGGTCTATATTTTGTGATGTTAGCAACTCTATGGCAGCAGATATAGGTATCGGTTTACTAACAGCGATATCTTCTAGACTGAGAGAATTAGGAAATCTCCACTGATGATCCGGTGTAATATATGCAATGTGAATATTATACTTTGATTTGTCTATTGCTGTTAAAGAATCTTCAGCATAAGTCCGTGATAAATTACAGTAAAAATCGCTTGCTGCTGAACCTGTTAAATAGAGAATACTAAGTTTTGACATGATTTTTTAAAAGTACAAAATTTCCGAAGTTTGGAAATTACAAATTATCTAATCTCCACCTAATTCCACAAGTTTACCAATATTGAAATCTATTTTCACCCAACCTTTAAATTTGAACAGATTTTGTAATAATAATAAGGTAATTTGCCAATGATGCACCATTAAAAATGGTAAAGGATCATCTGTTTCCAGCATTGCATCTTTACCTTTAATAACTTTATTCAGCCAATTTATTAAATCATTAACAGACCTAATTCCTGTCAATCTCCACAATTCATGATATAACCAATAAGTTGGTTTACTTGTGGGTAATGGTTCTATATGAGTTTGATTTTCACCTGTGTTTAAATAAGCATCTGCTAACCCTGGATGATTATAAAACATAGTAATTGCGGTGTGAGTGCGGGGGTTGCATTCTATCGGGTAAACTTTACCATCTGCGGTTTGCATAAAGTCAAAAGAAATTTGTCCAGTTAAATTCAATGATTTGACAAAATGCTGCACCCATTTAAAAATTTCTGGGTTATCAACTTGTTCATAATTAACTTGAAAAGGAGAAGATTGAGAACAGCAATGTAAACGAATTTCTCCATTTCTAACTGTGCTGTGGGTACAATATTCTTGTCCGGTAATAAATTCTTGCATTACCCAAGGTCTTTCTTCACTAATTGCTAAGTTTTTGATATAACTTTCCATTCCTTCAAAGGGTAATTTTGTCATATCTAATCTGGTTACAGAATCATATTTAATACTTTTGAGTAAATAGGGATTTTGATCATGTGAAAAATCAAAGTTGAGAATTTGTGATGGGGAAGTAATTAAAAAAGCTTTCGGTGCAGTTAAACCCAAATCTCGCGCTTGATCACATAAACTAAATTTATCATCTAATATTTTTGTCATCTCCGCATCAAAATGAAATACTTCACAATGGGGAGATAAAATTGGTTTTGCTAAGGAGTCATAATAACTTGCTACGGGACTAGAAACGGGAATAAATACATCTATTTTTTCTTGTTTGACTATATTTAATAATCCTTGAAAATAGCCATTTGGATCTTTTTCTGGTGCAGGTACTGTGAAGAATTTTGTCACTGCATTAGAAAATTGATGTCCTGACAACCAATATTTATGACTTTCTACCATAAATACTTGATGTCCAGCACGATGGAAAGAACGCGCAAGTTGTAAAGATTTGGTCATTTTCCCCCCAGTTATGAGGATATTTTTAGGGTTTTCACAAATAATCTTTTTCTGAAAGGGAAGGGTGAGGAAATTTAAAATTAGAGAAGTGATGACGATAATCAAATTAATAGGTAAAATCAGGAAAAGTAAAATTAGCGTTCCCAGATTTTGAAATAGAGAAATAATCAAATTCATGAGTTTATGGAAAATAGAATTGTGTAGGTTGGGTTGACGGAATGAAACCCAAGATTTTATGACATTTGTAGAAAATTTGTTGGGTTGCGCTGTCGCTTAACCCAACCGACAATTTTTGTGTTATTTACGTTTGATGATTGTTAAACCATCTCGTAATGGTAAAATCACTTGTTCAACTCGTGCATCTTCCGCAACAATTTGATTAAATTGCGCTATTGCTTCTCCGTTTGCTGTTCTTTGTTCTGGAGATAAATAAGGTTGTCCTTGTAAGAGAGTATTGTCAACACAAATAAACCCATCTTCTGCTAAAAGTCCCGTATCTAAAAGCAGATTGAAATAATCAACATACTCTTTTTTGTCAGCGTCGATGAAGACTAAATCAAAGATTTCTCCTGCTGCTGCTAATTCTTTTAATGTTTCTAAAGCGGGAGCAATTTTAACGGTGATTTTCCTACCGTGGGGAGAAGCTTGAAAACATTTTTTGGCAAATTCTGCCACATAATCATCTACTTCACAGGCAATAATATCACCATTTGGGGGCAATGCTTCCGCCATTGCTAAAGCAGAATATCCCGTAAACATTCCTATTTCTAGGATGCGTTTAGCTTTAGTCATGGACACAAACATTTTTAAGGTTTGTCCTTCAATGTGTCCAGAAAGCATTTCTTGTTCTAACTGACGGACTGTTTCTCCATCATCAAATCTCTGACTCCAATCTTCAGTAGCAGTTTTTTCTGCTAAAGCTGCTAATTCTGGAGATTCATTTGTTGTATATTCATCCAAATAAGGATCAATTCCAGCTGCTAAGTCATAGACTTTTTGCAGAGAAGCTGCAAGTTGAGGAGAGATATTTTCTTGCTTGGCTATTTTCAGAGTTGTTTCTAATTCCTCAACTAAAATACCCAAGGGAGTAACTGGTCTAGGAGTAATTGTTTTCACTAATGTTTCAGTCATTTTTATGATTTTCAACTCCTATTGCAAACCTAAATCACTAAGATACATTTCGACTCCTGCACCGTGATTTGGTAGTGTGTTACATACGGCTTTATGTGCTTTTACAGCAGCTTGAAGTAATTCGGGTGGAACTTCTTGAATATAGTCACAAGCACCAATACCACCTCTAGGAACGGGGGCCCATAGTCCACCATCTCCCCGCTTGCGACGCATATTTTTTTGACCTTCAATCATCACATCCATATCTTCAAGAATGGGATGATAAACTGTTAAACCCAAGGACTGACATAATGCGATAATGCGATCGCGATCTTCTGATTTTAACCAGTTAATTTCTACTGCTAATGTTGCACCAAAGGCCATCCCGGTTGTCACTGCGTGGCCGTGCATCATTTTTACCGCCGGTTCAAACCGGGGACTCCAGGTATGGCCATAAGCATGGGGACGGTCTTGATATGTTTCAAACATATTTGTTCCCTCATGTTTCATATAGGAAAACAATGCGCGATAAATGATCTCATCAGCAATTTCTGCTAATTCTTCATCTGCATCCAAAGTTGCAAAGTGAGTTTCTATTAACCGAGGTCCGTATTTTTCCAACAACTCGAATAAAACAGGGTCATCGGTAATGGCCATTTTAATAATTTCCGCTATCCCATTACGAATATGACCAGTAGCTAAGGTGCGGAAAAAACTCCGATCAACTAAAGTTAATACAGGAGGATGATAAGCACCAATACTATTTTTGAATTGTTTACCGTTGGTGCAGGTACGAGGTGAGGGACCTGCATCAATAGCTGCAACTACAGTTGTTCCCACCATCACATAAGGGGTGCGACGGTGTTGCAATGCACAAGCTAAACCAGCGACATCGCTAAGAACACCACCACCAATAATTAATACAGGTTCATTACGAGAAACGTCACAACCATCTTTTCCTAAAAACCCTAAAATTTGATGGACTGTTTCTGGAGTTTTATCTGTTTCCCAAGCGCGAAAAGCCATCATTTCTAATGGTATTTCATGAGCATTAAAATATTCACGAACTTGCTCACCATATAATTCATTCACTGTCTGGTCGATCACGGCTACACAACGACCACGACTATTATATATGTTAGCTAAAATCTCATTTCCTGGCTGAAAAACTCCTTCAACAACTTTTACTTCTGACTTGAGAGTAAAAGTAGCTTCAACCTCAAAAGAACGACCATCTTTTTTGTGTGCTATTTCCCCTGACCCTTTGTACCACTCGGATGTGAGATATTTTTCTCCATGTGTCAGTTTAATGGTGTCTGTTTCTGTTTGACTAGCAACTTTTTCTGAATCTACTAATAGTTGATCTGTGATTTCTGGGGTTGGTAGTATGCTTTGTGGAGTCATTTTAACTGCCCTTATTCTGATTGTTGGTATTTGTGAAAATGGAATAGAAAAAAGTTCTGCTATTGGCAGAAATTGATGGGAACAGGTCTTTTTTTTGGCAAAAGCTGCAACAAAATTACTCATACCATTTCTGGATAAAGATGCGTACCAAATTTATTTAGCGCCACCTCACATAGAATTGGTATCAGATGAACAGATGTTTGAAACTTAACAGGTTCATTTTTTCCCACCAGTTGGTAGGGTATTTACTCTTACCGTTACCAAGAATGTAACAAAAGATGAAGTTTTCTAAGTTTATGCGGTGGTTTATGAGTAAATTTCTAGATTGGATTAATGTTCTTTACAAAGATTAACACTTTGTTGTTGCTTATCGTTTATATAAACTTTATATATTGATTAAATTAATAGGAAATCTCTTAACCTTAGAGAATTCCACTAGATTTAGTGATCTAAATACTTGTGTAAAAATTTTTTTTATGGTATTGAGGGTAGGCGATGATAGTCAAGTAAGCATAATTACATGAGATGCAGTCATGACAATTATCTGTGGTGAAATTTTCTATTTTGAAAACACTTGTGAAGCCTAACCGATAAAACTTCCTTCACGATACCGATATCATCTTAAAATATTCTTAATTTCTGCCCAACTCTCGACCTTCAATTTACAAACCACCCCAAAACTATTATGGCTACAGGCTACGTCGCACTTGTACTTCATGCACATTTACCCTTCGTTCGTCACCCAGAAAGTGACTATGTGCTGGAGGAGGAATGGCTATATGAGGCCATTACAGAAACATATATTCCTTTATTGAAAGTATTTGAAGGTTTAAAGCGAGACGGCATCGACTTTAAAATCACTATGAGTATGACACCTCCGCTGGTGTCTATGCTTCGTGATCCTTTGTTGCAAGAACGGTATGATGCACACCTATCTCAACTAGAAGAACTGATCGAATTGGAAGCGGAACGTAATGTCCACAACGGACACTTACGTTATTTAGCTGAACATTACGCTACTGAGTTCAATGAAGCTCGTGAGGTCTGGGAAAAATACAATGGTGACTTAGTAACGGCTTTTAAAGGTTTCCAAGATACTAATAACCTGGAAATTATTACTTGCGGTGCTACTCACGGGTATTTACCGCTGATGAAAATGTATCCTCAAGCGGTATGGTCACAAATTAAAGTAGCTTGTGAACATTATGAGGAAACTTTTGGTCAAGCGCCTAGAGGTATTTGGTTGCCAGAGTGTGCTTATTATGAAGGGTTAGAACGAATGCTGGCAGATGCTGGTTTGCGTTATTTCCTTACAGATGGACATGGTATATTATATGCTCGTCCCCGTCCCCGCTTTGGTACTTATGCTCCAATTTTTACAGAAACGGGTGTAGCTGCTTTTGGTCGAGATCATGAATCTTCTCAACAGGTATGGTCTTCGGAAGTAGGTTATCCTGGTGCGGCAGAATATCGGGAATTTTACAAAGATTTGGGTTGGGAAGCTGAATATGAGTATATTAAGCCTTACATTATGCCCAATGGTCAGCGCAAAAACACGGGCATTAAGTATCATAAAATTACTGGACGCGGTTTAGGTCTTTCTGATAAGGCACTCTATGATCCTTATTGGGCTAAGGAAAAGGCGGCTGATCATGCCGCTAACTTTATGTATAATCGTGAAAGACAATCTGAGCATTTACACGGTATCATGGGTCGTCCCCCGGTGATTGTTTCGCCTTATGATGCGGAATTATTTGGTCATTGGTGGTATGAGGGTCCTTGGTTTATTGATTACCTGTTCCGTAAGTCATGGTATGACCAAGGAACTTATGAAATGACTCATTTGGCTGATTATTTACGGGATAACCCTATGCAACAAGTTTGTCGTCCGGCTCAGTCGAGTTGGGGTTATAAGGGCTTTCATGAATACTGGCTAAATAATACTAATGTTTGGATTTACCCGCATTTACACAAAGCAGCGGAACGGATGATTGAAATATCAACTCTTGAGCCAGAGGATGAGTTGCAATGGAAGGCTTTAAACCAAGCAGCGCGAGAGTTATTATTAGCACAATCTTCTGACTGGGCGTTTATTATGCGGACGGGAACAATGGTTCCTTATGCGGTGAGAAGAACGCGATCGCACTTAATGCGGTTTAATAAATTGTATGAGGATGTGAAAGTAGGTAAGGTTGATAGCGGTTGGTTGGAAAAAGTCGAGTTGATGGATAATATTTTCCCCAATATCAACTATCGCGTTTACCGACCAGTGTAGTCTTTGTTGGAATCAGGATTTACAGGATTTGAGAATAAACAGGATGAGGGAAAAACAATTTCTTGTCTCTTAAATCTAGGAAATCCTGATGGTAAAATTTGATCAATTGCTAGATTTGATTTAGCATAAAAAATGGCTGATCTCAAACTGCGTTATTTACTAGCACTGCAAGAATGGCAAGCAGCAGATCAAGAAACGGAAAGACTAATACTCGTAATCGCAAACAGAGAACAGAAAAGTTGGCTAACTAGCAACAGTATTGAGAATTTCCCCTGTGATGATCTCTCTATTATTGACCATCTGTGGGTAAAGTTCAGTAATGGAAATTTTGGGTTTTCCGTCCAGCAGCGTATTTATGACAGTTTGGTAGCTAGTGGAAAATATAATATCAGTAATATTTCTCAGAAGAGACAATTCCAATTACTTGACACAGCTTTTTTTAATGCCGTAGGTTGGACAATATCCCAAGATAATTTTATTTTTAATCTTCAAGCACCAACAGGACATCTACCTACTTTTTATCAAATAGGTAATTGGCATATTTTCTTTTCTCGTGTTAAAGCTTGCTTGGAAAAATATTAGTTCTCAACTTTTACTATGTATGTAAATATAATATTTGCCAACTATATCATCAATATAGCAGAAAAAATCTATATGTCAATATCAATGGCTGAAAAAACCAAAACTCGTCAAATTATTGACATCATTATCAATAATCTTGAGAATAAACCTACTTATTGCGAAAAAATTTGACAAACGACTTTTTTGGTAAAAATCAGATTGAAAAAACTAATGAAAACAAAACCCCCAGTCAAGGTGCTGGGGGTAATTTTTATGAACATTTGATTAAGCGGCCTTGACTACTATTGAGGTAAATTGCGGCTGGTGTAAGCATCCATCGCATAAGCTGGAGTGCGATCGCTGTAATTTATTTCCATGCCAGTAATAGACTTAGCCAACTGTTCAAAAGACTCAGAACGCCAGTTACGTTCGTGGATGGGCTTGGTTTGTTCACCCATGAAGTAAGCCAAAGAACCGACAACAGAAGCAGCAACCCAACCTACAACCAATAATGCAATTAAGATAGTCATCTTTAAACCCTCGTTTTTTTGTTTTTACTTTTGTTTCCTTATGTAAATAAATGTAACAGATTTTTAATAAAATTGCAAACTACCTCCAAGGTGTGCTAACCGATGGTTTGGGTAGGGTCTTCCACACTGTGAAGCGATGTTAGATTTTGGATTTTAGATTGATGAGATGGATAAATCCGGCTGCTGGACTTGATGAAACGATAGAGAGAATCAGGGATCATGATAAAAATCAGTAAATTCTGTGAGAAGATGAGTATAAGATTTCCCAGTTTTTCACCATTTTTCCCCAGTTGGCATCAATGAAACTTTGGCACCCCAATCAACATCTGAATAATGGTAGATTCATTATCCAAAAAGTTCTGGGTAGCGGTGGCTTTGGTGTCACTTATAGCGTCAGAGAAAAGACTACGTATAAATTATTTGTGCTAAAAACTCTTAACCATATTCAACAAAATAAACAAAATTTCAAACAGCTACAGGTAAAATTTGTAAATGAAGCTTTGCGGTTAGCAAAATGTTCTCATCCCCATATTGTCAAAGTCTATGAAGTGATTCAAGAAGATGGACTTTGGTGCATGGTGATGGAATATATTGATGGAGAAGATTTAGCGAATTATATTGATATCAATGGAGTGTATATGACCAAAGCACCAAA
>RDYJ01000181.1 GCA_004293145.1 Nostocales cyanobacterium | reverse complement strand
CTGGGAACCCAGCCAAGGGGTGCTAATTTCCTGGAAGATACCAATAATAAAAGCAGCGGCGATCGCACCGTAGGGGTTGCCGATACCTCCCAAAATTACAGACGCAAATAAAGGCAAAATCAAAAACCAGCCCATATTCGGACGCACAGCCGTAATTAAGCCGTACATACTACCGCCTAAAGAAGTAAAAGTACCAGCAATTACCCAAGTCCAGAAAATTACTCTGTCAACATTGATGCCAGAAACCCTAGCTAAGTCTAAATCATCAGCAACTGCTCGCATCGCCTTACCAATTTTGGTGTTTTGTAGCAGGTAGTGAAGAGACAAAATCGCGAGAACTGCTAACCCTAGTACCAATAATTGATTTTGGGGTACTCGTAATTCCCCAAATTCTAAAGCAGGGATGACAGGCAGATTATAGTTTTGATTTTTACCTCCCCAGAGAAAAATAATGCCATTGCGGAGAAATAACGCCAATCCGATAGAGATGATAATCAGTGTTGTGGAAGTTGCACGAACCGACCGCATCCTAGACCACAGCAATTTTTCTGTCAGTAACATTACCGCTACAGTTCCCGCTGCTGCTAAAATCATGGATAGCCAAATATTTAGCCCCAGGGCATTTACTACCAAAGTCAGATAAGCTCCCAGTGTGAGAAAATCACCGTGAGCAAAGTTAGATAATCGTAAAATTCCATAGGTCAGTGTCAGTCCCACCGCAGCTAGAGCAATAATGCTACCTACAGCAATCCCGTTAATAATTAATTGAGCCAGTTGTGCATCCATTGTTTAAAGTTTCTATGAAGAAAAAAAATAAATGTGTATTTTAATGCAATAACTGTTTAATTAAGCATTACAATTGACACCATCGGTTATGTTTTACAATTAAAAGAGATTTATCCGTTAATATACATAAAATCCAGTTCATATTTTCCTGCCAAAGTTTAGTTTCTTTGGCGGTCTAGTTGACAATGCAGCAGTCTTCAAGCTTACCAGAACACAACTCCCAAATAGATGGAACACCAAAACTTTTGCAAACAATCCAGCAACTGCGGGATAACTTGTGGTTGGAAAGCAGCTTGAATCAGTTGCAGAACAGTCTGAGTGATTGCCTGATGTCGTTTGCTCATCCGATGGCACAGAAAACAGCTACGGAAGCAGAAATTTTGCAAACAGTAGTCAATGAATTGCAAAACGCCTTAAATGTTAGCTGGGTGGCCATTGCTCAATGTCAACCACAAGCAGTAGAGGCTAAGATTTGCTATGTTTCTAATTTTCCTACCCTGAAAACACCAATCCCAGAAATAGGATACCAACAAGGAACGACGTTAGGGTTAACATTAGGCGCTGCGATCAGAGTAGAAGATTTGCAGCAGATGAAAAGACAGAAACCTGCCAGTGCTTGGCGTTTAGTTGATGATGCTAACGGTCTGATGACATGGCTAATTATTATCACGCCAAATCCCAACTCTAATGGTGTTGCCCTTAATTCATCTTTAACTCCACTGCGATCGCAATTTATTACCAGAACAATCCAGCATTCTAATACAGTATTGACACAATTAAGGCAAATCCAATCTTGGCAACAACAATATCAACAGTTAGCTAATTTTAATCAAGAACTAGAACGCACCAATCAACTGAAAAATCAGTTTCTAGCTAATACCAGCCACGAAATTCGCACCCCGCTTAGTTCTATCATTGGATTTACTCATCTGCTTCTAGCTCAAGGTTACGAACCTGAAAAACAGCGTCACCAAGAGTATTTACATATTATTCAATCTAGTGGCAAGCATTTACTAGACCTGATTAATGATATTTTGGATCTTTCTAAAATTGAAGCCAACCAGCTAGAAGTACAATGGGAAATCATTGATGTACCATCATTATGTCGTAATGTTTTAGCTTTGGTCAAAGAGAAAGCCGCTAACAAGGGTTTGAAACTGCGGTTAGAAATAGAAGCAGATGTAAAAAATTTATTAGCCGATCCTTTGCGACTCAAGCAGATGTTATTGAATCTACTGTTTAATGCAGTCAAATTCACCAATTCAGGTAGTGTGGGTTTACGGGTGACTACAGAAGATTTATATTTACGTTTCTCAGTTTGGGATACGGGAATTGGTATCTCAAAAGAAAACCAATCTTTGCTATTTCGTCCCTATAGTCAAATTATAAATTCCGGTTCTAGAAATAATGAAGGTACAGGTTTGGGGTTGATGGTGACACAGCAACTTGTCCAAATTCATGGTGGTCATTTAGATTTAGAATCGCAAGTAAATCAAGGTTCATGTTTTACAATCTTTCTTCCTTTACAGCCAGCAGGTAAAGTCTTAGAAGCAATAGAAATTAAAGCGGAAACAGATTTAGAATTTAGTCAGCAGATTAGCAATTATTCTGCGTCCCAATCTGCTCTTCATCTTCCCATCAGTCCCTCACGAGAAATTTTGTTAGTAGAAGATGATTTAGCCAATTCTGAATTAATGCGAATTTATTTAGGAAGATTGGGTTATCAGGTAACTTGTGTCAAGAATGCTCAGGAAATGTGGATGAATCTGCCACAAATGGAAGCAGCAGTAATTTTGATGGATGTGAATCTACCAGATATCAACGGTTTGACGTTGGTAGAACAATTGCGAAAACATCCCCAATATCAACATATTGCCATCATTGCTCAAACAGCAATGGCGATGAAAGGTGATAGAGAAACTTGTTTAGCTGCTGGTGTTAATGACTATATTTCTAAACCCATAGATTTACAACTTTTAGGTAGTATGGTGGCAAAATATAGTTAATTGGTAATTGGTAATTGATAATTGGTAATAGATAATTAATTTTTCTGTCCTGCTTCCTGCTGATCCATCTCATAAAATCCCATTGCTCCAGAATGACTACAATAGAAGTGGTCAGGTGTTATGGGGTTTTGAGGAAAAATGACATTAACAGCAAAACTAGCACAATTAAAAGCTTTATTTGCGGAAATGGGACAGGCTTTGATCGCCTACTCTGGAGGAGTTGATAGTACATTAGTTGCCAAAATTGCATTAGATGTATTAGGCGATCGCGCTTTGGCCATCACTGCGGTTTCTCCTTCCCTACTCCCAGAAGAATTAGCAGACGCGACAGCACAAGCAGCAACTATAGGGATAGCCCATAAAATCGTTAACACTCACGAAATGGAAAATCCCAACTACACATCTAACCCTGTCAACCGCTGCTATTTTTGCAAAAGTGAATTACACGACACACTCAAACCTCTGGCATTAGAGTTAGGATATCCTTATGTGGTGGATGGGGTAAACGCCGATGATTTACATGATTATCGCCCCGGAATTCAAGCTGCTAAAGAAAGAGGTGCGCGATCGCCTTTAGCAGAAATTGGTGTCACAAAAGCCGAAGTCCGTCAACTTTCTCGACAACTAGGTTTACCTTGGTGGGATAAACCCGCCCAACCCTGTTTAAGTTCTCGCTTTCCTTACGGTGAAGAAATTACCATAGCCAAATTACAGCGAGTTGGTAGAGCAGAAATTCATTTACGAAATTTGGGATGGGATAACTTGCGGGTGCGTTCAGAAGGAGATACAGCCCGAATTGAATTACCAGTCGAAAAAATTGCAGATTTTGTCTTGAAAACAGATTTACCCACTCTTGTGAGTACATTTCAGAATTTAGGATTTATCTACGTCACCTTAGATTTAGAAGGTTATCGCAGTGGTAAATTAAATCAAGTTTTAGCGCCAATTCCAGCCAGATAAAGTCAGTTCACAATTTATATTTAATTACTTTACTGACTCCTAAAACTCCTGACTTCTGCCTCATGGACGTTGAGCAACTACATATTCTATCTGTTCTAGGGCTGCTTGCCATACAGCATATCCTGTTGGTGACAAATGCACCCCGTCTGTCGTTAATTCTGGGCGTAAACCACCGTCAAAGTCTGTAAACCAATTGTGGATATTCAGATAATTAGCACCTTCTTGTCTGGCAATTAAGGCAATTTGGGCATTGATATGACGAATACGGCTGTTGGCGATCGTACTACGGCGAACCGGTAAAATTGATTGCACCATAATCTGACTTTTTGGGTGAGTTTGACGCAAGCTGCGAATAATCCGACGATAATTGAGCAAAATTGTCTGGTCACTAGCCCCCTTGAGTAAGTCATTAATTCCAATCATCAGATAAATGACTTCTGGCCTTGTCGTCGAAAATGCTGATAATCTCCTCAACAACCCACTAGAACTATCTCCAGATATACCTTGATTCAACCACAGCTTACCAATAGGTAGTTTCTCTTTAGGAAACCACATACTCAAAGAATCTCCTACCAAGATACTCAAACGATTTGTACCTTGACCTTGGGATATTGCTCTAGCTTCCATAGCTAATAAGCTTTTCCAATCTTGATAACTGAGTTTATCTTTTTTCACCGACTTCCATGATGACTCTAAATCCTCATCATCTACGCGGGTGTAAATTTGGCCAGTTTTCAGGGACGCTAATCTTAGATAGTACATTTGAATCCCAGACGCTGGAGCTGGCTGAGTTTTTTGAGAACTGAAGTTTAATGATGTTTTTATAGGTGTTGGCAAAACGTTGTTTGCTAATTCGGCCAGCAAGATGTCAATTCTGGGACTAATTTTCTCACTTACTTTTAGGTGTGAATTTGTCGATGTGGATGCAGTTTGGCTACTAAATTCTGGGAAGAAGGTGCTTTTCTGTCCGACTTTTAGTGGTGAATTTCCTGGTTTGGATAGGGCTTGACTACTGAATTCTGGTAAAGAAATGTCAACTTTAGAAGTAACTTTTTCACCCACTGGTAACTGGGAACGTGAATTTAAATCCTCCAGAAATCCAGTATTTTCTGGTGGGAGACTCGACATCTTTGGGAGAGCCGATGTTGGTACTGTCAATCCTGTTAACAAGCTGGCTGCCAACAGATAAGGTTCCTTCATCGTTTTTCTTTCCTTGTAGGTACTCACTGCTTTTCCTTATGACAGCCATATCTGGCTGAATTCAGGAAAATTTTACTTTCCTTACGCTGTATCAATATCTCCCATCAGAATGTAGTTTTTGATAATTTGGTATAATATACTACGGTTAAAAAAATATTGTTAAATTTTATTCTATATACAATAACGTCGTTTAAAGTGCTAAGATTTATGCGAAGTCATTAATGTTTCCTTTTATTTCCGTGGCTAGAGCTAGTACCGCAATTGGCGTGAGTCCAATCATTAAAGAGATTGTGCAAAAACAGGCACATTCTACACGTTTAACCTTAAAAGAGGTTATTCTCATGGGAATGTTGGCAATTGATAAGCTAGACGATCAAGGTCGTCAAGAGTTAGCTGATCAAGTGCATCAAATGCAAGTCAATGGTGATATCTAAATCAGCTTGAGAAGTCTCAACTATCAAGTCTCAAGTGCATCAATATTGAATGCACTCAGGACAGTAGTAAAACCAAGACGATCAAGTATTGACTTGTAGCTGAATCGATAGCAGCTTCCCTTTCAATCAATTCCAGTCGGTTCCAAAGATCCCTAGTGGTTTATTGAGTTACATCAACAAAACCCGTTCTTTGGGAAAAAACGAAGGGGGCTAAAATTAGATCCCCTTCATCAGTTAACAACTTAATAAAGAACTCAGCGAAACTCTGAGGATAACCAACTGAATTAAGTTTAATTACCGCTGGTTTACCGCAACGTAAACCAGCACTACTAAATTCAGAATTGGCAATTTCTAGCAAAATTCGGCTAAATTGCCCTCTGGTTATCCTTTGAGAACTTCTCCTAAATCTTGTGTCCATCAGGACAGATATCGGCTTTATAGTCCTTGATGCGTAAATTTTATTGACTCTGGCTATAAAGCTATGAATTATCCCTACCTATGTCACTGAGTAGGGGGTTTACATCCCCAACTCAAAATTTTTTAACAATAAATAAATATAGTTATAGATTACAGTTATAAGTCACCAACGTGATTTATCAGTTATTAGTTTTCCCCAATACCTAATCCCTAATAACGACTTAAAGCTAAAAATCCTACCTGTAATAAGCCGACAACAAAACCTAAAATACCACCTAAACTCACAATCGCCTGTAATTCGTTTTTAACAATTCCTTCAATCGCGGCTTCTAAATCAGCTGGTGATGTTGATTTTACTCGGTCAACAATCACTTGATCTATCGATAAAATGGGGATTACCTGGGCGACAATTGCTTCTAAATCTCTTTCTAAATAACGTTCTAAAATTAAAGCTAACTCTTGAGAAACTACTTCTAAAGAAGTATTGACAACTGGGGAATTTTGTAAACGATTCAGTAACAAGACAGAAATATTTTCCCAGTCCGCTGATTCCGTAAGTTCTTGTAACAAATTACTACCACTTTTCTGTAGATAATGACGCACACTCTCCCTCGTGGTTTTTCTGAGTTGACGCACTGTACCAACTGGTAAATTTTGTAAAGATAAATCTTGTAAGAGTTTTTTGAGACGATCACGCATTTGCAAGTCTTGAATTAATTCTTGCAAGCGTTTATTGGTAGCCTCTTTCTCATCTAAGCAAAAATTTCTTAACCGGGTCAAAGTATTACGTAACCCAAACAGATTAGCAACTACCCAGTAAGTACCACTGGTTTTTTCACGAAAGCTGTCATCAATAGTTTGAATAGTACGATCCGTCAAAAAATCAACTATGGCCTGTCTTAACACATCCGGGGGTAAAACCGCTTGTAACAACCAATCAGCTAACCGTGTAGATTGTTCTTCAGTTAGTTGAAATTCCAGTAATATCTGGTCAAAAATTTGGTTGATTTGCGCTTCTAAAAAATTTTCCTGCCGCGCCAAAACTTTGAGGAGACGTGGTAAAGACTCTCCCAGTAAATCCCGTAAAATTCCTGCCACAATTTTGGCACTTTTCTGGTTTTTATCACCTTGAATTTGTTCAAGTGCCAACTTCAATAACCAGAGGATAGCGCCTTGTACCCGTTCAGTTTGTAAGAGTCGCTTGGCCAGCTTTTGCAATTCTTCTGGCGTTAACAGCGAACCCATAATAGTATTAGAGATATTTTTTGCCAAACGTTCCTGATTGCGGGGAATCAATCCAGGAGTAAAAGGCACTCTGCGCCCCAAAATATAAACAGCTTGATAAGGGCGAAATAGCATTTTTATGGCTATATCATTGGTGAAATAGCCGATAATTCCACCCAGAATTGGGGGTGATACATAAAGCCAAAGATGAGACCAATCCACAGGATTTTGGATTAGGGAATGAGGACTCGTGACTGGGGATTGGGGACTCGTGACTGGGGATTGGGGATTGGGGACTGGGGAAATTAACCTTTCGCCTCTTGCCTCTTGCCTTTTGCCTCTTGCCTTCTGTCTCCTGACTCCCAACTAGCAACTTAACATTAGTTAGTAATTAAGAATTAAGAATTATGAATTATGAATTACCAACACTCCCATCATACCGTTAGAAATGGGGTAATGGGTGGCATTGACAAAACCAACTTTTCGTGATATTTCTACTTGTTCTTGACCAATGGGGAAGCGGTCTAAACTGGGACTGATATAAGCGTATTCTTCTTTAACACCTAAATTAGTGGCCAGGGGAACAACAAGATGATCTAAATACCACTGCTGAAAAGTGCGGAATATCTGGTGATTAGGGCGATGAAAATCTAAAATTGCGGCTTTGCCTCCTGGCTTGAGGACACGATAAATTTCTTGGAGACTACGAGGAATATCTGTGACATTTCTTAAACCATAGCCCATTGTGATGGCATCAAATTGATGATCGTCAAAGGGTAAATTGAGGACATCAGCTTCTATCCAAGTGATAGGAGGTTGAGGATAATATTTTTGGCAGCGTTCTTTGGCAGCTGCGAGTAAGTTACAGGAAAAGTCTACACCATATACCTTTCCCGTCAGTCCTACACGTCGTGCTAATTGAAAGCTTAAATCACCGCTACCACAACATAAATCTAAACAGGTATCTCCTGGTTTAGCTGCGCTCCATTTGACTGTCATTTCTTTCCAGATCCGGTGTTGTCCCAAACTTAAATAATCGTTTAATTGGTCATACACAGGAGCGATCCGGTTAAAAATATTACGAATTTCGTCAGTGATAGGTGATTGATGATTGGTCATTTGCTGAATAGTAAAGACAGTTAGGATAATTCGGTACAACTACTGGAGAGAGCGATCGCGACTAATTGCACTGACAAATGAATCAGGTTGAGTTCATCTGCTCTTAAAGTCCGAGGTTGTTGCCACTGTAGCGATAATACTCCTAACATCCGCTGTCGATAAATAATGGGGATAATTAAATGTGCGTTTACTTCGGTTTCTTGGTAGTGGGCAAGATTACTGAGATCAGGGTCTTTAGGAATATCTAGAGAGCATTGGATTTCACCAGTGGCGATCGCTGCTGCTGCTAGTGGATCTTGGGAAAGCCAATTTTCAACCACACCCGTCTTACTGTAAACCCCCTGAATGCCAACCAGCGTATTTTCTGTCATCAGTTGGACAATACAACCATCAGCTGCAAAAGTCTCACTAAATGCTTTAGCGATGGGAGCTAAAATTTCCGCCAAACTAGAAGCAGCTTGAGTTACTTCTACCAAAACAGTCAAAAACTGCATTTGGGCATTAGCGCGACGCAGTTCTTCTGTTCTTTGTTTGAGCAAATCATAGGTTGCAGCTGCTCTTTGTACAACCTCCTTGAGTTCTCCAGAGTCCCAGGGTTTGGTGATGTACTTAAAAACTTGACCAGTATTAATTGCTTCTACCAGGTCTTCAATATCAGTGAATCCAGTGAGGATAATTCTCACTGTATCGGGAAATTGTGGTAGAGTCCTGCTCAGAAATTCTGTTCCTTTCATTTCTGGCATTCGTTGATCGGAGATAATTACCGCTACTTCCCCTTCTTGCTCCAACAATTCCAGCGCATTTACGCCACTTTCAGCTTTGAGGACGTTAAAATCACGGCGAAAAGTGCGATAAAGTAGATCCAAATTATCTGGTTCATCATCAACTACCAGAATTTTTAGTTTTTTTGGACGTTCGCGGCTGCTCAATTGAGAGCGCACTTGTCCCATTTCCAGATTTTGGTCATCCATAATTTGTTTGATATGTTTTTGACAATTTTGTTATATTCCATTTAAGGCTGAGTTGAGCATCCTATTTGTCAGTGACTCAATATAAATAATTTTGTGCAGACACTTCGAGATTAGAATAAGATTTGCTGCTCAGATTAAGCTGTAACATATTTTAAATTGAAGCTTGCACTTCAGAATTATGACTGAAATAACATCCAACACTCAAGATACTACTGACAATGCTGCTAATGATACAGCAGAAGAATTATTAGTCAAACTAAGACAAAAACAAGGTAACTGGGTGGAATGGGGCGTTGCGATCGCCTACCTGCAAAAAAATGGTTATAATCCCCAAGAAATCTTTGAAGCCACTGGATTTGAGCCAATTCAGCAAAATCAGGTGATTGTTGGCTCTCAGGTTTACAGTGCTTTAGAAAAGTTTGGTGCATCCGAAGCAACACGGGCATACTACGGTACAAGAGCTAGTGATATTCTCTATGAACTGCGGTTACTGACTCAAGAAGACCGAGCCGCCGCCGCTGATCTGATTTTTATCCATAAACTCGATGTAGACGACGCGCGGGATATTGCCAAAGCGATTAAAGATTTTTCTCGCTTTTCTACTCCACCACAAGGTTTTGTTAAGCATCCAGGAGATGCAGTAGCTTATCAAGCGTGGAAACTGGCCAGACAAAACTCAGATTTACAAGAGCGATCACGCTTAATTGCCAAGGGTTTACGCTTTGTTCACTCCCCCACAGCTAGGAAACAAATCGAACAATTGTTAACTGATTTTACCGTAGTTCCCCAACGTCCTGCGCCAATTCTTCCTTTTTTCCGCCTAGAGTCAGATGAGGAATTACCCCGGATTGTACCTGTAGTTGGTGAATTACCATTAACACCAGAGGATATAAAAGCTGTACCCATAATTACAGAAGTTGGATCATTTCGCATGGTTAAATATACTGGTGAACAAGTTTGGGTAGCCTTACCAGGTTGGCAAATATTACGGGCTGCGGAAGATCCGGTCGTAATTGTGGCTAGTAGTGATATTTTTCCTAGCCCAACTCAAACGTACATAGAACCAATTTTAATTGTGATTGATCGCGCCCAAAGAGATTGGGATGCTTCTAGTTACTTTGCTTTTAATAATTCTGGAGAAGTTGATTTTCAGTGGTTTGACATTGCACCAGAAAATACTTTGTTAGGAAAAATTATTGTAATTTTACGTCCTAAGAAAGTTCTCGATGAAGAATTTACCAAGGATGCTTGGCAGATTGATGAATAATGTTTGGGGACTGGGGATTGGGGATTGGGAAGAAATTATTAAAAAACGCTTGACACCTATTTCCTATTCCCTATTAATAATTCCCACAGCGATAGGATTGATAGGGATATGATCCGATACGATGGTAATGGTTAGGATCTAGATTGCACTTGATTTTATCAGTAAGTGTCAACCTTACTGAAAAATCTTGTTGTCTTATACTTGAGCCTACAAACCATAAATTAAACTGAGATATTTTGGATGTAGAAACTTGAGAAATCTTGTTATTCAGAGTAGATAAATCAGTAGATTTGTATACAAAAGCCAAACTATCACCATTAAATTCATGTAATTGGTTTTTGACTTCATGACTTCTCAGTTTTTCCAATACCACAGCAAAACTTAATCCTGCTGCTACATCTTGATAATTGTCGTATTTTATCACCAACATCAAGGGTACAGTAGGTTCTAAATTCATATTTTCAGCAACTTGGTTAGGTAAAAAAGGCTTTTGAAAAGTTAAGTTATTAACAACAAAAATACAACTAATTGTACCTACTATTAAAAAGATATATTTTGCAGTTCTGGTTTTTTCCAAACTGGCTGCGAAGAGAGCGCAAAAGCTAGGATAATAGACAAAGCTATAACGGGGAACAATAGTAATATCCTTCCCTAAAAAATAGGCGATCACGAAAAATTGAACTAATACAAAAAAAGTATAATTTAGCAGAATGAATGTAGAGAAATGAGTGGAATGATTTGACCATAATAATTTGAGATTGCGAAAGACTTTCAAGCCGCCCCAAATGGCAAATATGACCATCAAAAAACCACAAATAACCTGAATGATTAAAGGTTGATTTTCTACTGGGAGAGTAATAATCATTAATACCCAGTTGAGTAGAGTTTGATAGATAGGTTCAATGTGGTGAGGAGATGGCAACCAGTTGGTATCTGAACTGCGAAAATGACGGAATATCACCATTAACCAGGGGATAAAGCTAATAATAATAGTGCTGATCGAGAAAAATAAATATAAACAGATTTGCTGGAGGTTGATGATTTTGGATCTACCCCTATAAATTAGGAATAAAAGGGTGAGAATTTGAGCATTCAAAGAGAGAATAAAAAAATAGTGCACATAAAGACCAATACTATTAATAGTAACCCAAGATATCCAGATCAAAAATTTAGAACTGTTATGTTCAAAAATATCTTGTTTAATTTTAATGAGCAAAAATAATGCTATGCTAATTAATAGCATAGGTAAAGTATAGTGCCTTGCTTCTTGGGAGAGATAAACAGCAAAGGGGGATAATGCCATAAACAAAGCTGCCATAATTCCAGAGGTGGCAGAAAAGGCAATACTATTAACACCATAAATAGCTATAATTGTAGCTACACCAAATAAAACAGGGAGCGATCGCAATTTTGTCACCCACTGTAGATTCAAGGGTTCTAACCACTCTAACCACTTATACATTCCACAAAAAAACAGCGGGGGATGGGTGGAATAAGTAGCCAGATTTTCCGCAATTTGCGAGCAACTAATTCCAGATTGAAAAGTAAAAATTTCCTGTAGGTGCTGGAGAGGAAAGAGGACATCTAACGGTACATCACGGTAACTTTTACCCAAACTAAAAATAGCGGTAATGATTTCATCTAACCATAAATGTTTTAAATTCAAATTGCAAAAGCGCAGCATAGCCCCCAGTGCAATCGCACCAATTAAACCCAGATAATGTAGATAAAGTTGGCGATTTTTCATGAGAAAATTATGAATAATTGATATTAATTTGTAGACAGTAAACTGTGAAAATTGAAAGGCAGCATCCCAAATGTGTAAGTTTATTTTTTTTGAAATCTGGCAATTGCTCCAAGGCTTGATATGAATAAACCGCAAAGGACGCAAAGGACACAAAGTTAACAGGGTTTAAGAGAGTTTTTAGTATTGCTGCGTTGATTTTTTCTTTGATTGGGATGCTCCCAATTGAAATGCAAATAAATCATAAATCAATATTGTTCATTTTTGTCCTGTCATCAAAATAAAAGTCTAAATTTTAATATGTCAAAAGCTAATTATACAGATATAGATTTTCCAGAAATCGTGGAATCAGCAGAAATTCAACCATCATCCCTGACTAAGTTAAGGGAAAACATCGACAAAATTCGGGATAAATTGCGACCTGGACAAAAGCAGATGGCTGACTGGGAAACGGGACCCTTGGCTGTATCTGCTGTTCCTGGTGCGGGTAAATCTACGGGGATGGCTGCTGCTGCGGCCATAGCCATAGCGCGTCAGTATCAGCATTCGATTTCCACAGGTAACAATTATCGCCGTCAGTTGGTAGTTGTTACTTTTACCCGTTCCGCTGCGGCTAACCTGAAATTCAAAATCCGCACCAAGTTAAAAGAATTATCCTTACCACAAACAGGCTTTGTGGTTTATACCTTGCATGGTTTAGCCTTAAATATAGCCAGTCGTCATCCTGATTTATCGGGTTTGCAGTTAGAAAACGTCACATTAATTACTCCTAATCAAAGTCATCGTTTCATTCGTATAGCCGTAGAACAATGGATAAATAAGCATCCTGTCATTTATCGCCGTTTATTAGAAGGTCAACAATTTGACGGAGAAGAAACAGAAAAGTTGCGTCGTCAGTCAGTGCTGCGAACGGAAATATTACCAGATTTGGCTTATACCGTGATTCATGAAGCTAAAAGTTCGGGAATATTACCGGAAAAACTTGATCATTGGAGTGAAAAAAGCAAAGATCCCTATCAAATTTTACGTGTCGCGGCGGGATTGTATGAAGAATATCAAAAATTAATGCAATTGCAGGATTTTATTGACTACGACGATATGATTTTAGCTGCATTGCAGGTGTTAAAAAACGATAGCGCCCGACGGATTGAAAAAAACAAAATTTTCGCCGTCTTTGAAGATGAAGCCCAAGATTCTAGTCAACTACAAACAGACCTTTTAGAAATATTAGCTAGTGAAGAAGATAGGAATAATTCAGAGCAATCAAAACTTAATTTAATTAGAGTTGGTGATCCTAACCAAGCTATTAATTCAACTTTTACCCCTGCTGATCCGATTTATTTTCGGGAGTTTTGTCAAAAGTGCAATCTTGAGCAAAGACTAGCAACTATGAATCAGGCTGGCCGTAGTAGTAGAATTATTATTGATGCTGCTAACTTTGCTTTAGGGCAACTCATTGATGTAAAAACTATCGGTATTGATACTGGTCCTGATCCTCATATTGATTTACCTAAACGGTTTTTTTTTTTT
>RDYJ01000018.1 GCA_004293145.1 Nostocales cyanobacterium | reverse complement strand
GTCATCCCATAGCCGACCATTTCTGCATAAATCCGAGCGCCGCGACTGATGGCGTGTTCTAATTCTTCCAGAATTAAAATTCCCGAACCTTCACCCATAACAAAGCCATCCCGATCTTTGTCAAATGGACGACAAGCCTTATCCGGGTCATTCTTTGTGGAAAGCGCCCTGGCTGCGGCAAATCCTGCTACAGACAATGGTGTTACTGCTGCTTCGGCTCCGCCACAAATCATTGCTTGGGCGTATCCATTTTGAATCAAGCGAAAGGCATCACCGATGGCGTTAGAACCAGCCGCGCAAGCTGTAACAGAACAGGAATTTGGACCTTTTGCACCAGTATGAATTGCTGTTAATCCTGCTGCCATGTTGGCAATCATCATCGGGATCATGAATGGACTACAGCGATCTGGTCCTTTGTTCAAATAGACTGTTTGCTGGTCTTCTAATACTTTAATTCCTCCAACGCCTGAACCGATCATGACACCTATTTGTTCGGCGTTGAGGTCATTGATAACTAGTTGCGCGTCTGATATAGCCTGTTTAGAAGCTGCGATCGCAAATTGGGAAAACCGATCTGTGCGCTTGGCTTCTTTTTTCTCCATGTATTCATGCGGATCAAAGTTTTTCACTTCCCCCGCAATGCGGCAATCGTGATTAGACGCATCAAAAGCTCTGATGTAGTCTATCCCATTACGTCCGCTTAACAATCCTTCCCAATATTCAGATGGTGTGTTACCAATAGGTGTAATCGCGCCAACACCAGTTACAACAACGCGTTTACGTTTATAGTCTGTCATGATTCAGTTAAAGGTGGCGAAAAAGCAGCAGGTAGAACAATAGAAAGACTGGAGATGAGGAATGAAGGATAATTGGCATCAAAATTAGGAACAGTTCAAAATTCAATATTTTTCTGTCCCCAGCTTCTGATACCCAGTCCCTCAAAACTCTTAAGCAGATGTAGCAACGTTATTGTTGATGTAGTCTACTACCTCTTGAACGGTTAAAATCTTTTCGGCAGCTTCATCAGGAATTTCGATCTCAAATTCTTCTTCCAAAGCCATGACCAGTTCCACGATATCTAGGGAGTCAGCCCCTAAATCATCTGTAAATGAGGCATTTGGCACAACTTTTTCAGGTTCAGCGTCTAGTTGTTCGACGATGATTTTCTTTACTCTTTCAAAAATGTCTGCTTGGCTCATAGATAAAATTCCTTAACCAGTTGCTATGATCTGCTCTTTATGGGCAATGTTTTTTGAGCATATACATCTTATCGGAAAGGGTGATCCTGAGTACAGTTATCAGAAAAAGGGAACAGGGAACTCTTAACAGGGAATAGAATAATTAAAAATTAAAAAACCTCTGCCTTCTGCTTTCTGTCTTTTTCAAGCTAAACTCACGGGTGATAATCAAACTGTTAGATTTGTTTTACCAGGGCGATCTCTACCCTCTGACTCAAATATAATTTTATGCTATCTCAAACCCTAAAATACGCTTACTACCCCGGTTGTGTTGCTCAAGGAGCTTGTCGGGAGCTTTATCTATCCACTCAATCACTTACCAAAGCTCTGGGTATTGAATTAATTGAACTTAAAAAAGCTGCTTGTTGCGGTTCAGGTACGTTTAAGGAAGATTCCCAATTGTTGGAAGATACCGTTAACGCCAGAAATATCGCTTTAGCAGAGGAATTAAATTTGCCTCTTCTCACCCATTGCAGCACTTGTCAAGGTGTTATTGGTCATGTTGATGAACGCCTCAAGGAATGCCAAACAACTAATCCAACTTATGTTAATCAAGTTAATGGGCTGCTAGAAAAAGAAGGTTGTTCTCCTTATCGGGGTAGTACAGAAGTTAAACATCTACTTTACGCTTTAGTGACTGATTACGGTTTAGAGAACATCAGTCAACGTGTCACCCGCAAGTTATCTAACCTCAAATGTGCAGCGTTTTATGGCTGTTATCTCCTCCGCGCTCAAAAATCCATGCCATTAGATGATCCATTTCAACCAGAAGCAATGGAAAATGTGTTTCGGGCTGTAGGAGCAACTCCTATATATTATCGTGGACGTACCCAATGTTGTGGTTGGCCTCTCTCCAGTTATGCTACTACCGAATCTTTTAAAATGGCAGGGATGCACATTCAAGATGCTTTGTCAAGCGGTGCTGATTGTATTGTTACACCTTGTCCTTTGTGTCATCTTAATTTAGATTCTCGTCAACCAGAGGTAGAAAAGGTGATTGGTAAAAAGTTAGGTTTACCTATTTTACATTTACCTCAATTAATTGCTTTAGCACTGGGAGTTAGTCCTCAAGAATTGGGTTTAGAACGTCACATTGTTTCCACAAAACCTGTTTTGCAAAAGTTGGGATTTTAGGTAATGGGTAATGGGTAATTCTTGATTTTCTTCCCATTACCCTATCTCGCTAGTTTCACGCTTGATGTTTATGATTAATTCCCAAGCATTTCGATATTCTGCTGAACGAGGTTTGCGCTGTCTTTTTTCAGCCTCTACAAGATGTATTTCGCTTTCGTAGCTAATAAAAACATCTACAGGAAAAACATAAAAAAGGTCAAGGTTTTCTACATATACCAACGCAAAATCAAAATCTGAGGGTTGATAAACATCCCTAATCATGATCCGTCTATTTGTTTTCGTGCGACGATTATCTACTACATAATTACCAGAAGGTTCATCAAACCAAGCGTATTTAACTTGTATTTTAATTAAGTTTCCCTCAACGTCAAATACTAAATCGTAAGCTAGTCTATCACCGACAGGTTTTAAAACTCCCCAACCACGTTTTAAAGCATGAAGAGTAGCTGCTTCTTCTGCTATATCTCCTTTAAGTTTTGTATCCATCTACACAATAAAAAGGGTTAATTTGTTAATTACTTTCAAGTATTAGTAATTGTATTTATTATATTTTCTATAGCGTGTGGTTGAGTTAACAAATTCTGTAAATGTAGACTATTTATAATGATAATATCCATTCTTACAGAAATATCTTTTTTGCTTTTTAACATAATATCAACCATGTCTGATACCGGAGATTGAAGGTGTCTAGGTAAAGGATATTCATAAAATACAAATGGCTGTTTTTCCAAATTAACTTTATCAAAATTTATTTCTCCTCGACTAGCATCTACATCTTGCGGATCAAAACTACACGAATAAAGGTTTGCTGTGGTTACAATACATGGAATAAATGTTTTTACACGATAATTCAATCGAGATGTTAACCGTCTATTCTGTAATTCGACGGCTAAATTTGTTTCTTCATGCCATATAGATTGGGTGGCAAGTGATATTTGATAAGATGCGTCTGATATAGTATTATTGGCAGTTTTTGTTTTTTGTCTATCGTCTGGTTTTTGTTTATTTTTTTCGTCTTTCGATTGATAATCCTTACGACATTCTCTAGCTTCATTGAAAAAATTTACTGGGCTAGTCTGTTCCATAGAATACCTAGATGATTGAATATTTTGATCAGTAGTTATAATACGAGAAACAAACTTTCTGCTGGCATTATCTCCTCTTTTAGGAAAAAAAATCCAGTTAGCAAGTTCTGGATTATTCTTTTTACATTCTATTAAAAAAGCATAAACTTCATCTTGATTAGATAATTCAACCCATATATCAAGGGCGCTTTCTTTATCTTTACTTCTCAGAGAATTACTCTGAAGAGGAAACTCTACCGGATAGTTAGTTGATACTACATTACAACCTGGTACAGACTGAAAAAGATCCGCACACCACTGTTCAAAAAAAGTTCCATGTATATTTAGAGAATGAATTGTCCATTCACTATCTGTTTGTGGATTAACCATTAATTTATTTCATTTTTTAGAAAATCAGTTGTGGAGAAATTATAAACCAGTATATTTATTTATGCGTAAAAATATTTGGTTATATTAACATAAAAATAATAGAGAACTGTATAAAATAACTTAGTCAGCATAAAATAAAACCCCGCAACCATTTAAGATTACAGGGCTTTGTTTTTTAATTTGGTGGCGGGAAGTGGATTTGAACCACTGACCTTCGGGTTATGCTTACCAACTACAACTTTCGTTGCCCAGTTTTACTGGTTTGTGGTCTGGACTGTCCCTTCACCCTCGTCATTAACGTTAGGGTGTCTGCCTTCCAGTCTCTACACCTTCTCCATTTCTGGAGCTTGGTTCGGGATTACCGCGCTATTGGCTTCCCCGAGTTTGACAGATAAACACATACAAGTTTCTTTGTATGCCGCCCAATGCAAGACTAACTGATAAGCGTTTAGTTAATCTTCCGTCTTGAGCCCGACGAGCTACCAGGCTGCTCTATCCCGCGTTGCTTTCGTCTCTCGACTTCTTTAATATAACGCGAAGTCAAAAGTTTGTCAACTACAAAAGCGATAATTCTCCAATTACTTCCAAACGCTTGTATTTCCCCAGGTTCATAAATTTTTCGGATAGGCTTTGGGCAACACTGGGACTAATCCAACCCATTTGCTGAAGCAGATGAATAGCTACGGCGTATTTTGCCCGTTTAGCACCATCCATAACTTTAATAGCCAATCCCATTCCTTCACCAAGTCGGCCAATACACTGTATACCTTCTGCACCTGCTTTACTAACCAATTCACTAGGAGCTAGGCGCATTAATTCCGTATCGAATTCTCCTTCCCCTGCCACCATAGCAGGATGGTGATTCATGGCGCGGACAATGCGTTCCATATCCAAGTTATTGCTGGAAGCGAGTACAGCATATAAAGAAGCCATTTGGCTGAGTTGCATCAGATATGTGGGTGCGCCACAGTCATCATGGGCAGTGAGAAATTCCTCCGCTGGCATTCGCAGTAATTCTGCTACTTTGGTGATAATTAACTGTTGGACTGGGTGTTTACGATCCAAGTAGTTAGTTAAAGGCCAATGGCGTTGCTGACAAACTGCTAACATTCCGGCGTGTTTACCAGAGCAGTTATATTCTAATGTACTGCGCTTACCTGTAGGAACTGGGCATTGCAAGGTAGTGGGGTCAAGGTCAGCCCGCCAGAGGATGTTAAATACTTGTCGCACCTGTTCAATGCTGCCTTTGTGGGAACTGGTGATAATTGCTAAGTCGCGATCGCTCAAATCATAGCGTTCCAAAGTGCCTGTACTGGTGACAGCAAGGGCTTGAAAAGGTTTGAGGGCTGAACGGGCAAATGCAGCGGTTTCGGCGTTGCCAGCAACAGATAGAACTCGTCCCCGTTCGTCGCTAACTACAGCCTGGACTATGTGGCGAGATTCGATAATACCTTCCCGCAGCAACCGGACTTCCAGTGCTGTGGCTTGTGTTCTTTTTCCCATTGTCATGGGTTTATATCTATTTTGTAAGTTGTCAGTTGTAAGTTATCATTTGCCACTTGTGCAAGACCAATGACTAATGGCTAATTTATAGGAAACGCCAAACTATAGTACCAATAAGATACATCAGAGCCAAGGCGGCAAAGGTAATTTGCAAGCGTTGGAGAATGGGTTTAATTTCGTAGGTGACAATTAGGCGATCGCGGGTGATGACTTCCTGGGGTTTTGTCCAGGTTTGTCCGTCATACCAACCAGATTCTTCATAGAACACTGTGGGACTATAAAGGCGATCGCGCACATAGAACCAACCCAAATACAACCGCACCAATACCAGCACTACCCCCACACTGGCAGCAGCAGAACCACAGAGAATAAAATCAACAATATGCTTTTGTGGAGGAAAGCTGGCCGCTGCTACTGGACCTGCCACTAGCCAAGACCAACCCCAAATCCAAAAAATCTTGGTGAGATAATTACGCCAATTTAGAGTAGTATCCCGAAATAGCCAGGAATTTTTCAATTCCTCATACTCATTTAGCGGTTGTTGTTCTGTCGGAACTGGGCAATTAAAAACCGAGGATCTTATCATTTTGGCTTATCCTCAACTTCTTGATCAGAGTTTGGTAGCGAGATGCGTTCAGCATGAATCCAGAACGCTTCTAAATTATAAAACTCCCGTTCCTTGGGCATCATGATGTGAACGATTACGTCCCCATAATCTTGTAACACCCAACTACCTTCTGTTTTGCCTTCTGTCCTTAACGGACGACGATTCCAGTCACTTTCGACTTTTGCTTCTATTGCTGCGGCGATCGCTCTGACTTGTACCCTAGAATAGCCAGTCATCATCACAAAGTAGTCAGATAGGTAAGAGACATCTGCTACTCTCAGCAATAAAATCTCACCTGCTTTGCGTTCTGTCCCAGCTGCGGCGATGGTTAGAGCTAATTTTCCACTCGTGTCATCAGTTTTAGACATTGCGGTGTTCACTGCACTCTTGCTCAGTGGAACAGATTCTAATGGGAAATTTCCTTGCAAATAATCAGTCATTCAACCTCAGGTGCTTGTTTCCTTTTGTAATCACTTGTTTGATTTACTGACAAACAAGTTGCCATTCTACGAATAGGTTTTTTTGAATACTAACAAAAAAATAGGTGTTTAGGGGTATGGGCAAGGCGAGAAAAAAAGGAATCCTGATTCAGAGTTAAAGACAGCAACTAAATTTCTAGTTTTATTTATGGGGCTGGCTGACTGCTGACTGCTGACTACTGACTGCTGTTGTCACTACTGTCGACTGAATTTCTGTTTCCGCTGCTGTCAAAGACGCAAATAATGTCTCATATTGATTTAAAGCTTGTTCAAAGGCATATTGCTCAATGGCATACTGACGACTATTTTCACCTAGAGTTTTTACCTTTTCTGGATTTTGGTAGAGGGCTAAAATTGCCCCAGCTAAGGCTTGAGGATCTTCTGGAGGAACAATTACTCCACCGCTGCTGTGTTTAATTGCTCTGGCTGCCGTACCATTTTCAGGTACAGATCCGACTAAAGCTCTGCCACTGGCCAGCAGAACTTGGATTTTCGATGGCATATTGAAGGAAATCACGTTTTTCTTTTGTACTACCAAACCCACATCTGCTGCTGCTAACATTTGTGGTAGGTCTTTGCGGGCTTGAAACGGTAATAATAAAACATTATCTGCGCCCCAGTCTAAGCATTGCTGTTGTAGTCGCTGCAAGCCTTTAGCCTCACCCACAATCACAAAGGTTATTTCTGTGATTTCACGTAATTTTGCAGCAGCTTTAATCACTGTTTCTAGCCCTTGTGTTAAGGCGATGTTACCAGAATATAAGACCACAAATTTACCTTTGAGGTTGTGTACAGTGCGGAAGGGGTTGTCTTCTTTTGGTAGAGGGCTGATAAAGTTCACATCCACCCAGTTGGGAATTTGCACAATTTTGCTGGCTTCTACACCCTTGGAGAGCAAATTTTCTACAAACCCATCAGCAATTACACTAATTTTGGTAGCGGTGGAGTAGGCAAATTTTTCTAAAGCGGTGAATATTTTGATTAGTAACTTATTTTTCAGCAGACCGACGTGAATGGCTGCTTCAGGTAGTATATCTTGTAGATTTAAAATGACTGGACAGGCGCGTAACCATCCTAAAACAGCAGCGGGTATACAAACTGGCAGAGATGGGGATGTGAGAAGAATGACATCTGGTCGCCAGCCCATCAGTGCTGGTAAAAAACTGGTGACTACAAAACTAGCATCGAGCAAGACCCGATCTAATAGGTTGGGTTGGGGGCGAATCCAAACGTAACTGCGTTGAATTTGCACACCATTTTTATGTTCTGTCGCATAAAATTTGCCCCGATATTCCTGATAAATTTGACGTTCAGGGTAGTTAGGCATGGCTGTGACTACGCGTACTTGATGTCCGCGTTTGACCAGTCCCTCTGCTAATTCAGTCATTAGTGGAGCGATACCAATTGGTTCTGGGTGGTAGTTGTAAGAGTAAATTAAAATCCGCATAACAAATTAGTCAGGATTCCCTGGTTTTTTCTGGAATGACAGTCAGTATCTGTTGTTAAAGCTACTTTGAACTATACTAGACTCCTATATTACTTCATTATCTCTTTATACTTTTACTTTGCCAGTAACTTTTCGTTGAAGATTGTGTAAATTTTAATATCAGGTTCATAAAGAAGATTCAGGTTTGTCCACAAGTATCGATCAAGGTAGATTCCAAGCTTTGTATTTTTGAGGTTTATTCGGGTGCTTAGTAATTATTTGTACGATTATTATTTGATTTTACGGTGAAAAGCTCTAGGCTGTGTTTGTGATATTCTCTTGTTTGTGTAATCTTTGTCAACTATCAGGATTTATGAAGTCACTAGACATTTGAACTTTTTCTGATCACCACTGGTCACGGCTAAGTATTCGTGCAAAATAAATTGCACATTTAGGGAACTCTTCACGGGGAACAGGTAACAGAACAAGATTACAGAGATTTCTATGTTTTGGCAAAACGTATAATTAGGGCTTGTTGAGGTACTTATAAATCCTGACCTCAAACTAAAATTTACCCAGAGCTGCTTTGATCAGCTTGGGTAAATTGATAAATGAAATGTAAAAAGTTCTGAGGGGTTGACTTGAGGGGGATTGACACCTGGCATCAACACCTGAAACCTTATGTGTTGGCAACCAAAATCTCAGTGATGAAACTGAATCACTGATAACTGTTAAACAGCACCACTGTTTTTATTAAACAAAATGGTTATAGTTTTGAGAATCAGCTTGATATCGTAAACTAAAGTCCAATTTTTTTGATACTGCAAATCTAGACGAATGACATCTTCAAAACTACGTACTGTTGAGCGGCCGTTTACCTGCCATTCACCAGTCATCCCCGGTTTAACATCCAAACGTTGCCATTCTGGTACTTCATATCGTTCCACTTCATCAGGGGTAGGAGGTCTAGTACCAACCAAACTCATTTCGCCTTTGAGGACGTTCCAAAATTGTGGCAGTTCATCTAGACTGGTACGGCGTAAAAAGCGTCCTACTCTCGTAATTCTGGGATCGTTATCATTTTTGAAGAAAGCGCCTTCGACTTGGTTTTTAACTTGGGATTTTTTGGCTTCCGCATCGACACACATAGAACGAAATTTCCAAATAGGAAAATGCTTACCCATCCACCCACAGCGGGTTTGTTTAAAGAAAATTGGACCTGGATCGTTGATTTGAATAGCGATCGTAATAGGAATAAATAAAAATCCTGTAATGACTAAACCCACCAAGGATCCCACTATGTCAATCAGTCTTTTCATCCAAGAGGCCACAGAAGGATGAGTCTGAGGGAGGGGATCTGCTTTCCGAGCAACGGTTTTCCGAGGATCTCCAAGGTTAATAGATTCTAGGGGTTCGACGCTGTTAGAAGACTCAATAGAAAATACCTGATCTAATCCTGTGAGGTTTAGCACTGCCATAACCTGGGGAGTAACATTCCGAAGTAGGAATACGATCCCTTGTTCCTGGGCATATTTAAAATTACTCACCAAAGCCCCCAAACCACTACTATCCATAAAGATAGTGTTTTGGAAGTCAATCACAACTTGCTGAGGATGTGAATCAGGTTTGATGAGGCTTTGGCAGGTTTGCTTAAAGCGGACAGCTTCAAGCACGCTCAAACGGATAGACACCTGCACTATTGCTGTGTCATTCAGGTAAGTAACTGGAAAATCTGCCTCTGTGGGTTGGCTACTCATGAAGCTATGCACTTTAGTTGCCATCTAAATCTAATCTGCCAAACATTATTTTGTCCTGGAAAATTGCTTAACCTAATTTTGAAAAAATAGGATTAAGAACAGGTGGCTAGTTTTTAGCTCAAAGATAGGAGATCGCTGAATCAGGTTCACAGTCAAACAAGAAGCTAAAAACTGCTTGTGAAGGTGCCAAATTAGTGCGAGGATTGCACTGCTATCTATCATCTCATGATTGCTAAAACTACAGTTAAACCTACTGCACGCCTGGTTGAAGTTTTTTCTGCTATTCAAGGAGAGGGTCTCAACGTCGGGATACGTCAGATTTTTATTCGCTTTGGTCTTGGCGACTTGCGTTGTGATTTTTGTGGCCGCACCCAGATATGGAATGCGCCCTCTCCATGCAAAATAGAGCGTTCACTTGGATTACTAGATTTTGAAATCTACTCTAATCCTATTCCCCCAGCTATGTTAATCAAATGGATAGAAAAGCAAAATTTATCTTCTCTACACGATAACATCAGCTTAACTACAGGCAAAGCTCTTTTTCATACCCCGTTTTTGGCACAATTGTTACCAGGGGTGTGATCGTTTACTAATTTGTAAAACTGCTTGGTTGTTAGTGGCGAAAGTCTTTGGGCAGAACATCAAAAATTTCTCCAACTATGCTTTGATGCAAATTTATTGATTTTTGTCAAGATAATTGTCTCTCAAAGGATAGATCCTGGCAAATTGGAACTTTCTGCTATGTTTGTTACCGTTATATAAAACCTACTCCAAATATAAAACCTACTCCAATCTACCTGTCTGCTGACAGGCAGACTCATGAGCTTCGTTCACTCTTGCCTTTTGCTATATGTGAAAGTCCTCAATTTGTGGCAGATAAGCTGAGAGGAATTTCAATTACAAATTGAGTTCCCTTTCCTGGTGTGGAATTACACCACAATTTGCCCCCATGTTGGACAGTCACAATTTGGTAGCTGATGGATAAGCCTAGCCCAGTTCCTTTACCAACGGGTTTAGTTGTAAAGAAGGGATCAAAAATACGTTTATTCACGGCTTCGGAAATTCCACAGCCATTATCAGAAATGTTAATTTTTACGAGATTATGATCGACTAAATCTGTAGTAATCCAAATCTGAGGATCACGAAATTGAACATCTAAATTTTTTTGATGTTGAATTGTTAATTCGTTCTGTTTAAATTTTTCTTCTAAAGCATCTATCGCATTTGTTAATAGATTGAGATATACTTGATTTAATTGTCCAGGATAACATTCTACTTGGGGAAGTTGAGCATAGTTTTTAATGATTTGAATTTCTGGATAACTGGGTTTAATTTTGAGGCGATTTTGCAAAATTACCAGTGTACTATCAATACCTTTATGAATATCAACTTGTTTAAATTCAGCTTCATTGAGTCTGGAAAAATTACGTAGAGAAATGACAATATCGCGAATGCGTTCGCTACCGAATTTCATGGATTTGAGAATTTTATTTGTATCCTCAACTATGAAATCTATTTCTATTTGATCCCAACCTGCTTGCTGCCATTCTGGTGGGTGTGAGTAATGCTGCTGATAGGATTTAACCAAGCTGACTAAAGTTTGATTATGGTCTTGCAGATGTGATAAATTACCATAAATAAAACTAATCGGATTATTCAATTCATGGGCAATACCCCCAACAAGTTGCCCTAAACTTAACATTTTTTCTGTATGGATAAGTTGAGCTTGGGTTTGCCTTAGCTCTTTCATTGCTTGTTCGATTTGAGTTGCTTGTTCTGTAGCAGTTTTAGCGAATTCATCTTTAAGTTGGAGAGTTTGACGAAGTTCTGATTCTATTTTTATACGTTGGGCAATTTCTGTTTGCAGTTCTAGGGTGCGAAAATGAACTTTTCTTTTCAGTGAAAAAGACCATGTAATCACACCAAAGGTAAGTACAACAGATCCAATTATCATATTTCTAATTAATTTAAAAACTTCTTCTTGAGCAATACCTTTTGGATCTACTTCACCAAACCATTTATCATAGATTTCATCATACTTACCATTAGCTTTAATAATTTGTAATCCCTGATTCAAGAGAACCAATAATTTATCATTACCTTTTTTTACTGCAAAGGAGAAGTAATTATTCTCTACCTGAATAGGTTTTCCTGCTACTTGCAAATTAGATAGGTGGAGATCCTTAACTAAAAGTAAACCGGGAAGCATGGGAGCAAAGACATAATCGTGTTTTCCTGAAGCCAGCAGACGGAGTGCATCAGCTAAATCTTTGGCGGGAATTATATTTTTTGATATATTTTTTTTGAGTAAATAATCATGAGTCCAATCGGAGTTCATGACAATAATTTTTTGATTTCTTAAATCATCAACCGAATTAATTGCTGGGCTGCCTTTGCGGGCGAAAGCTGCTGCGTAGGCGATGGTATGAGGTGCAGAAAAATCGAAGACGCGAGCGCGTTCTGGATTATAAGCAACTAATGGTAAAACATCAATTTCTCCCTTTTCTAAGTTGGTGCGAATTTCGTTCCAAGGTTTGACTTTAAATTCCAGTTCTAGATCCATCACTTCAGCAACTGCCTTGATCAGATCGACGCTAAAGCCATCGGCCTTCCCTTGGGAATTGACTAGAGCGTAGGGAGGATAGTCAAGTTCACTACCCACCAACAGACGTTGTTTTTGGGGTGGAGATGGTTTGTTTATTGTTTGTAGTGTTAAGCCTTTGATAGGAGCGAATAAAATTATGCTAGTTAATAATGCTCCTAAGAGGCAACAAAAGAAAAATTTGCGGAAAGAAGACATAAGGATGCTTCGATAAAGACGGGCTGGCTGGCTCAATAAGGATGACTATTTTCAAACCAATAAAAAACCAAAAAAAACCAAATAATTATATTCAGTTGCTTTTTTTGTGGGTTGGATGTCACCAAACCCACTCAGTTGCTAGGTTCTAGATGCCGTCTTCCTCTGTGGGTCTAGATTTGGCTTTGGCTTTGTTGGCGCTGCGTTTCAGGGCGGAAAGCCTGGTTTCATAGCGAGAACGCTGACGCTTACCGGGGGTAGTGTCGATTAAGGTTTTCAAGGCACTGCCCAAACTTTTGTAGGCGTTGGGAAGACTATAACCAAAACGAGTTGCTAGGGCGATCGCTTTTTCGTCAGCATCAACTAATTCTTTGATTTGCTTGTCTCCGTTATTCTTTTGATAGAGTCGCCAGCCGGAAACACCACATAAAGCTAAAGCTAATACCAGTAGCAAGCCATCCTGTACCCATAATTCACCCACAGCACCACCTAAGCCAATAGCCAGTGCTGCCATTTCCCAACCATCTTTAGGAATTGTGTCATTTTGGACACGAGCTACTTCATGCCAAAATAAGAGATTACGCTGATCCATTGCCAGCGCATCCCATTTCACTAAGTCAATTTGAATTTCTACTTGGTCTTTACCAATTTCTTCGCAGCGGATCAGGGGTGGACTCACCTCAGTTGTTCCTTCAACTGTTACCCAGCTTTGTAATTCTGGTGGTAGTAAGCTTTTCAACCGCCGGAGTTCACTCATTTCCGCTTTGGCTGAGGAGGTTGTATAGGATGTCATAAAATCCAGCCCTAAAAAATTTATGTATATTAGTGAGGTTATCACTTTGGAGTATAGCTATTTCAGTGATGATTAGCCTCACTCGTTGGGAAAACTTCCTCGCTTTTTCCGAGCTTCCATTGCTTTTTCTAGCAGTTCCAGTAATCCTGGGGCTTCTTCCTGGATACTGAGTAATAGTCTTTCCCCTAGTTCTATATTGCCCGGATCTTCACCTGTGGCCATCACGTGTTGGAGGCGCGGTAAGGCTATACCGTCAACAACCTGAATTAATCCACTCAAACAACGGTGAAATTGTCTTTCTGTGAGAATTGAGTCTTCTAGGGGAAACTCTATAATGGCACGAATTTCGCCATCGGAGGGATCATACTCCCATTGCAGCATTTTGGTTTCCCAAGAAATGGCCAGCATTGTCTGGAGAATAGATGCTTTATGAGGATGTTCTTTGACTCCTGCAAGAACTTGAGGTGCAAAAACTCGGAAAAATTTTCCATCCTCATCCAATTGAACAACTATCAGAAAATCTTCTAGGTGATCAGCTTCTACACCTGTGATAATCCGGTCTTCTTGTTCATCAAAACGGTAGTCCCAGCCAAGGTTATCTAAGTAATTGGCTATCTGTTTCAGATTAGCTCCCATAAAAGCCTCATAAGGAACGGTGGAGCGACTGTCACCACACCTAGTTTAACTTGCTATGGACATTGATTTTAGACTGGTGCTGCTAGTTGTCCCAAAGGTGTATTGTATTTGTTGGTGGATATGTACATTTTTTTTAACCACTTTTAAAATAATGCTTATGCGTAAATTAGCTTGTTTGCTGATGATCTCTCCGCTCATCGTTGCTCTCAGTGCTTGTGGTGGTGATTCAGGTACAAGGATAAATACAGACAGTAATCCGACAACCCCAGTGAATCGTAATATTGGTAATGCAGTTAAAACCCGTGGTCAGCTGATTTGTGGTGTTAGTGGTGAGTTACCAGGTTTTAGTTTTGTGGGAACTGATGGTAAATATAACGGTATTGATGTGGATGTTTGTCGTGCTGTAGCTGCGGCTTTGTTTGATAATCCTGATGCGGTAGAATATCGCAATCTCAATGCTAAAGAACGATTTACAGCTTTACAAACTGGAGAAATAGATTTACTTAGCCGCAATACTAGCTGGACATTAAGCCGTGATACTTCAGTAGGTTTAGATTTTGCACCGGTGGTTTTTTACGATGGTCAAGCTATTATGGTTCGCAAAAATAGCGGGATCAAATCTTTAAATGATTTAAAAGATAAAGCAATTTGCGCTCAAACTGGAACAACTACAGAACAAAATTTAGCTGACCAAATGCGAAAACGGTCTATTAATTATAAACCTGTAGTTTTTGAAGATATTAATATTACTTTTGCGACATACAGTGAAGGTCGTTGTGATGGTGTAACTGCTGATCGTTCGGCTTTGGTTTCTCGGCGTACAACTTTACCTAAACCGGATGATAATGTAATTCTCGATGAATTGCTGTCTTCTGAACCTTTAGCGCCAGCAGTTGCTAAGGGTGATCCTCAATGGAGTAATGTTGTTAAATGGGTTGTTTATGCTTTGGCAAAGGCTGAAGAATTAGGAATTAATTCTCAAAATATTGCCCAATTTGCTAATAGCAATGATCCAGAAATTAAGCGTTTTTTAGGAACAGAAGGAAACCTGGGTGAAGGTCTTGGTTTAACAAATGATTTTGCAGCCAGGATAGTCAAACACGTTGGTAATTACGGTGAAATTTATGATCGCAATCTGGGTACAAAAACAAAACTTAATCTCCCTCGTGGTCAAAATCAACTTTACACCAAAGGCGGTTTACTTTATTCTCCTCCATTTCGATAATTGGGGAAAAAATTTCTTTACCTGTTCCCTGTTCTCTGTTCCCTATTTCTAATGACCAATTCAAAACCACCGTTATGGCGTGATTATCGCTTTTGGCAAATTGCAGCGCAATGTATAGCTGTGATTTTAGCAATAGCAATAGTTACTATTTTGGGGATAAATCTTAACCGGAATTTACAACAATTAGGGATTAAATTCGGTTTTGATTTTATCCAGCAACAAGCATCTTTTGATATTGGTGAAACTCCCATTAATTATAACCCAACTGACAGCTATATTCGCGCTTTATGGGTAGGGTTAATTAACTCGTTACGGGTAGCAGTTGCGGGAATTTTCTTAACAACAATTGTGGGTATAACTGCGGGAATTGCGCGTTTATCTGAGAATTGGTTAGTGAGAAAAATCAGTTTAGTTTATGTAGAGATATTTAGAAATACTCCATTATTGCTACAGTTGTTATTTTGGTACTTTGCTGTTTTCCTCGGTTTTCCGAAAGCAGAAAATAAAGCTTCCCTTTGGGGGTTAGTTTTTTTTAGTCAAAATGGTATAGAACTTTTTGGTTTTAACTTATCTCCAGAATTTTCAACCTTGCTGCTGGGGTTAACATTTTACACAGGTGCTTTTATTGCGGAAATTGTGAGAGGTGGAATAAAATCAGTAGCAAAAGGACAATGGGAAGCGGGTTTATCGCTAGGTTTAAAACCAACATTATTGATGCGGTTGGTGATTTTTCCCCAAGCGTTGCGGGTAATTATTCCCCCACTTACCAGTCAATATTTAAATTTAGCAAAAAATTCTAGTTTAGCGATCGCTATCGGTTATCCTGATATTTATTTTGTTGCTTCTACCACATTTAATCAAACTGGAAAAGCAGTAGAAGTGATGTTATTAATTATGCTCACCTATCTCACTTTTAGCTTAATAATTTCCTTGATGATGAATTTATTAAATCGTACTGTACAGATTAAAGAAAGATAGAGGAGTATCTCGTTCCCAGTCTCAGGCTGGGAATGCTATCACATAGTCTCTGACTATGCTTTAATAGAAGGCAGAGTCTTCTATAATTCATTCCCATACAGAGTATGGGAACGAGAGAAAAAGAAAGATAATTATATCTCGTTATCTCGTTCCCAGTCTCAGACTGGGAATGCTATCACATAGTCTCTGACTATGGTTTAATAGAAGCCAGAGTCTTCTATAATTCATTACCATACAGAGTATGGGAACGAGAGAAAAAGAAAGATAATTATATCTCGTTATCTCGTTCCCAGTCTCAGACTGGGAATGCTATCACATAGTCTCAGACTATGGTTTAATAGAAGCCAGAGTCTTCTATGATTCATTCCCATACAGAGTATGGGAACGAGAGACGAGAAAACGAGAAAATACAGAGTATGGGAACGAGAACAACAACAATAAATAAAAAATAATTTATTTATGAACAAATTAAAGTGGTTCAAGAAAAATCTATTCAATAACTGGTATAATACAGTATTAACAATACTTTGCCTAGTATTTCTCTTTTGGATATTGAAAGGAATAGTAATTTGGGTATTTACTCAAGCACAATGGCGAGTTATTCAAGTTAATATACATTTATTTTTAGTTGGTAGATTTCCCAAAAGCTTATATTGGAGATTGTGGATTGTTTTAGGAATAATTACAACTTTAAGTGTGATAACCTGGAGTCTATTTACTAAACAGCAAAATATCATCAAACGCAAATTTTCTAAATTTATAATTCCTTTACTTGCACCAATATGGTTATTATCTTTTGCAATTAATATCTGGTTAATTGGCGGAGGATTTGGTTTAAAATCTGTATCAACAAACTTATGGAATGGGTTACTTTTAACTTTATTAATGGCAGTAATTAGTATTGTCCTTTCTTTTCCTATTGGTGTATTATTAGCATTAGGACGTACAAGTAATTTATTTATAATTAGTTGGTTTTCTATTCTCTATATTGAAATAGTTAGGGGATTACCACTAATCGGAATTTTGTTTATTGCTCAAGTTATGTTACCCTTATTTTTACCAGCAGATTTACGTTTAGACCGCTTAATTAGAGGAATTGCAGGACTAGTATTATTTAGTGCTGCTTACATGGCTGAAAACGTGCGCGGTGGTTTACAATCAATACCAAGGGGACAAGCTGAAGCTGCAAAAGCATTAGGATTGAATACACCTTTAGTAGTCATATTAATTATCTTACCTCAAGCTTTACGCGCTGTTATTCCCGCAATTGTCGGACAGTTTATAGGGTTATTTAAAGATACTTCCCTTTTATCTTTAGTGGGATTAGTGGAATTAACAGGAATTGCACGTTCTATTTTAGCACAACCGCAGTTTTTGGGGAGATATGCGGAAGTATATATATTTATTGGTTTAATTTATTGGGTGTTTTGTTATTCCATGTCTTTAGCTTCTCGTAGGTTAGAAAAGCAATTAAGTAATTAGAAAAAACTTATAGCAATTACCATTCAAATGAGGTACAAGCTGTAATAATTAAACGCAGATGGACGCAGATAAACGCAGATGATTTTGTACTTCACCAGACTAGGAAACGCTATATTAATTTGAGGTCTAAATAAATGAAAGCACAAGAACCAATTATTATTGCTGAAGATGTTCATAAATGGTACGGTAAATTTCACGTTCTTAAAGGAGTGAGTTTAACAATAAATCGGGGAGAAGTTGTTGTTTTAATGGGTCCTTCCGGTTCAGGAAAGTCAACTTTTATCCGTACTTTTAACGCTTTGGAAGAATATCAACAAGGAAAAATTACTATTGATGGAATTATTCTGAGTAGTGATTTAAGAAATATTGAAAAAATCCGTAGAGAAGCGGGGATGGTATTTCAACAGTTTAATTTATTTCCCCATTTAACGGTTTTACAAAATATCACTTTAGCACCGATTTGGGTGAGGAAATTACCAAAAGCTCAAGCAGAAGAATTAGGAATGCAACTGTTAGAAAGGGTGGGAATTTTAGAACAAGCAAATAAATATCCAGGACAGTTATCTGGGGGACAACAGCAGCGGGTAGCTATAGCGCGTGCGTTAGCTATGCAACCTAAAATTATGCTATTTGATGAACCGACATCTGCATTAGATCCCGAAATGGTAAGAGAGGTTTTAGATGTGATGCGAAATCTTGCTAGTGAGGGGATGACGATGGTTGTTGTCACTCATGAAGTTGGTTTTGCGCGGGAAGTTGCTGATAGAGTGATTTTGATGGATGGTGGTTCTTTGGTTGAAGAAGCAACTCCTGATATGTTTTTTACTGAACCGAAGGAAGAGAGAACAAGGAAGTTTTTGTCACAAATTCTTTAGCGATTTCTTACATAATGCAGAGGAATTTGACTGCCATTAATATCTATTCTATAGCCAATTGCGCTGGCAAAATAGAGTCTATATCGTTCGTGATTACGAATGATACCTGTTTGTATAATTTGATGATACATTAGATAATGATATTTATGCGGATTTTAAATTTGCAAAATATAATGTATAATATGGCGATTACCATTCAAGTGATGTACAAGAGGTAATAATTAAATGCAGATAGACGCAGATGATTTTGTACTTCACCATATTGGGAAACGCTATATATTATCAATTTATCTTTCAGCAATACAAATGTATTATTAAGTCTACAATTTTACTTATGGAAAAACTAATAGTTAAAAACTTTTTCAACATCAATGATATTGAATTTAATTTATCCAAGATAAATATTATTATTGGACAAGAAGCCAGTGGTAAAAGCGTAATTGCCAAATTAGTTTATTTTTTTAAAACCTTCTTAATTGAATATAGAAATTCCATTTTAAAAAACCGCAAAAAAAGTGAATTTGATAAAAGCATTATTAATAATTTCAAAGAAATATTTCCTGAATATTCTTGGAATTCTCAAAAATTTGATATCACCTATCAAATAAATGACGAGGTTCAAAATTATTATATTCACTTGTATACAAAACAAGCGACAAAAAACAAATATACTCTGAGTTTAGAATATTCAGAATATCTAATTAATATTCGTAGAAAATTACTTTCTGAATATACAAAAACAATTATTGATTATAAAGATAAAACTCAAAATAGTTCCTCCAGTATTAGTAAATTAAATATAGGAGAATTTATAGATGAGATATTTTCAAAATATATTCTATCAGGAAAAAATATCAGCAATCTTGATTTATTAACTTTTATTCCCGCAGGTAGATCATTTTTTGCTGTTCTACAAAGTAATGTGTTTTCTTTTTTATCAGAAAATATTACCATTGACTATTTTCTTAAAGAATTTGGTTCAGCCTATGAAAGAGCTAAAAACTTGTATCAAGCCAGAAAAGATATCAATTTATTAGAATATAAAGATGAGATTGATGAATTAGTAAACAAAATAATTGTTGGGAAATATATTCGTGAAAAAGGAGAAGACTGGATATACACTAACGATGACAGGAAGATAAACTTGTCTTATTCTTCATCTGGACAACAAGAGGCTCTACCTATGGCACTTATATTAGCAATTTTACCTTTTTTCAGTTCATCTCATCGCATCTTTATCATTGAAGAACCAGAAGCTCATTTATTTCCTACATCACAAAAACATATTGTTAGTTTAATTAGTCAAGTTTTCAATACAACTGAAAGAAAACATAAATTTATTATTACTACCCACAGTCCTTACATATTAACAGCTTTTAATAATCTCATTCAAGCAGGAAATACTCTTAAAGCATTAAAAGAAAAATCTGAACAAAATGATTTAGTCAAAGAATTATTTAAAATAGTTCCAGAAAATCAAATATTAGATATTAATGATATTGCTGCTTACACTATCAAAAATGGCATATTTGAAAGTTTAATTAATGAAGAAAACCAATTAATTGATACAAATATTATTGATGATGTATCAAACGAATTTAGTAAGGTTTTTGAAAGATTAATAGACCTTGAATTTGGAGAATAAAAGCAGTGGATTTAGATAAATGTTCTGAAAAAGTTAACCATAAAAATATTTTAATAGAAGAAAAGAAAAGTAGTAAAATAATTTTTGGCAATGAGAACTTAATAGAAGTTGAGAAGATTCAAGTAGATGGCTGTTTAGATATTCAAGGTGTTAAATGCGATTGGTTATTAATTATTGGTGAACCTTATATTGAAATATATATAGAGTTAAAAGGTTCTGATGTAGAACACGCATTTACACAAATTGAAAATACAATTAAACTTGTATCCCAAGATTATAAAAATGTTCGTAAATATTGCTATATAATTACCACTAGATGCCCTCTTACCTCTACACAAATTCAAGTCAAGAAAAAATCGTTTAAACGTAAATATAATGCAGTCCTAGAAGTTAAAAAAACAGGCTGTAATGAAAATATTAATACCTTAATTACTGAATCCATTTAACTAATCATCATATTGTAGCATATTCTCTTCCTTTTATTTCCTTTGCGGTATTTATCCAACACGCCACGCAAATGTTAAAAAACATTTCACTATGTTGTCAAGATACAACACTATAAGGATAATTAACTAAGGAAAGTTATGTGTTGTAATATAAAATAATATACAATTTTACTGTTATACATAACGCTGCTGAAGTTTTAACAACCAGGAAAAAATTATGATACCAATTCAAGTTACCTTTGCATTAGCAAGTTGGGTTGTTAAAGGCTTACAAGATGGAACATTTGAACGGGTTGGGGGTGTAATTCGGGATGTAACAAGTAAGAAAATTGTAACTTGGTTGCGAGACACTAATTCAATTGCTCCTCCAGATCCCTCCTTTCTTCCTCCAGTGATACAAGATGCACTTGATCCTATTACGGGTTTACTTAACTTAATTGCTTCAGGAGCAAATGCAGCAATTTCAACTAAAGGCTTTTCTGATGTGAATCAGCGTTTAGATGGTATTGAAAATCAGATCGTTTCAATTGGGCAAAGTTTACAATTTTCTCAAAGTATTTTGCAAGTATCTACTGCTGCTAGTATTCTCAATCTTGGTGTTTCTGTGATGGGTTTTGCTGTCATAGCACAGCGATTGAAAGAACTGGAACAAAGACTACAAAAAGCCGAGGAGTTATTAAACAAAGTCAACCGTAAAATTGATTTGAGCTTCTACGCAAATTTTCGTGCTGCACTTGATTTAGCTATGAATGCTTTTACCATGACTAAGGTTGAGAATAGAAGGGATAGCGCATTACAAGCTATCAATCGTTTTTTAGAAGCTGAACATATTTATACTAGCTTCACAGATACAGAAATCGAAAAACAAAGCCAAATTGCGGATGAATATTTATTAACTCTATCTTTAGCTTACCTAGCCGAAGCACGATGTTATTTAGAACTGGAAGAACATGATACAGCAATTCGGAGATTTCAAGAAGGGAAAAAAGTTCTTCAATCACGTATTCATAAATATATTAATATTTTACTGACATCGAATCCAGCAGTATATCTACATCCAGAATTTCAAGGACAAATAGACTTAAAGAGATTATCAAAAATTTATAAATGGATAAATTCGGATCTATATGAAAATGCTGTATTTGAAAATCAACGTAACAATCTATTTAAAATTGCCAAAGATCATACACAATGGATTGATTCATTACCACCAGCAATTTTAGATCGTATCGAAGTTCAAGGTGGATGGTTTGGTCCAAATCACGATGAATTAAAACAAGCAGCTTTCCAAAGACTTCCCCAAGTATTTGAAGTAATGGAATCAATGATTGAAACTAACAACAGGTTTGAATCTTACCAAACAGAAATACAAGCAATATCTCAATTAGGAATTAGTTTTCATGAATGGTTGCAATTACAACCATCTACAGAACAAAAACCAGAAGGTGCAGAATTAATGTTTATTATTCCTTCTCAACCTTTAGAATTACCTGGTTAAAACAGTATTTCCTCCACACCTTGACGAATAGCATCTTCCATATCTTCCAGCGTTGCAGGTTCACCATCATATTTCAAACAACCTGCTACGTCCTCCAATTTAGTTACTGGAAAAGGATTTTTAGGCTGTAATAAAATCCCATTACCCATATCAATAATAATAAATTCCTGACCAGCATCCCAATGATGTACTTCTCGTAAAGATTGGGGAATAATCACCTCTCCTTGAGGAGATAACCTTGTAATTTCCATAATGTCTAAACAATAAAACCATAACACCAATTATAACACATAAATAAATTGCAAACTCCCATAAAATTGGTATCATTTATCCGCGTTAATATCTCCATAAAAATCATCATCTAATAACTGATCTAAAGTAAAAGGTAAATCAAGAGGATATTCTGCTTCATCTGGTTTTCTCACTCCCAACTTAGCATTTTTACTTTCTTTAATTGCCAGTTTTCTAGCATCAGCATAAGCTATAAAAATTACCTCATGAAGATAATTATTAAAAGAAGGATTTTCTTGTAAATCTTTCTTAATTCTAAAGCGATGTTCAGTAATAGAACTGTACCAACTTCCTTTCATCATTTCAGGAGCATCAGCTTGAACAGTTAACTTGAGTAAGTGAGCAATTAAAATTGTTAAATTACTCAAGAAAGACCGTTTTTCCGATTTGCCCATATCTTCTAATTCTAATAGTAAATGCTCCCAATCAACATCATGAAAATGTTTTTCTTTGATTTGTGTAATTATAGTTTCTCGCCAAAGATTAAAGTCTTGTTCATAGAGTTGATGGTTCATATATAATCCTGCCAAAAAAATTAAGCTACCTGATTTTTAATTAATCTGAGACTGTTAATTAATTGCAGGTATTAAACCACGTTCAACAGCCACTTTTAAGGCTTTCGCTTTACGTACCAAACCACGTCGGTAAACTTGCATTAGTTCGTCTAGTTGGCTATTTTCTGTATCATTTAGCTGTTCTTCTCTCTGACGCGCTAAGAGGTCACTAACAACTTCTTGTTGTTGAGTTTCCATTTGCAAATCACACAAGGTTAAAACCTGCTCATCTGGTAATGATTCTACAGGTAATTCATGACTAGCGCGGTCTATCCATTCTAGTAATACATCTTCAATTCGGCGATGGGTGAAAGCGGCTATTTGTTTGGCTTTTTGTGCCAGTGTTTCTGGTAGTTGGAGAGTGACAGTTTCAGACATTTTGATAAAATAAAACTTTATACTTATTTTAACTCTATTATTCTATTAACTGGATGAGTTATGCTATCTGTTCAGCTAAAACTCGTCCTTCCACACGCTCATATTCATCCTCAAGTAGCCAAAGTTTGGCTTCTTCATAACTGGAACAAGCAAAAACTATCTTGTAATTTTCTGTGGGATCTAAAATGCAAAAATTATTTTTATCGTCACCAAGCAACATTAAAACATAGGGTGGTAAAGAGGTGGGGTCAACCCATATTTCTGTAAACTGCCAGTTATTGGCTAGTTCGGGTGCGAGGAATGACATGATATTTATCTCCAGTGACTTTTATTTCACCATAATGCAGAGGAATTTGACTGCCATTAATATCTATTCTATAGCCAATTGCGCTGGCAAAATAGAGTCCATATCGTTGATGATTACGAATGATACCTGTGAACTCGCCATTTTCTATTATGGCTTGTGCTACCCTGAGCATTGTTGCTTCATCTTTAAAAACATGAGCAAACCCTTCTCGCTGCAATAATCTTTGCATTTGTGGTGTGTCTGGGAGATGCTTGGAAATATGTCTAGTGTCTAGAGTTATTTCCCTCTCTATTCCACTCATTTAATTAATTACAGTTCTTAATCCTTCCTTAATTCTATAACTAAATTGCGATCGCTACTTAGAGCCTCGCTAACACTCTTTGTATGTTTTTTATAAAAAATTAGGTTGGGTTCAGCGACAGCAAAACCCAACACAGACATATAGTCAATTAACCAGAATGATTAGCCGATTGTACTGACTTTAAGATCCCAGTTTCTAACTGATGAATTGATGCCATAATGCCATTTGCAGGATTATCCAGCAGAGAACTCTTGACTTCATGCAAATAGTCTAGAATAGCTGATCTTAAAATCGGTCTATTCACGCTTACCGTGTTATTGTAATCCCACAAATCCCAAATTATGATACCTATACCAACAATAGGATCTAAAAGTTCTGCGCCTATCTTACCAGCGATAGCACCACCAGTTTTTGCAGCCATTTTTGCGCCAGCTTTACCCGCCAACTTAGCAGCAATTTGACTTCCAATCTTTACCCCCATAGGAATTGCTGCTTTAACAACTAAGTAGCTACTGCCACCTACTAATGTTTTAAGTGTTAAGTTAGACGCAACACCTTGAGTCTCATTGATTGTGATGGCAATATCATTGAGATAACGATCCCAGTTTCCTTGAGGGATATTGTAACTACCTTGAATACTAGAAATATTTTTTTCTAATTGAGAAACATACACCTTTACTGTATCAGTTGTTATCCTCTCAAGTGCAAATTGAGCAATTTTAGGTTTGAGTACACGCTTGGCGAATTCTAGTTGAAAATCCTCAGTTATTTTCTCTGCTACTACTTGATCTGGAGATGGTTTATCGCTATCTACCCAATGAGTAAGAGCAGAAGAAGCCCAAACAAAAGGGACGCTGAATTCAAGCTTTTTCTGATTGAAGTAATTAAAATACCAATCTAAAAAACTACCATCAACATTAATCATCAATTCATCAACCCAATCATCTAATTTTGTTGATGCAAAATTTTCGGCAGTAGTATTTGCATTTTTGATAGCAGCTACAATGGACTGATCAACTTTGTTCCAGTCAGATGTTTGATCAATAAATACTTCCGTAGATTTACTGATACCTGAAGTCCCTACATCTTTTTGATAGGAATTTGCTATGAAACCCCTACCTAGTAGTGGGATAATAACAACGACTATTACAATAGCCCACAAATAAGGACTTACTGACTTGATAAACTGACTCAAAGCTCTAATTCTGTCAGTTTTTGCAACATACGTAGCTGTAATATCTGCTCCTATTTCTGGATTTTGTACGGTTTCTGGTGATGATATAACTGATTCCTGAGCAGATGTAGATTCTAATTTATCAACTATCTGAGAAGTGTCCTCTGTTTCTTGTTCTGATATCACGCACTCCTGAGTAGATATAGATTCTAATTTATCAACTATCTGAGAAGTGTCCTCTGTTTCTTGTCCTGATATCGCAGAATTATGCGTAGATTCAAACTCTGAATCCTGTTGTTGATCTTTCTTCACAGCTATTTAATGGGTAAATTAATCTTAAAATCAAAAATAATTGAATATAAGCACAATTTGAACAGTATATTTACTGAAGAGTAATTTACCTATTTAAATATCTCTCTTCTCTTCCTCTCTGCGTCCTCTGCGCCTCTGCGGTTCGTTATTTCATAAAAAAAGGACGAACTAAAAAGCCCGCCCTTAAAATTACCGAAAAAACTTAAACCTGCGCTTCTTCTCTCACCAACTTATCCCAACCCAAATCCTTCAAATTATTATTCCTTCTTAAAGGACGAGTTACCAACTCCAAAACATCACGCGCATTACCAAAACCGTGAATCTGTGCAAAAGTAAACTCCACAGACCACTTAGTATTAATACCCCGTGCTTCTAATGGGTTAGCATGAGCCATACCAGTAATTACCAAATCTGGTTTTAACTCATAAATACGTTGGACTTGATTGTAATTATCCGGCTTTTCAAAAATCGTTGGTAAAGGAACACCCATTTCCTGACAAGTCTTTTCTAACAAAGCTAACTCAGCAGCTTGATAGCGTTTATCCATGTAAGGAATACCGACTTCTTGAACAGTCATTCCACAACGAACTAAGAACCGCGCTAGGGAGATTTCCAACAAATTATCACCCATGAAAAACACAGATTTACCGCGAATTAACTTCACGTAATCTTCCACACCAGCCCAAATTTGTGCTTCTCTTTCATCTAAACCTTTGGGTGTAATTCCAAAGACAGAACAGATTTTTTCTACCCATGCGCGTGTACCATCTGGACCGATAGGAAATGGTGCGCCAATTAATTTACATTTGCGCCGACGCATTAAAGTTGTCGCAGTACGACTGAGGAAAGGATTCACACCAGCAACATAATAACCTTCTTCTAAAACAGGTAATTCTGTAAAGCGTTTTGCAGGTAGCCAACCAGAAACTTTAATACCTTGTTTTTTCAATTCTAAAGTTAATTGAGTAACAACCGGATCAGGTAAAGAACCGAATAAAACCAAAGGTGGATGGTCTACATACTCAGATTCATCTTGAGTGATGTCTTCTTTTTTCTTACCGAAATTCATCAGCTTCTGAATGGCGTTACGCTCGCCTTTTTCAGATTCCGATACTGGAGACTTTTCAGGACAACGATGAGCCATAGCGGCTAACACAGTGTCCTCTCCTTGGGTAAATGCGTAGTCGAGGCCGTTAGCACGAGCGACAACAATAGGAATACCTAAATCAGCTTCTAACTTAGGTGCTAAACCTTCCAAGTCAGTTTTAATAATTTCGGTGGTACAAGTTCCTATCCAAACAATTACACTAGGATTGCGATCGCGTTTAATTTGCTCACACAATCTTTTTAATTCTTCATAATCATTTAACTGTGCGGAAATATCCCCTTCTTCTAATTCAGCCATTGCATAACGGGGTTCAGCAAAAATCATTACCCCCATTGCATTTTGCAGGAAGTAACCGCAGGTTTTTGTACCAATAACTAAAAAGAAACTATCTTCAATTTTTTGATATAACCAAGCCACACAGCTAATAGGGCAAAAAGTATGATAATTACCAGTTTCACATTCAAAATTTAAAGCTGATGGTTCTTTAGCGACAGTCATTTTAATATTCTCCCCTTAATTTTTAAGGTGTACAAGGCAGTTATCAGGAGTTAGTAGAGACGTTCCGGTGGAACGTCTGTACAGGAGTCAGGAGAATGAAGAAATAATTTTCTTTTCCCTATTTCCTGTTCCCTGTTCCCTATTCCCTGATAACTGATTTAACTGTTAGGGAAGAGACGAGCAATTTCTGAGTCATCAAAAACTTCAGATGGCAGTTCTTCACCTAAAAGGTCATTATTTTCTTCACCCTCATCCAAGGATGTTTCATCTCCCCAGACATCAGATAACACATCACGAAATTCAGTTTCATCAGGTTGATTTAAATCATCAAATCCATTTTCATCGGATAGATTTGCTAATGCCTGATCCCCGTTATCTTCTGTTGAACCTATGGGATCAAAAGACATCCCAACGAAATCATCTTCTATCTCTAAATCGGATACTGATTCAAACTCCTTTGCGATGATGGAATCGTCAGATAAAGAAATTGCATCAAAGCCATTTCCATTTGCAAATGAATCTTCTTCTTCCCATTGCTGTTCAGTTGTATCTGTTGTGAAATCGTGGACAGCAACTTCTTTTTCCTCAACAACGCTGAAATTAGTAATTGCCGATGGTTCGTCTTCAGAAATTTCTTCCTCAACCACTTGGGAAACACGGGAATACATTTCTGGTTCGTGGGTGGGACTAAAACGATTACCAAGGGTAATGTCTGGGTCAAAGTGCAGCCCCAGCACATCAATAAGGGTGTCAGCGTCGGGATTTAATTTGGCAAAGGGAAACATCAACTGGGCTAGTTTTGGTTCCAGGGCATTTACTACTCCCAGGATGAGGTAGGAAGAGGGACGCTTCCCGCCATCAGGGGTATAAACCGATTCTATTGCCATTTGCAGGGTAATCCAATCACGATTGGACTGAAAGAACTGCAACCACTTCTGTTTTATTGAATCCGTAAAACTATCGAAGAAAGCCATAATGTCCCCCATCCTGAAGAGGTAAATTGTTTTATACAATCATCAAGTCTAATTCCTCTTCCACATTAATGGCCTGTGGTTTACTCGGATTTAAATAAAAATCTGACAACAAAGAGAAAAGTTCACGGTCAGGGGCATCGTTCGGAACGACACCTTCGGGACGAGATAAAATTTGATCAGCAATACTGAGGTAATAGTCGCAAACGTAGTTCAGAGAAGGATCTGACTCAGCCATTTCAAATAAAGTTTTGCCTTTTACGCGGGAAACACGGATATCTTCAATTAAAGGTAATACTTCTAATACTGGCATTGGTACTGCTTCTACATATTTCTCAATCAAGTCCCGTTTAGCAGTACGATTACCGATTAACCCAGCTAGACGCAATGGGTGAGTCCGTGCTTTCTCCCGGACTGAAGCCGCAATCCGGTTGGCAGCAAATAAAGCATCAAAGCCATTATCGGTGACTATCAGGCAGTAATCAGCGTAATTGAGAGGTGCAGCAAAACCACCACATACAACGTCACCCAGAACGTCAAATAAAATTACATCGTATTCATCAAAAGCATTAAGTTCTTTTAAGAGTTTGACTGTTTCACCAACTACATAACCACCACATCCTGCACCTGCTGGGGGACCACCAGCTTCAACGCAGTCAACGCCACCATAGCCTTTGTAAATGACATCTTCTGGCCACACATCTTCGTAGTGATAATCCTTTTCTTGCAAGGTGTCGATGATGGTGGGAATGAGAAACCCGGTCAGTGTAAAGGTGCTGTCATGTTTGGGGTCACAGCCAATTTGCAGGACTTTCTTACCGCGTTTGGCTAGGGCTACGGATATGTTACAGCTGGTTGTAGATTTGCCGATACCGCCTTTTCCGTAAACTGCTAGTTTCATTTTTATTTGCCTCTGATAGTTTTTTGTCAAACTCTTAGCTCGGACATTTGCCTAGCACTTAGCCTGTTTTGGCGATGTGTGAGGTATGTGAGTGCCATTATTGTTCAAATCAAGGGGAATTGAAAGGGGGTGGAAATATGTAAATTGACTTTAAATGATTTATTAGGGGTTTATAAATATATAAAATGATGATTTACCAGATTAAATTCCCAAAATAGTTTAAAAATCTAATTTTTAAAGGTTTTTAAACTTTTTATATAAAAAGAGTTACAAAAAACAAATAGGAATGATCAGGCTTTTGTTAATGGTTTCTATAGAATTAAGTCAATGTTAGTGCAGTCAACAGAAAGCAAATAAGCTGTTAGCGTTGAGGAGCAAAATATAGTGGCAGTTCATCCAGGAGCTTATAGATTTATGCTGTTTGCTGATGGTTTTTGGCTATCTCTCCCAGATGGAACCAGAGGGAATGATTGGAGTTAATGGGCGATCGCCTGTTTGCTAGTAAACTTAGTTGTAAATTATTATTAAATAATCAAATAGCTGCCTAAAGTTAATTAAATCATGACATAGATAATTTTAATGTAATATTATAAATTTTCTTGAATGGCGTTGATTTCCTGTAGTGATTGCCAGCCGGCGTGCCATTGAGAGTTATCTTGCAATAATTTAGCATTCATCCAAAAGCGCACATTAGGATCACAAGCAGCTACCATTTCGGCATATACCCACTTGCCCTGATTTTTGCGATTAACAACTTGAAAATGTCGCCAACCATCAACTTTTTGCTGGGCTGTCCATTTGGAACCAAGTAAATAAGGAAACTTTTGTTTTTTAGGCATTTTTTTGATTAGGTACTGGGTACTAGTACAGCACGGCGTAAATAAACCAACCATTCTCAATCGCTAAAAAGCTTACTCCATATTATTTTTGACTTTTGACTTTTGAATGCATGACTTCCGCGAAGCGGTACTAGGTAATAGTTTTTGCTATAGCAGGAGTCAGGAGTAAAACCCTCTTTTAGTGGGAGTTTCATGATCAATTGATGTCCTAACCACCCTGTCCACGGCTATAACTACGAATTACGAATTATGAAATTATGCCATCTCACGCCAAGAAATTGAAAGCTCATGTCAAAGCAATCAAAGCTGCATATCTTGAATAGAAAGGATGCAAACAAGGAAGATATCGAAAAATTCGCTGCTATCTCACAAAGAAATGGGATGAGTTAGATTATGACTAGGACTTACGCATTGACAGAAAACATCAAATATGATGTATGGGTTTCAGTCTCTTGTAGGGTGGGTCAGATGTAGAAAATATGTGAATTGTGCCAAATTATCAAGTCTGACGCACCCTCCTAATATGATGTCCCAACAGCCTGCAATCACCAATGATCGTTGATTTATATCATGTCCAATTTGTATAGTGCGTAAGTTCTCATGACTAGGAAAATTGGTAGTATAAAATTTTTCTTCAACTCTTAGCTTACTTAATAAATATTTTATTTAATATAACACCCTTGTATTATACCCATATAATACCATGAAAATTCAATAGGTCAATATCAATCCTGAAACAACGCAACTTCGTTAACTATTGAGAATAAATTGCAAAATTATTGAGAATAAGTAGAGATTTTTCGCAATAACCGCCAGCAAGCACTTTTTTGAAAAAACAGCTATTTAAAAAACTTATATAAAAACATAACTGGTTTGCTGATAATACTACTTTATCAAGATGTGAAGACCGATCCAGGTGAATGCGGCTGTGTTTTTACAATGACGACATGAGAGTAATTTATCAAAATAGCTATGCAACCGACTAATCCCAACCAATTTACAGAAAAAGCCTGGGAAGCGATCGCTCGCACACCTGATATCGCTAAACAGTACCAGCAGCAGCAGCTAGACAGTGAGCATTTAATGAAAGCCCTGTTGGAACAAGAAGGATTGACCAGTGCAATTTTTACGAAAGCAGGTATAAATATTCAAACAGTGCAGGAAAGAACAGATAGCTTTCTGGCACGTCAACCCAAGGTATCTGGTAGTAGTAGTTCTGTATATTTAGGAAAGAGTTTAGATACACTATTAGACCGAGCCGAAAAATATCGTCAGGAATTTAAGGACGAATATATTTCGATTGAACATATATTTTTAGGGTACGCTAAAGATGATCGTTTTGGTAAAAGTCTACTCCAAGAATTTGGTTTAGATGAAGGCAAATTAAAGCATATTATTAAACAAATTCGCGGGAGTCAAAAAGTGACAGACCAAAGTCCAGAAGGGAAATATCAATCCTTAGAAAAATACGGACGTGATTTAACAGAAGCAGCACGTCAAGGAAAATTAGATCCGGTAATTGGTCGGGATGATGAAATTAGAAGAACCATCCAAATTCTTTCCCGACGTACCAAAAATAATCCTGTATTAATTGGTGAACCTGGAGTTGGTAAAACCGCAATAGCCGAAGGTTTAGCACAGCGAATAGTGGCTGGCGATGTTCCCCAATCTTTGAAAGATCGCAAACTCATTGCTTTAGATATGGGAGCGTTAATTGCTGGGGCAAAATTCCGAGGAGAATTTGAAGAACGCCTGAAAGCAGTATTAAAAGAAGTCACCGAATCTGGCGGGAATATTGTATTATTTATTGATGAAATTCATACCGTCGTCGGTGCAGGTGCAACTCAAGGCGCAATGGATGCAGGTAACTTATTAAAACCGATGTTAGCACGGGGTGAGTTACGTTGTATTGGGGCGACAACCTTAGATGAATATCGCAAATATATAGAAAAAGATGCGGCTTTGGAAAGACGCTTCCAACAAGTTTATGTAGATCAACCAAATGTGGAAGATACGATTTCCATTTTACGTGGTTTGAAAGAACGCTATGAAGTGCATCACGGGGTGAAAATTTCTGATAGTTCTTTAGTTGCTGCTGCTACTTTATCTAGTCGTTATATTAGCGATCGCTTTCTTCCAGATAAAGCCATTGACTTAGTAGATGAAGCCGCAGCGAGATTGAAGATGGAGATTACCTCCAAACCAGAAGAACTAGACGAAATTGATCGAAAAATTCTCCAACTGGAAATGGAGAAACTTTCCTTACAAAAAGAAAGTGATTTAGCTTCCCGTGAACGTTTGGAAAGACTAGAAAAAGAACTTGCTGATTTTAAAGAAGAACAGAGAACCCTCAGCACCCAATGGCAATCTGAAAAAAATATTATCACCAAAATTCAATCAATCAAAGAAGAAATTGATCGAGTGAATTTAGAAATTCAACAAGCAGAAAGAAACTACGATTTAAACCGCGCTGCTGAATTAAAATATGGTAAATTAACCGAATTACATCGGCAATTAGAAGCCGTAGAAAGCGAACTTACCAACGCCCAAGGAACAGGGAAAGCTTTATTGCGGGAAGAAGTCACCGAAGCTGATATTGCCGAAATTATTTCTAAATGGACAGGAATTCCCATCAGTAAATTGGTGGAATCGGAAAAAGAGAAATTACTGCATTTAGAAGATGAATTACATCATCGTGTCGTCGGCCAAGCGGAAGCAGTAACAGCCGTAGCGGATGCCATTCAACGTTCCCGCGCTGGACTAGCTGACCCAAATCGTCCCATTGCGAGTTTTATTTTCCTTGGTCCAACAGGGGTAGGTAAAACCGAATTAGCCAAAGCCTTAGCCGCATATATGTTTGACACCGAAGAATCTTTAGTGCGAATTGATATGTCGGAATATATGGATAAACATACGGTTTCTCGACTAATTGGCGCACCTCCAGGCTATGTCGGTTATGAAGAAGGGGGACAATTAACCGAAGCTATTCGTCGTCGTCCTTATGCGGTAATTTTATTTGACGAAATTGAAAAAGCACACCCCGATGTATTTAATATTTTCCTGCAAATTCTTGATGATGGTCGCGTTACCGATTCTCAAGGTCGCACAGTGGACTTTAAGAATACCATTATCATCATGACCAGTAATATCGGTTCTCAATTTATTCTTGATGTCGCTGGTGATGATTCACGGTATGATGAAATGCGTCATCGAGTTATGGAAGCAATGCGAACCAGTTTCCGTCCTGAGTTCTTAAACCGCGTTGACGAAATGATCATTTTCCACAGTTTGCAGAAGTCGGAATTACGCCAAATTGTCCAACTACAAGTAGATAGACTGAGAAAAAGATTAAGCGACAGAAAAATGTCCCTGCGACTTTCTGAAATTGCTATCGACTTTTTAGCAGAAGTAGGTTATGACCCTGTGTTTGGTGCTAGACCATTAAAAAGAGCCATTCAGCGGGAGTTAGAAACTCAAATTGCTAAGGCTATTTTACGCGGTGAATTTAACGACGGTGATACAATTTTTGTCGATGTCCAAAATGAACGTCTGGCTTTTAGTCGTTTACCCTTGGAAGTGTTTACCAGTTAAATAAACTGTGCAGTTAATTTTGAAAAACTCCGGTTTTTCAGCACCTATATCCCTGACTTCTTCAAGAAGTTGGGGATTATGAACAAGAGGAAAAATTCAACAGGAGTGCGATGTATGTCTTTAGAACAGGTTGAAAGTTTTTATCAAATGTTAAATTTAGAAACTGGTGTTTATGAATTATACTATCAAAATTGCCGTCACCAAGGAGTTTTTGGCGGTTATCACTGGGATACTAGGAAAATAGTTAATTTCGCTGCGACTTTTGGCTATATTTTTACTGAAGCTGAATTAGAGGAATTATGGTTTGCAAGTGAACCTGTAATAGTCAATGATTTAAGATTATAAATTCAACGAAATACCTACAAAAAATTTTTCACCCATCAACCATGACTGAATCTATATTGTTCCGATTTGATTTATGTCCGCGTAGCTTGGCATCAGCCATATTTTCGGTGAGGCAGGGAACAGGGAGGACGGATTTCAGTCTGTTCTGTACTGAGTCTTGTCTGGCTACGCCACGCACAAGCTATCAAAAATTAGGAGTCCTATATTACATAATTATTGCTTAAAAATATAGCTGTTACTTAATTAGGGTCTGCTGAAAAAGTTTTTTCCTGCACCCATTTTTTCCTTAGAGATAGCAATTATAGATATTATTTTTCTGTTTTCAACAACAAATAAAATAACTGTCCATTGCTGACTGTGACACCAGCGCGATTACCTGCGATATCACCAGTTCCTAAATAATAATCTACCCTACCTGCACCTTTAATTGCACCACCTGTATCTTGATCTAATACATAACGACTGACTGTACGATGTTCCAACTTACCGTTATGATTAGCAAAGGGAAAAGGTGCGCGAATTAAAGCTAAAGCACCTGGTGGCATTAAAGATTTATCAGTAGCTATAGAACGTTCTGGGGTCAGTGGTACACCAACCGAACCCTGTGCTGGCCTACCGTAAGTTTCTCTAAAAAATACAAAGCTGTGATTGCGGGGAAGATAAATGTTCAAATCTTGGGGATATTTTTGGAAATACTCAAAAATTGTTGGCATTGTTACGCCATTTTCTGGTAATTTTCCTGCCTCTACTAATGTTCTACCCAAACTTTTATAATTATATGCTGTATTGCCTGCATATCCTATTGTTGTTTGTGTTCCATCAGTTAATTTTAACCGTCCAGAACCTTGAATTTGAATAATATAAGGTTCAAATCTATCTCGAAACCAAAATAACTCTAAACCCTTTAATTTACCTTTCGCACCTTGTAAACCATCTGCACCTTCTAACTCTAATCTTGTGGGATGAGGTCTAGACCAAGATCCTAAATTTGCTGGTAAGCGATAAACAGGATATTTAAATTCTTTTGTTGGTTTCCGACTAGCTAAATATAATGGTTCATAATAGGCGGTAAATAAAACTGTACCTTGACTATCTTTACCAATAGATTGATAATAGATAAACTCTTTTTCTATAGCTGTCTGTAATGCTTGAGCCGAATTAGTTGATAATACTAATTGACGGAATCTTTGCAAACTACGATCAACCCTATCTCTTGTAATTCCGGGTAATTTATACTTTTGATAAGCAGCCGCAGCCCTGTCTGTTTTTAAATATCTTAAACTCTGCTCAATAGATTTGAGTAAGGCCTTTTTATCTGCTATTTTATCCTGTTCACTACCATAAATCCTCTCATCTAAACAAGAAACATCATTTGCACAACAACCAACTGCTAATCTCTGCACAAGTACAGGTGTATTTTTGATATTTTCAGTTTTTAAAGATGTTGGTAAATTCCACTTGTTTACTTGACATTCTGGAGGAATAATGTCTTTATTTTTGATGGCTGGCATTTCCAGGAAAAAAATGGTCAAAAAAAACGGTAAGCTCACAGTTGTGTTAAATATCTTTTTCATGAAATTAATCTATTCTCTTGATTCCTAATTTTACAAGCATTCTGACTCCTAACTCCTCAATTCTGACATTTATTCATTCATATTATGATAAGTAGCAACAGCGGACGGTGAAATGCGATTCAAGTAACGGAAAATCCAATATTTGAAAATTGTATCTAAAATTACGGGAAATGTAGCAATGAATAAAAAGATAAAATCCCGATTTGCTGGTAAACCCCAGTGTCGTGATAAACCTTCCAGAATTACTTCCCAACCGTGGGGAGAGTGAAAGCCGACAAATACATCAGTGAACAATATAATAATAAATGCTTTGGCACTATCACTCAATCCATATACTACATGATCAAAGAAATCTTTAAGAACGGAGATAGAAGACTTGCTGATAATTAACAGCCAGATAAAAGCAACTACAGAAAAAATATCTGCAAACACATTTTTAATTGCATTTGCACCTGCACGCCGAAACTCTTCTGCTACTTCCTGGGCTTTTTCCTGCATCTGAGTTTCTATAGCTTCAGATGATAATGGAGGTGCATTACTAATCAGATTTTCAAACTTGATTCTTTCTGCAAATCTTTGCAGTTCTAGCAGTGCTTCCTGTTCCATTTCCTCATTGATAAAAATCTGCTCTGGTTCTGCTGAACCTTTAAAATGCTCAACTAATGGACCAACTAACACAGTTTTAGCTATTTGATGGGTGAGCAGTGGGACTATTATTAATAATAAAATAAACCGCACAGAGATAATTGTTATTTTTTGGGTCTGTCGAAAATTTTGCACTACGTCTTTTTCAGAATTGGGGTCTAATTCTGCTTGTAGACGCGTTATAGTTGTTAAAATTGAACGAGGCAAAACTCCGGTAGTATCAGCTTTTCTTTTAGGTCTAATTTCGTTGTTTTTAACTGTTGATTTTGGTGTAATTTTTTGATCAATAATTTGATTTTCTGCTATAGTTATAGATGGAGGTTCTAGATTATTTACAAAACTTGTTTCTAGATGCTCGTTTGTGTATTTGCCAATAACTTGATCAATAAATTCTAGCTTTTTTAAAACTAAACTAGGGCTGGGATATTGAATACCTGTTTTAGCTGCTGCTTTTTGCTTAGACTCATTTGAAAACCAACGACTGGCTTTAAACTCTGTTAGCCGCATCCGTACATTTTTTAATAATTTCTTTAAATCTGCCTGAAAATAATCCATCACATTACTGCTGTACATAGCAGAATCAGGACTGATTTTATTCCCATTAAAATGATTGTCTTCGATTTGCTTAATCTTTAACGCTGTTTGGTAAGCTTCTTCCAAAGATCGTTCTGGTGTCAGTAAGTACCATCTGTAAGCATCCAGCAAAAAAGAGTATATTTTTTGACTAAACACAGAGTTTCCCATCCTCAATGATCATCTAACATGGTTTGGTGATTCTTAAACTTAAGTTAACGCAAAAGATATACTAACAAATCTATAAGGAGTATATTTGTGATTTCAGATTCTGTTTGGATTGTTGGTACTAGTCGCAGCGGTAAGACTACTCGTTTAGCCCAACAGTTTTGTGATTGGGTGCAAAAAAATGGCAATCAACATATAGAGTCATTTTATACGAAAAATAAAAATAGGAAAAAAGCTCAAACCACGATCAAAACCTCAAATCTTCTTCCAACAGAACCCGGAGTTTTAGTTTTAGCATCTAATGATGATAATCGGCGATTATTAAGCGATAAAATTGTGACTTTGACTTTAGGAAAATACCCAATTCGGGCTAAAACAACCTTGGGGTTTATGCAGGATGAAGTTAATTTATTTTGGCCGTTATTAATTGAATCTTTACCGATTAAAGCACAATTGCCGGTGAGATTGCGTCCAGAAACTGAGCAAGAATTAGCCACAAAATTTTGGGATTCTCAATTAGATGCGGAAACTTGGCGACGTGCAGGAGTGAATGAGTATCGCTTAGTTAGGCGTATATTAGACTTGTGGCAACTAGCGGCTTATAGTGGTACACCTTGTGAAGATATTGATCAGATTTTGCAGAAGGGTTTACAGGAAAATGTCAGTAATCTAGAACCGGAATTTATAGTTTCTTTGCTGTTAGATTGGCGTAATTGGTGTTTAGAAAGAGGATTGTTAACTTATGGATTGATTACCGAACTTTACAACCAGCATTTATTAACTAATAGCGATTATAAACAACGTTTAAAACAACGATATCAGATGATAATAGCGGATGATGTGGATGATTATCCAGCTATAGCTTATCACTTGTTTGAGTTTCTCTTAGATAGCGGTGCGATGGCAGCATTTAGTTATAATCCTCATGGTTGTGTACGTTGGGGTTTGGGTGCAGATCCTCAATATTTGGAAAGGTTAGCAAAGCGTTGTCAGGTAGAAAATTTAGTCATTCCAACAGGAGATAGTTTAGCTGCTCAACTGGCTACACCGATGATAGAATTAGTGACAGAACCAATGACAATATTGAGTTTACCAAAGTCGGTAAAATGTATCCAAACTCCTTTTCGCGCTCAACTTTTGCGTCAAACAACAGATGTAATAATTGATGGGATTAAATCGGGAAAAGTAGAACCGGAAGAAATAGCAATTATCGCTCCTGGGTTAGATGAGATCGCTCGTTATAGTTTCATAGAAATATTAAATAAACAAAATATTCTCGTCGAATCTCTCCATGATCAACGCCCCTTAATTAGTTCACCCTCTGTCAGAGCATTACTAACCTTACTAACTTTAGTTTATCCTGGTTTGGGGCGATTAGTAGACAGGGATGAAGTTGCAGAAATGTTAGTTGTTTTAAGTCAAAGTCACATCAATAATAGAGAGAACATTGATCCGGTGCGTGCTGGGTTAATAGCAGATAATTGTTTTGTACCCCATCCAAATCATCCACATTTGTTAGCAGTGAAGACCTTTGAACGCTGGGATAGAATTGGCTATACTGCCACTAAAGCTTATGGTGAGATATTAGAATGGATTGAAAAACAGCGGTTGAAATATCAACAAAGTCTTCTGCCTACACCAATTTTTCTCCTATACAAAGCAATTCAAAACTTTTTGTCTAAAGATCATCATCCTCCATTTCAAACATTAGCAGCATTACGAGAATTATTAGAAACTGCTCAACATTATTGGGAAATAGATGCGAGATTAAGACAAACTGATTCCATCTTACTTTCACTTCACACTCAACAAACACTCACCACCACAATTGCCGAATTTATCCAACTATTACGACGTGGTACAATTACCGCTAACCCCTACCCCATCCGTCCCATTGGGAATGCGAAAAAAGCCGTTACCTTAGCTACAGTCTTCCAATACCGTGCTAGTCATAGATATCACAAATGGCATTTTTGGCTGGATGCGGGTTCACCACTTTGGGCTAAAGGTGGTGCAGCTACTTTATTTGGTGCTACTTTATTCCTACAAGATAGGTTAGGAGAACCTTGGACAGCAGCAGATGAACAAGAAGCAGAAACGCAACGATTACGCCGGATTATAGCAGATTTACTGGCTCGTGTTTCTGAAAGAGTTTATTTATGTAACAGTGATTTAGCTGTAAATGGACAAGAACAAATGGGTCCATTATTATCTTTAGTTCATGCCTGTGATCTAATAGAAAATTAGTTATTTAATCAGAAGCCTAAAATTTTAGATCCCCAGACTTTTTTCAGAAGTAGGGGATCTGATGATTCTTGTTCAAAAAAATGATGACGACAGAAGGGTATTCAATACTGTTCGGTTAAGAGTTGTTGTAGGTTGGGTGCAACAAACGCCATTCGCCACCAGCCGGGAAACCCGTCCCAGGCCATGACTCCCCAACCTACCTGATTTAATGTTTTTAGGTTAACCAACAAGTATTGAAATGGTATTACCTTGGTCTACCCAAAGTCGTGATATAAAGAACTGCTTCATCCGCAGGAATACCCAAGACATCATTTACTTGGTCGTCAAAAAAGCCACCGATGCCACTAACACCTACATTCAAGCGAATTGCAGCTAAATTGAGTTTTTGGCCTAAATGACCAGCATCAAGATGTAAATAACGGTAAACGCGATCACCATATTGAGCGATCGCCGTTTTCAAATCAGCAGTATGAAATATTACTGCTCCCGCATCTCGTCCTAATTCCTGTCCCAAACAAAGAAAATGCAATTCACGGCGAAAATTCTTAAAGCGAATTTGTCGTAATTCTTGGGCGTTGGGCGCATAATAATAACAACCAGAATCGAGTCCTTTGACACCAGAGACAGCAATAAATGTTTCAATTAAATTCAGATCAAAGTAATCTGGAGAATTATCTAAACTTTGCTCAATATAATTTTGTGATTGGTAAGTAAAATCAAGTAAAGCTTTAAGTTCATCAAAAGTTAAATCATCGCCACTATAAGCGCGAGTAGAACGACGTTTATAGATAGTATTTTCTAAATCAGAAAGATTTTTACCCCAGTCAATTGATTGAGTAACAGTAGAAATTTTGTCACAAAAAGGAAAATTATATTTATCCTCTAATGACGTTTTTGGTTTGCTATCTGGTAAATTTTGTTTCCCAGTCGTGCCAGGCTGAATTTGGGTCTGAGCATGAAAATATTTCAACAGTTCACCATCAGGAATTGAGGGATAATTGGTGTCAGTGGAGGAAGGCAACGCAGTTTTCCCCAAGGGCAAATTTTGCTTAACATCTAATAAATCTGCCAAAGCCATGACAACAGTTGCACCTTCTTGTTCTGGATCAATATAAAGTAGATCGTTGACAGCTTCATCAACAAAACCACCGATTAAATGAGGACGATAATCAGTAATTGCACCAGCTAACTCGATGTTGCCTAAAAGATGTCCCGTATCGAGAAAAATTCGCCGATAAGCCCGATCTTCATAACGCCATGCAGAACGATAAAAAACCGCCGTAGTAATAATAGCCAATTGGGTACTTTCCAAACTGGGATGCCACAAACAAGCTGCTTGTAAAGCTTGCCAAACATTATTTTCCCAAAACTGCATGAGAGAATGAGTCCGACACTGATAATTGTAGAGTCCAGCCGGTAACAACGGTGTACCACGAGAAACTAGATATACTTCAGATGGGTATAAACCCCCAGCACTGGGAGCAGAGCGCAAATATACCGCACTGCCCATAGAAGGCATTTTGGCCGTAAGTCCGTAGCTGTGAAATAGCAGTTGCGAAAGTCTCCCCCACCATTTAGCATCTGGATGATGAGCAAAAGTCTCTGGTTTTTCTTGCAGATAGGGTTTAAGGTCAAAATCAGAACCAATTTTATACTCTTTAAACGGTACAGGCTGTTTAGCCCAGTCTAACCTCTGACCTTTCGAGGCCAGTGTCTCTGGGTCGTACTTGGTGCGCTCGTGGTAATGTTGGGCAATTGATTGGTGTATTTCTGGCATAGTAATTTTAATATCCTCAGAGAGTTCTATTTCTTGATCTTGACATCCATCTACCTTATTATTTCGTGCTAATGGGTACAATCTTTGGAAGAGTTGGGGACTGGGGACTGAGAACTGGGAATAAGGAATCAGGGAATAGTAACCAATTACCAATGACTAATTACCAATGACTAATTACCAATTATGAATTATCAAATGATACCTGTACGTAAAACACTATCAAAAGCTGATGTAGAAATCTCTTACCTAGAATGGAATCAAGGTCAAGAACCATTATTGTTGTTACATGGTATGGCTGACAATGCCTTAGTTTGGTCTGGCTTAGGTGATTATTTAGCGGCAGATTATTACATAGTTGCCCCGGATATGCGTGGTCATGGTGAAAGTAGCAAACCGGAGAAAGATTATAGTTTTGAGAGTGCGATCGCAGACCTAGAAACATTAATGGATAAACTAGGATGGAATGCTGCTCATATTGTCAGTCACTCTTGGACAGGTAAATTAGCTGCTATTTGGGCAAGACAAAACCCAGCACGCTTAAAAAGTATCACTTTGGTAGATCCCATTTTTATCTGGAAAATGCCCAGTTTCCTGAAATTAACTTTTCCCTTGTTGTATAAAGTCTTGCCCTTCCTTAAAACTATGGGACCATTTACCAGCTACGAAGTAGCAGAAAAAAATATCAAACAACTCAGTCAATTTCAAGACTGGAGTTCTGTACAACAACAAGTTTTTCAAGCAGGAATTGAACAAAAATCCAATGGAACTTGGGGTAGCAAATTTACCATTGCTGCCCGTGACGGCATTTTTGATGCAGTAATTGAAGTACCAGGTTTTATCAACCCAGTTGAGACACCTGCCCTCTTTATTCAACCCGAAAAAGGAGTAAACCGCCAAAATTGGCAAATTCAACCTTACAAAACCAACCTGAAAAACCTCACATTCAAGAAAGTTCCTGGAAATCATTGGCCATTTTTAACCAAACCAGCAGAATTTAATCAAACAATAGCCAAATTCTTAGCAGAACAAAAATGAGTTTGGTAATTGCTCATTAGTCATTAGTCATTGCTAAAAATACTCTCCCCCTGCTCCCTACTCCCTGCTCCCCTGCCTCTTCTCTGTCACCTGTCACCTATTCCTTATTATGAGTCTTTGTATTAACCCAGTTTGTCCTCAACCCAATCACCCAGACAATG
>RDYJ01000123.1 GCA_004293145.1 Nostocales cyanobacterium | reverse complement strand
GCTTTTGAATTACATTATGAAATGCACATTGTGGCATCTTTATTAGTTAATAGCCGCACCAGTAAAATTAGTGATCCTGAATCAGCTAAATTCTCCGCCACCAGAATTCAACCAGAAGAAGCTATGCACCGTCTCGGTATAGTAAAATGGTGGCAACGCAAATATGACCAAGCTTCCCCAGCAGAAAAAGCAGATTTAGCTGCACAGGTGTTAGCAGTTGATGAAGAAGGACAAAAAAGAAGAAATCCCTACCTCAGAGAACATTGGCAATTAACCCATCAAGCTATTGGTACAGATATTGATGATTTACCTAAAATTTACGATGCTTGGAGGAGAAAAGTATTGGCTTATTTTTTAGATGTCCCTGTTGAGCAACTTCCTCAACTTGTGAGTGTTAGTAATTCATAATTCATGATCTCAAAACCCCAGTCTTCTGAATTATTAATTAATGTATGTGAAAACACAAATCTATCGAAGGTATGATTTATAATTCTCAGCAGTAAGAATATGTTTATAAAAAACTCAAAACCATGAAAGCTAAAATTTCTGCCACCTTAGCGATTATAGCTGCCTTTGTGGGCATAAATGGTGCTGCCTATGCACAATCAACACCACAGCCCCAAACTGGAAGTTTTACTTTAAAGGGTGATTCTTTAGTTAATATTAATGACCGCAGTTCAGCTAATGATTTTGGCAACTTTTTTGAGAAAATATCCAATAATCAAAGTTCAGAAAACACGGTTTCTGAAGAATTACCCTTGAGTGAATCAATCTCCATTCCTACTACTCCTATTTTTCTACAACCAGCAAGTCAAAATCTTAACGGAAATGATGGTTTGCAACTACAGTTAGATTTGAGTGACAACCAGTAGAAACGGAAGGGAACAGGTGACAGGTGATAGGTGACAGGGAAGATGGGTCAGCTATCGCTGCTTACTTATGAACAGTTGACGGTTAACTGTTCACTGACTCGTGACTCCTAAAAGATTATTCTGCCAACGTTTTGCAGTAAAATTAATCCTTTAGAGAGAAGAGGTTTTTGAATGACTCGTGTCATCATTGTGCGTCATGGGCAAAGTACATATAACACTGAAAGACGTATCCAAGGACGTACTGATGCGTCAACGTTGACGGATAAAGGTCGGATTGATGCCAGTCAAACGGGTAAAGCACTGAGTAAGATTGCATTTAACGCCATTTATTGCAGTCCCCTCAACCGCGCAAAAACTACAGCCGAGATTATCCATAGTGAGTTGATTGAACAGTCTGCGGTAATTCAAGTTGCTGAACATCTGGTAGAAGTTGATTTACCTTTATGGGCGGGAATGCTATCTCTAGACGTAAAAGAGAAATTCCCTGAAGACTATAGTATCTGGAAAAAACGCCCCCATGAATTGCGGATGATTGTGAATGACGCAGATGGGACACGAGAACATTTTCCGGTTCTGGCTATATATGAACAAGCACAGCAGTTTTGGCAAGAAATTTTATCCCGTCATCAAGGGGAAACCATTCTCATAGTTGGTCATAATGGCATTAACCGCGCCCTAATTAGTACAGCTTTAGGTATTCCTCCTAGTGGTTATCACGGTCTACAACAGTCTAACTGTGGAATTAGCGTTTTGAATTTTGCCGGCGGTTTGGCTGAACCAGTCCAGTTAGAATCAATGAATCAAACGCAACACCTGGGGGATACTTTACCCACTTTGCGACCAAATCACAAAGGATTCAGGTTATTATTAGTGCGTCACGGCGAAACCGAATGGAATCGTCAAGGTAAGTTTCAAGGACAAATTGACGTTCCTCTCAATGATAATGGTAGAAACCAAGCTGGAAAAGCTGGAGAGTTTCTTCAAGATGTAGCCCTTGATTTTGCTTTTAGCAGCACTATGGCACGTCCTCAAGAAACAGCAGAAATTATTCTCAAGCAGCATACTGGTATTAAATTACAGTTACTAGATGGTTTAAGAGAAATCAGCCACGGAACCTGGGAAGGTAAATTTGAAGCCGAAATAGAACAGGAATTTCCCGGAGAGTTAGAACGCTGGCGCACTGTACCCGCCCAAGTGCAAATGCCAGAAGGGGAAAATTTACAACAAGTACGGGAACGCAGTGTAGCCGCTTGGCAGTTAATATTACAAGCAGCTGAGGAAAATCAACTAAAAACTGGTTTGGTAGTAGCTCACGATGCAACTAATAAAACCCTACTCTGTCATATCCTGGGTTTATCACTAGAAAATTTCTGGAATTTCCGTCAAGGTAATGGTGCAGTCAGTGTTATTGACTACCCTTCAGGAATAAGTGGTTTACCCGTGCTGCAAGCTATGAATATTACTGGTCATTTAAGCGGTGGTGTATTAGATAAAACAGCAGCCGGAGCATTGTAGAATATTGGTGTAGGCGTATCGGCTGTCTGTGATGGAATTTTAGATTTTGGATTTTTCTATCAATCCCAAATCCGAAATCTAAAATTTGGATTTTTAAATAATAAAATAGACAAACATCTGAAGCACTTATAATTAATAGCTAATATCCCATGATAAATGAACTTCTCCAACAAGTAAGGGTAATTGATCCGGTTTCGGAAACTGATCAAATAGCAGATGTGTTAATTGTGGATGGCCATATCCAAGCAATCGCAGCGCAAATTGCTGATCTTAGCACCGATATTGCGATTAAAGATTGTCGGGGTTTATTTCTCGGTAATGGTTTGGTCGATTTATATAGTCATTCTGGTGAACCAGGTTTTGAGGAAAGAGAAACTTTGGTTTCTCTTTTGCAAGCTGCATCTGCTGGTGGTTTTACGAAGATATCAGTATTACCTGATACGTTACCTGCGATTGATAACCCGGCTC
>RDYJ01000180.1 GCA_004293145.1 Nostocales cyanobacterium | reverse complement strand
GGCGGAATTAAAAATTAAAAATTAAAAATTAAAAAAGCAGATGACACAAGCTTCTTGAGAATTCTTAATGGTTGGTTGATTTACGCCGTTGTGTACTAGGTTTTATCTTGATTCAGCAAACCCTAATTAACTAATACTTACGCATTGACATTAAATTGCAAATATGTATCAGGACTTACGCACGAGTCAGGAAAGAAGGAATCACGTTCGCGTAGCGTGCCGATAGCTTGCGTGGCGACGTAGGAGCTATAGGCATAGGAACGAACAACAGCCGGAGGCGTTCCCGCCGGGGTAGTCAAGAGGGTTTGAGAGATATTTTGCGTAAGTCCTCATGTATATTGGGTTTCGGTATTCAAACTTGAGTTTTTGAATATGTAAAAAGTTATTAAAATCCCACTCAGGAAAAATAGATTGATGTAAATCCATGATAGGAAATATACATATTGATTGCAGAAGGAAAATCTAACATTCCAACTTTATGCTGTATATTAGCTAAAGGTTAGTCAGACCTGAGTTGAGAATAAAATTCAACATCCAAATGCAGAAATCTTGACGGGGGGTAACAAATCTTGATTTCAGATTACGGAAGAGAAATTGTAGCTTTCAATTGTTACATAGTTGATCAATGCCAAGGTAATGAGGGAAAAATCAAGCTATGAAGTATGAAAATGCCGTTTTAGATGATTTAGAACTTCAAGAGGGTTTAAAACAGATAAATCCCAAATTTGGTGATTTTGTGACGCGAGTAGCAGGTGAAGCCTGGGGATTACCATTAATTGACCAGAAAACCAAAGCCCTGATTACAATTGCTGTAGATGTAGTCAACCAAGGACAAGCCGGACCTGGAAGCCCCTTTGGCGCTCACGTAAGTATGGCTCTTAAACAGGGTGCAACTCCTGAAGAAATTGAAGAACTGTTGTTGTTTCTTTGTGCTTACGCAGGATTCAATAAAGTTGCAGGTTGTTTTGGTGCTTTAAACGAAATAATGGCAAAATAATTTCCGGTGTAATTCTGGAATCCATCAATCTCGATTTGTAGTTGAGGGAAGTGAAATTACTGAGGTAGGGAAATACGGATATTTGAGGAATAATCAACTCCCGTTTTGCTATCAAGAAAAACTTCCTGCATTAATTAGGAATTAAGAAGCAACCAAATCTAGTTAGCAAAACAAACAGACAAAACAAGTTATTCTCAGTTTGAGACAATTGCCTTAAACAAGTTTAACCTTGTTGCTGAATAATTTTTTTCAATACTTCTACCTCTATGGAGATGGTGGAGAATAAACCTGTAAAAAAATAGGCGATCGCTTGATTTAAAAATCTTGATTGTCCTCAAGTTTGATTGAGCCTTTATTTTCATCAAAATAACAGCAACAGAAATTACAGTAGTGGTGGAAAAAGGACAGCAATAATGCTTTCAGTAATTAATAACGCAATCAAAACCGATTATTCAGCACGGGATCAACAAGGAAAAGTAGCCTTTTATGTACTCCTGTGGAAAAGACAAGGCATCTCTCTAGAAATTTTTGACGACTATTGGAGAGACGTACACGGACCAGTTTGTGCTAGATTACCAGGGCAGTATCAATACTGGCAATTTCATGTAGCTCATAATCAAGGCGGCTTCTGTCCAGAGATTCCCGGTTTAGACTACACCTGGGACGCAGAAGATAACTTCGATGGCATCGCAGAGTTAACATTTGCAAGTGTTGCAGATCGTCAGACATGGTTCACAGCTTCCGCCATTCTGATGGATGATGAACACAACTTATTCCGTAAAGCCATCGGTTACAACAGCAATCCTGGTAATTCCATCACTTATATAGATAGAATTCCCACTGGTGATCCCAACGGGGAAACTGGCGCAATCAAATTTCACGTCATGGTGAAAAAAGCCAATGGCGCAAGTACAGAAGCTTTTCGTCGTTATTTAACAGAAACTTTTGCCTCCAAAGTTAGCAGTAGTGATTCCGTCCTCAAATTCCGACTACATTTATTTGAAGAAGTAGATAATTCTCGTCCAGATGCAGCAGGAGTTGGTCATTATGAACCAGCAGAAAAGCAATATCATGCAGCTTATGAAATTGCCTTTGCTAATCATCTAGAAAGAGAAAAGTTTTTTGCATCATCTGAATATTTAGCAGCAGTAAAAGACGCAGCTAAATATATTAAACAAATCCAACCATTTCCCGAAAGAACAGCTTATACATTTGTTTACGATGGTCAGATGACTCTCGCTGGTAAACGGAGTTCCTCAGTAGCAGAACTGATCACAGAAATTGGCGCAGTTAATCAACTTCAAGAAGATATAGAATCTCTCATGCTAAATCAAACTCTTTACAATCAACAAACCAACGGATTTTCCTCTTCCCAAAACGGACAAAATCAACCAAAAGCAACGAAAAAACGCACTAATTATTATACTGGCTTATCAGCTGATTATTCTCGCCCCGGTTTAGTTACTCCTTACGTAGCCAAAAAACTGATCGAGGATGCAGAAAAAATTATCGCCATGAAAGAACCAAAATTACCAGAAATTGGTCCTTACTATACCCTGGCACAAATTGAACAAGAAAACAGAGATTGGTGGCCTACCCATTGCGAAGCCTTAAGACAAGGAAGAGGCGATATTTTAACTGGAGAATATCGGGATGATCTAGTTTATTTTTGTCAGGATGGACCATATCAAGGTTTAGAACAACAAAAAGAAAGAGAAAAACATTGGTGGGCTTTAATTGCTCAACCAGGTGTGACAATGTGCTGGCCAATTGTCATGTTTTTTGGTGAACATACTTACTTTGAATGGAAGTGTGTGGATGATGAAACCAACGAAACTCTTGCCAAAGGAAATGTAACTTGGGTGCGTCGTGGTCATCGTGGAGCTTGCTATTTGAAGACTGAACAATTAACTTTTTATCGTGATGTTTTTGCTGCACAAGAATTATTGACCTTGATCACCACTGCTTAAAATGCAACAGGAGCGAGTTTACGAAAACGCAGTTTTGGATGACCTTGAACTGCAAAAAGGTCTCAAACAAATCAATCCTAAGTTTGGTGATTTTGTCATTCGGGTAGCAGGTGAAGCCTGGGGTTTACCGTTAATTGACCAAAAAACCAAGGCTCTGATTACCATCGCCATTGATGTTGTTAATCAAGATCATAGAGGTCCTGGTAATCCCTTTGCTGCTCATGTAAATATGGCACTCCAGCAAGGTGCAACCCTAGCAGAAATTGAAGAACTACTGTTATTTCTCTGTGTTTATGCAGGATTTAATAAAGTTGCAGCTTGCTTTGCTACCCTCAATTTAATTGTTGATGATTTACATCCCACATCAAGGACAGCAGCAATGCTTGTAGAAAGCAAAAAGGCAATCAAAACTGATTATTCAGCACGGGATCAAAAAGGAAAAGTAGCCTTTTATGTACTCCTGTGGAAAAGACAAGGAATATCAGAAGAACTTTTCGATAACTACTGGAAAAACGTACACGGTCCAGTTTGCGCCAGATTACCTGGACAACATCAATATTGGCAATTTCGGGTAAATCATCACCAAGGTGGGTTTTGTCCGCAGATTCCTGGCTTAGACTACACAATTGACTCAGAAGATAACTTTGATAGCATTGCTGAGTTAACATTTACAAGTGTTGCAGATCGTCAGACATGGTTCACAGCCTCTGCTATTTTGATGGATGATGAGCATAACTTGTTCCGTAAAGCCATCGGTTATGTTAGCAGTCCTGGCAATTCTATTACTTATGTAGATAAAATCCCTACTGGCGATCCCAACGGCGAAACCGGCGCAACCAAATTTCACGTCATGGTGAAAAAGGCTCATGGTGCAACTACAGAAGCTTTTCGTCGTTATCTCACAGAAACTTTTGCTCCTCTAGTTAGCAGTAGTGATTCTGTCCTCAAATTCCGATTACATTTATTTGAAGAAGTAGATAATTCTCGTCCAGATGCAGCAGGAGTGAGTCATTACGAACCAGCAGAAAAGCAATATCAGGCAGCTTATGAAATTGCCTTTGCTAATCATTTAGAAAGAGAAAAGTTTTTCGCATCTTCCGAATATTTAGCAGCCATAAAAGACGCAGCTAAATACATTAAACAGATCAACCCCTTTCCCGAACAAACCACTTATACCTTTGTTTACGATAGTCAGATTACCCTTGCTGGTCAACGTAGTGCCAAAGTAGCAGAACTGATTAATAAAATTGGTGCTACCAATCAAATCCAAAATGATATTGTGGCGTTGATGGGTGGTAGTCAAACTAACGGAAAAGGTTTAATCAACAATGGTCAAACTGAGCTAAAAAATAGCTTCTTAACTACTTCTGGTTTAGGTCATTTGTTGCAAGGCGTTCAACACGTCGGTGTGACAGTTCATGACATGAATCAATCCCTGGAATTTTACACAAAAGTGTTGGGAGGTAAATTAGTTGTCGGTGAAAATGAGTTGGTTGGTGATGTCATTCAAAATACTCTTTTTCAACAAGAAGAATTGGATGCGATCGCCAAAGGGATAGATCCTAAAAACCTGCCTATTCCCCATCTGAGAAGTGCCAAAGAAGACGCATTAGATGTCAAGTTTATTTCCTTTGGTAACACCGCTGTAGAACTAATCTACTTTCGCGAAGCGGGTAAACCTAACGCTCCTCATGCTTCAGTTCCTAGTAGTGCTTCCCAAATTGGCAAAGTCAATGCCATGCACATTTCATTCAACGTTAAAGAAGGCGTTGATTTGAATATTTTTGCCAATATGTTGGAAGCCGAATGTCACAAACGGGGAATGACAAACGTCATTTGTAACCGAGTTGTTAACGTTAAATCAGAAGCTGAAAGAAGAGCAGTAGCGCAAAGATATAATTCCTTTAAATTTTGGAATGAACCAGAAGATTTAGCCGCAGGAGAACCAGAAATAGACTGGAGTCACGACCCAATGGAAGGCTGGTCTTTGTTCTACTGCAAAGGACCAAATGGGGAACAATTGGAATTTAACCAAGTAACCCGGAAAGTTAAAACCAGCTTCCAAAAAGGCATGGCAGAATATAACCAAGCTAATGGAACTAACTTCACCTTTCCAGAAGCAATAGTTAGCAATTCCAATCACACAAAAAACGGTAAACATAATCAAATTGCCCAGACGCAAAATCACAACTCTGGCAATTTAAAAGTAACCAATAATGGAACTATCTCCATGTCCAAAAAATTCCCCGGAACGAATACAGACTTAGTAAAAAGATTATTCTCCAGAGGAGAAGCTTTTGATTCCGAAGGTTTCATTACTTTCTTTACCGACACACCAGTTTATCAATTTGGTAACTTTGATGTGTGTTTGAATAAAGAAGCCATCAAAAAATCAGCCGATGCTTTCTTCAGTCAAATTGATGCGGTGTACCACGAAATCAAAATGATCTGGGAAGTCGGCAATGTCGTCTTCGTAGAAATGGATGTTCTCTATTGGCGTAAAGATGGCTCAGTTATCTCACTTCCTTGTAGTGACATCTTCCGAGTTGAGGGTGATAAATTCAGCGAACTACGGATTTTCATGGATGTAAATCCCGTCTTTAACCCCACAATTTTTGTACCTCAATCCGCGTCTGTGTTAACAGTTAGCAAAGGACAAAAAATGCTTCCTCCTGATACCATGAGGAGACATTTTGCCGAACATCCAGAAGGTAAAGAAAGAGTATCTCAAGGATTTATTCCCAAATGGTCAATTGCTGGACCAAAATGGCCTATCGGTGCTGAAAATACCGCTGCTTCCTCACCACAATTACAGGTAGTTGGTGAACTATCAGCCGCAATCATGGCGGAAGATTGGGAAAAAGTCAAAACTTACCTGACAGATGACCTGTTTTATAAAGTAGGTTCAGGAGAGCCAATGTATGGACCAAATGCAGTTGTAGACTTTTTTAAACACACCTTTAAAACTACAGCTAAATTCTATGGTCATGATGCCCGAAAAATTTGGATAGAACCAGACATCATCACCATTGAAATGGACGCTAAATATGAAATGGTGGGCAGTAAGAAACACGTGGTAGTAGCCTGTTGCGATATCTATCGGATGCGGGGCAATAAGGTCAGTGAATGGCGAGTTTATGCAGATATGACCCCGTGGCAAAACTGAACTGAAATCATTTAGGAGAATAGTTATGTCACATAAAGTAATAGACCTGTTACACGCAGCTTTTGATCAACCCAACCTCCAACAAAAACTACATTCTGCTGATACAGCAGAACAGTTTGTCAAAATTGCTAGGGAAAATGGCTATGAATTAAGCAAAGAAGAATTAGCTTCAGCACTTGGTAAAGTCCATATAGTTTTTGGCCAAGTTGTGCAATCAATGATGGGTGAATTGATGGCACAAGGAGCAAATGATCACGCCGAAACTCCCAGCACAGAAAGCATTTCTGGAACTAATACAGATTTAGTAAAACGTCTGTTTTCCAGAGGTGAAGCATTTGATGCCGAAGGTTTTATTACTTTCTTTACCGACACACCAGTTTATCAATTTGGTAACTTTGATGTCTGTTTGAATAAAGAAGCCATCAAAAAATCAGCCGATGCTTTCTTTAGTCAAATTAATGCCGTATACCACGAGATCAAAATGATCTGGGAAGAAGGAGATGCGGTATTTGTAGAAATGGATGTGACATACTGGCGCAAAGATGGCTCAGTTGTTTCACTTCCTTGTTTTGATATCTTCCGAGTTGAGGGAGATAAATTCAGTGAATTGCGGATTTTCATGGATGTAAATCCTGTATTTGATCCCACAATTCCCGTTCCTGAATCTGCTTCTGTGTTGACAGTTAGCAAAGGACAACAAATGCTTCCTCCCGGCACAATGAGAAGACATTTTGCCGAACATCCAGAAGGTAAACAAAGAGTAGCTCAAGGATATCTTCCTAAATGGTCAATTGCCGGACCCAGATGGCCTATCGGTGCTGATGAAAACACTCCCGCGCCCTCAGAACAATTAACAGTAGTTGGTGAATTATCAGCAGCAATCATGGCTGAAGATTGGGAAAAAGTCAAAACTTACTTGACAGATGACCTGTTTTATAAAGTAGGTTCAGGAGAGCCAATGTATGGACCAAATGCAGTAGTAGACTTCTTCAAACACACCTTTAAAACTACAGCTAAATTCTATGGTCATGATGCCCGAAAAATTTGGATAGAACCAGATATCATCACCATTGAAATGGACGCTAAATATGAAATGGTGGGCAGCAAGAAACACGTGACCGTAGCTTGTTGTGATATCTATCGGATGCGGGGTAATAAGGTAAGTGAATGGCGGGTTTATGCAGATATGTCTCCTTGGAATGAAGCGGGTGATAAAACTGTCACCCTTGAACAGAACAAGGACGTAACTACAGTGATGGTTGTCTTTTCAGTAGATCCATCACAACAGCAGACTCTGCTGGATAATATCATGACTTATGGTGGTTCACAGGTGAAGTATCAGCCTGGTTTTATTTCATCTACCCTACACCGGAGTCTAGATGGAATGCGAGTTATTAATTATACACAATGGCAATCCCGTGAAGACTACGAGAATTTTGCCAAAAATGCTCTATCAAAATCACCTGAGATATTCAAAAGTGTTCCGCCAGATATTCACATTTATGAAATTGTAGAGCAGACTGTATGAGAATGTGAAAAGATTTTATTCACCACTAAGATTGCTATTTTTTTACTTGACATAACTCAACCAGGAAAATCAGAGTTGCTCCCATTGTGGGATGGTTTTGCTAAATTGTGAACAAATTTTAAACTGTTGCAATCGCCAAGTCATTCCACATTTATGCAACACCGAAAGAACTTCTTGGTAATAGTTGAAATTTGAGAATTGGTTGTGTGATTACAATTACCTTAGTTCAATTACAGAAAAGGTATTGATTATCCATCATCAGAAAAACTCAGTCGTAAAGATGCTGAAGTTTGAGTAAATCTAGATAACCTTTCCTAGATTCATCCTCGGCAGACTTGAAGATTGGACTTAAAAAGTAATTTCAGTAGCTGCTCTTACTCCCAGAAATAAGCAAGAATTCTAAACAACATGGCAATTGAATCAAAAGGCAAAATTGGTGTACTAATTGAAGAACATTTTGACGGCACAGAATTCCGCCGTTTTAATGAATATTTCCCCGCACAAGGTTATGAGGTAGAGTACATTTCTCATCTGTGGGGTAATAAAGAATTACACTTTGGTTCTAACCCTGAAAATGATCAAGTAGAATATCATGTTACTGTCAGTACCGAAGTTAAAGATATAAATCCCAGTGACTATAAAGGTATTATTTGTATCGGGGCTTATGCAATGGATAGGCTAAGATATCAAGTCAATGTTAAAAAAGGTGAAAAAAATCAAGCCCCAGCAGTTGTTTTTCTGCGGAATGCAGTAGCCGAAGGTAATGTGAAATTAGGGACAATTTGCCATAGTTTGTGGCTATTCTGTGCAGACCCAGACCTAATCAAAGGTAAAAAAGTAACCTGCGCTCATAACATCATCTGTGATGTGGAAAATGCCGGGGCAGACGTTATCTATGAAGGCGATGTCACCACAGATTTAGTCATTGATGGTAATCTGATTACAGGCAAACATCCAGGAATGGTAGACCAATTCATGGCAACATTTGTCAAAGAAATAGAAAAAAATTAATCCTGGATATACATCTTGTAATCAAGCATTTTCAGTTAATCAATTCTTACCAAAACGAGGAAATATTATGACAACAAAGGTAGATTTTACCTTTTCTGATCTCATCGCTGGATACGTTACCGAATATGACGGTAATAGCGACACATTTGGACTAAAAACTTCTGATGGCAGAGAATTCCAAGTTAAAATCAGCCCTATGGCCTTTGCTAAGTTAATTCAAAACTTTGACGAAGGCTATCCTGATGCAACCGCCAGCATGAGAGCCATGCTATTACCAGGAAGGTACTTATTTACTTATGGGGTATTTTATCCAGATAAAGATATCTTTGATGCTAAACAGATAGTTTTTGCTGGTCGTCAGAAAAACGATTATGTTTTCGAGAAACAAGACTGGTGGGTAAAACAGATTAATGCTTTAGGTAAATTTTACCTCAAAGCCCAATTTGGCGATGGTGACTATGACTACCGCAGGTATCGCACAACTTTGAATCTCAGTGGTGTACAATCAACCACTAATTTTCGCCAAGAAACTGATACTATTTCCCGTCTAGTCTATGGTTTCGCCACTGCTTTCTTGATGACTGGGAATGATAGCTTCCTCAAAGCCGCTGAAAATGGTACTGAATACCTGCGGGAACACATGAGGTTTGTAGACCTGGACGAAGGCATTGTCTACTGGTATCACGGGATTGACGTTAAGGGAGAAAAAGAAGATAAAATCTTTGCTTCCGAATTTGGAGATGATTATTACGCTATCCCCGCTTATGAACAAATTTACGCCCTAGCCGGTCCCATCCAAACCTATCGTTGTAGCGGTGATCCCCGCATTATGGATGATACCGAAAAAACAATTAAGCTTTTTAACGAGTTTTTCCTCGATAAAGGCGAACATGGTGGATATTTCTCCCACATCGATCCCTTAACTTTAGATCCTCTCAGCGATTCATTAGGACAAAATAAAGGAACAAAGAACTGGAACTCAGTAGGAGATCATGCACCAGCTTACCTGATTAACCTCTGGTTAGCTACAGGTAAAAAAGAATATGCCGATATGTTGGAGTCTACCTTCGACACCATCGAAAAGCATTTCCCTGACTACGAAAACAGTCCATTTGTACAAGAACGTTTCTTCAAAGACTGGTCTCATGACAAAACTTGGGGTTGGCAACAAAACCGCGCTGTAGTTGGTCACAACCTCAAAATTGCCTGGAACTTGATGCGGATGCAAAGCCTCAAAGCTAAGGATAGCTATGTCAATCTAGCTCAAAAAATTGCTGATATCATGCCCGGAGTAGGTAGTGATCAGCAACGTGGTGGTTGGTATGACGTTGTAGAACGCACCCTTGGTGAAGGCGAAGAGCATTACCGCTTTGTTTGGCATGATCGCAAAGCTTGGTGGCAACAAGAACAAGCAATTTTAGCCTACCAGATTCTAGCAGGTATTCTTGATCACAAAGAATATCACCGTTTAGCCCGTGAATCAGCAGCATTTTATAATGCTTGGTTCTTAGATTTAGAAGAGGGTGGGGTTTACTTCAACGTTTTAGCTAATGGTATTCCTTATCTAGCTGGAGGTAACGAAAGAGGTAAAGGATCTCACTCCATGAGTGGTTATCACTCCTTTGAACTATGCTATTTAGCAGCAGTTTATACAAATCTGCTAATTACCAAACAGCCAATGGACTTCTACTTTAAGCCTATTCCCGGTGGATTCCCTGATAATATTCTCAGAGTATCACCAGATATTCTTCCTCCTGGAAGTGTGAAAATTGGTAAGTGTGAAATCGATGGCGAACCTTACAGCAACTTCGATGCAGAAGCTTTAACCGTCACCTTACCAAAAACCAGTGAACGGGTCAAAGTTAAAGTGCAGATTGTGCCTGTGTAACTATAGGTAGAAAAAAGAATGAGGGGGGATAAAACATACCCCCTGTTCTTCCCCATATCTAAATGCAAATGTACTAGAAGTTGGCAACATGGAAGAAACTAAAATCACGATTAATATCAAGACGACTAAAGACATTAAAGAAGTTGTTTTGGAGGGTCAAATAGATGCCAATACAGCATCATCAGTGACAGAAGAAGTTTTACCTCTAATTGAACCGGGTAGTAAAATTCTGCTCGACATGACAGGGGTAGAATATATGTCCAGTGCTGGTTTGCGAACTCTACTAACTTTACATCGACAAACAGATGCCAAAAAAGGAAATCTGGTGCTGGTGGGTTTGAATGAAGAAGTTGAAGACACAATGACAGTAACCGGATTTATAGAGCATTTTAAGACTGCTCAAGACCGAAAAGCAGGATTAGAAGCCCTGAATAAGGAACATCATGGAAAGAATTGATATTCATCCAACGCATACCTACGAAGGTTTTAAATTACGCAACGGAAAACCATTTCCATTTGGCGCAACCCTAGTTCCAGGAGGAGTTAACTTCTCCATTTTTTCGAGTTACGCCAAATCCTGCACTTTAGTCCTGTTTGAAAAACACGCCAAAAAGCCTTTAGTCGAAATTCCTTTTCCTGAAGAATTTCGCATTGGTAATGTTTATTGCATGACTGTTTTTGACCTGGATTATGAAAATCTGGAATATGGCTATCGTATGGATGGGCCAAATAATTTCCAGCAAGGTCATTGGTTTGACAGCAGCAAAGTTTTGATGGACCCCTACGCCAAAATTATTGGTGGTCGGGATGTATGGGGTGTAACTCCAGACTGGAATGATATCTATCACCACCGCGCTAGAATTGCTTTTGATGATTTTGACTGGGAAAATGACCGTCCTTTGGAAATTCCCCCAGAGGATCAAGTTATTTATGAGATGCACGTCCGCAGTTTTACCCGTCATCCCTCCTCTGGTGTGAAAGAAAAACATCTGGGTACTTTTGCAGGTATCCGGGATAAAATTCCTTACCTGAAAGAGTTAGGTGTCAACGCTGTGGAGTTGATGCCTATTTATGAGTTTGATGAGTTTGAAAATAGTCGTCCCAATCCCCAAACAGGGGAAACTCTGTACAATTATTGGGGTTACAGTACCGTTGGCTTCTTTGCTCCCAAGGCTGGTTATGCGGCTACAGGCAAATTTGGGATGCAGGTAGATGAGCTAAAAGCACTGGTTAAGGAATTACATAAAAACGGGATTGAGGTAATTCTTGATGTAGTTTTTAACCACACAGCCGAAGGTAATGAGCATGGTCCAACAATTTCTTTTAGAGGGATTGACAATAAGACCTATTATATGCTCACACCAGAAGGGTACTATTATAACTTTAGCGGTACTGGTAATACTCTCAACTGCAATAACCCCATTGTTCGGGGTATAGTTCTAGATTGTCTGCGCTACTGGGCTTCGGAATATCATATTGATGGTTTCCGGTTTGACTTGGCAGCTATTTTAGGTCGTGATCCTTGGGGCGCACCTTTAGCAAATCCTCCTCTGCTTGAGTCTTTGGCTTTTGACCCGATTCTGGCTAAGTGTAAACTGATTGCTGAAGCTTGGGATGCAGGCGGTTTATATCAAGTAGGTTCTTTCCCCGCTTACGGACGTTGGGCAGAATGGAATGGTAAGTACCGTGATGGAATTCGTAAGTTCTTGAAAGGAGATGGTACGGTTGGGGATGCTGCCCAACGTCTGCAAGGTTCTCCTGATTTGTATGCTTGGTCTGGCCGCGCTCCTGCAACATCAATTAATTTCATTACGGCACACGATGGTTTTACCATGATGGATCTGGTTTCCTATAACGGAAAACATAATGAGGCTAATGGTGAAAATAATAACGATGGTACTAATGATAATGATAGCTGGAACTGTGGCTGGGAAGGGACAACGGATGATCCAGGCATCAATGCTTTACGCCGTCGGCAAATTAAAAATGCTGTAGCGATGTTGATGGTCAGTCAGGGTGTGCCAATGATTCTCATGGGCGATGAGGTGGGACGCACTCAATATGGTAATAATAATACCTATTGCCATGATAATGATTTGAACTGGTTAGACTGGAAGCTATTAGAAACTAATGCAGATTTGTTTAAGTTTTTTAAACACTGTATTGCTTTCCGTAATGCCCATCCAGTTTTAAGAAGTCCTTGGCATTTCCAAAACCGTGATTATGTAGGTAGTGGTTATGCAGATATCACTTGGCATGGCACACAAGCTTGGAATGCTGATTGGTCTGATTCTAGCCGGACTTTGGCTTTTATGCTCTGTGGAAAACACGCCAAGCAAGGCACAGTAGAAGATAATTATGTCTATGTAGCCATGAATATGCACTGGGACTCTCTGTGGTTTGAGATTCCTGGTTTGCCTGTGGGCATGAATTGGCATATTTCTGCGAATACTGGCGCTACAACACCCCATGATAGTTGGCAACCTGGTACTGAACCGATGCTAGAAAATCAGTCGGGATTGTTGATGGGCGATCGCTCTGTGGCAATCTTAGTAGGTAAATAACTGCCAATTTGGCAAAATTAAATTTGCCTGTTTTCAACTTCCAATTACTTTTTTTGCAATTCAATTACTAACAGGAAATCATGGATTTTCAAGAAACTAAAGAAACTGATCTAGAAATTACTCTAGAAATAAGTGGTGATATCGCTAAAATTACCTTAGTTGGAGAACTAGATGCAAGTACAGCAGAAAATTTCAAACACCAGGTAGAAGAGGCTGCTAAACTTAATCCTCAACAGTTAGTGCTGATGATGCAAAAGTTAGATTTTATGGCCAGTGCTGGACTCCGGGTGCTGATATTCGCTAAACAAAAAATGGGAGCAAATGTGAAAATATACATGGTTGGAGTTCAAGATCCAGTATTAGAGACTATCACAAAAACTGGCTTTCACAAAAGTGTTTATTTGCTAGATAAATACGATGCTTAACAAATAGTTAGATTGCAGCAATTTGACGTTGCTTAAACACAATCTGATTGAATTGTAGAGACTTTCCGATGGAATGTCTCTACAGAGGTTATACCAATTCTGTATGATAGCGTAGCGTGGCGTAGCCATAGATGCGCTAAATTTAGATAAGAAATGAACCACGAAGACACGAAGGAAGCGAAGAAAGAA
>RDYJ01000122.1 GCA_004293145.1 Nostocales cyanobacterium | reverse complement strand
TCTTAAATTTTCCAACTCCTCATGTAACTCAGTCAAAGTACAAGAAGAACCATTAATATAATAATTAGAAGTATAACCACCCTGAGAATTAACCCGTAAACGTCGAGTAACACTCCACTCATCAGATTTTGGATTTTGGATTTTGGATTTTGGATTTTCTTCCTCTTCCCCTACTTCCTCCCCTTCCTCACTCTGCGCCTCTGCGCCTCTGCGTGAGACAATATCAGAAATATCAAAAGTTACCGTTACACTCGCTTCAATAGCATTACGACCTTTAGCGACTTGATTATTATTAACCAAATCTGGTAAACGTTCAGCCCGCATTCCCTTAGAGCTAGACAAGCCTAAGCAAAACAGCAACGCATCGAGAATATTTGATTTACCCGAACCGTTAGGACCAGAAATGACAGTACATCCCGTCAGCAGAGGGACAGAAGTTGTACCACCGAAGGATTTAAAATTAGTAAGTTCAACCCGCTTGATATGCACCATTATGGGCGCTGCTTCACTGTAAACTGGTATAAAGGAACAAGTGTATCAATTATTTTAATATTTGCAACCGTTTAGGAATTTTAGATTTTGGATTTTGGATTTTGGATTGATTCTGATAATTAAAGCAGGAGTCAGGAGTCAGGAGTCAGGAGTCAGGAGTAAAACTCTCTTTCTGTCTAGGTTTCAAGTTAGATTCTGTACCTCATTGATCTGCAATATGCTGCAATATTAACAACTTGCCTTAATATTTAGAATATTTAATTGAGATTCTGTATCCAACCTCTTACACAAAAAACCTCGAAAACTCAATTTCTCTGCGTCCTCTGCGGTATGCCTGACGGCACGCTTCGCGAACGGTTATCTTATTTCTTAATCAACATGAAACTATTGTACCAAAATTTTATCATTCGTGACTGGCAAAAGAGCGATTGCACAGCAGCAGCAAACGTAATTAATACAGTTTTAGCAGAATATGGGTTAGGTTGGGAAGCTGACGGTGCGGATAGAGATGTGTTGCAAGTCGAGGAATTTTACATAAATGCAGGTGGCGAATTTTGGGTAATTGAACACCAAAACCAAATAGTAGGTACAGGGGCATATTATCCCATAAAACGCGGAGAAAAGGCTGTAGAAATCAGAAAAATGTATCTTTTACCGAAAGTTCGCGGTTTGGGTTTGGGGAAATATTTGTTACAGCAGCTAGAATTAACCATAGCTAAACGCGGATTTAAGCAAATTTGGATTGAAACTGCCAGCGTCTTGAAAGAAGCAGTGCAACTTTATGAGAATAATGGTTATATCACGGCTACAGGTGTGGAAACAAAAAGGTGCGATCGCGTGTATGTAAAATTTCTAAAGTTTGGGGAATAGGGAAAAATTGACCATGTTTAAAAATTTACTTAATCTTTTTTTACAGAGCAATTGCCCGATTTGCCAACGCAGCACATCTAATGGAATTTGTCAATATTGCGCTAAACGATTAAAAAGCTGTCATTTAAAAAACCCCAATTATTTGTGGAAACAGGAATTACCAGTGTTTAGTTGGGGTAGTTATGGAGGAACATTAAAAAGAGCGATCGCCGTGATGAAATATGAAAACAACCCAGAAATTGGCAGGTTGTTAGGGCAGTATTTAGGAGAATCATGGTTATTAAATTCTACATCAGAAAATCAAAACTCTGTAATTGTACCCATACCACTCCACCCTCAAAAGTTGAAAGCACGAGGTTTCAACCAAGCTGAACTCATAGCCCAAGGATTCTGTGATATTACTGGGTTAAAATTAAAATCCAATGGTTTAGCAAGAATCAAAGACACTAAAGCACAGTTTAGTGTATCTGGTTCAGAACGAGAACAAAACTTAACAGATGCTTTTGTTTTAGGATCAGATTTTAGCCGTCGTCATCCAGATGCACCAGTATTGTTGATAGATGATATTTATACTACAGGTGCAACTGCCAAATCTGCCGTATACACACTTAGCCAAAGTAGCATTTATGTAGTTGGTATAGCTGCTGTAGCTACGACTAGCAAAGATAGATCAGTCTAGAGTTGATAGGCAATTTGTGCCTGAGAAATCTATAATTATGACAATAATACCCTGTGTTTGAGGGAACACTGTTTCAATTTATGAACAAAGCTTTTGCAGCTGCTTTCAGAAAAATTATGATCTTGCCCGTTACATTACTGACAATTAGCATAAGTATAAATACAGTATTTGCTCAAAATAATGCTCAAAATAATCCATATAAACCAATTCCCTTAAATAGTAGTGCAGAAATTTCTGATATATTAACAGCCAAAGATATTCCCACAGGACAAGGGGGATTTGCGCGTGATTATACAGTCAAGTTAAATAAAGGTGATAATTTAGCAATTGATTTGTCATCTGAGAACTTTGACACCATCATTATATTATTAGGTCCTAATGGTTCAACAGTGGCAGAAAATGATGATGGACCAGATGGTACAAGCAATTCTCTCTTATTTACCCGCATCACCGAAACAGGAAATTACATTATTCGCGTCCGGTCTTTTGGGGAAACTGGAGTTGGTAACTATAAACTCAAGGTAACAAAACTGCAACCAATTAAGTAAGTTACAGGTGACAGGGAACAAGGAAGTGCAAGGGTGCAGAGGAAAAAAATAAATTTTTTATCCTGACTGAATCCTGTACAGACGTTCCGGCGGAACGTCTCTACCGATTCCTGACTTGAATCTTGTACAGATGTTTCGGAGGAATGTCTCTACCGATTTTTGACTCTGGTACAGATGTTTCGGAGGAATGTCTCTACTGATTTCTGACTCTGGTACAGACGTTCCAGCGGAACGTCTCTACTGATTTCTGACTCTGGTACAGACGTTCCAGCGGAACGTCTCTACTGA
>RDYJ01000017.1 GCA_004293145.1 Nostocales cyanobacterium | reverse complement strand
ATATTATAAATCCCTTGGGCTAAAGCTGGATCAAAGGTTAATTGTAAAATTCCTGTTTCGACATCTTTGATGATTACACTGTCTAAGCCTTTAGCTTTAAAACGAAACATCTCTGTTTCCGTATTCACGTCAACTTTGAAGTTATCACCATCTACCCGCACAGAAATGATATCTTCTAGAGAAATTTTATAGGTAAAGAGTATAATATATTTTAATCGGTTGGATGTGTTAATGATTTCAGCGATTTTGTTTTTGTCAGTAAAGGATATATCTGCCATGATTTTGGTTAAAATGCGATCGCCTACAATATAACATTTACGCCAATTTAGGAGTCATAGGCGATCGCTACTAAGTTACGATAAGTCGGTATAGAAGAAACACCATGACTTACCCAGGTGGAAAGGTGCTGAATTTTTCACCAACCTGTTATTTCTCTAATGAAACAGGTGATTTTAATTTTTGTAGGGCAGGGAGGAATGGTGTAAAACAATACGCAGTTTACCATTGTTGTCCTTGACGAACTGCCATGTCTTGTCCACTGTCGTTACTTTACCAGTCTTGTCAGTAATTAAGACATTACCCATTGTTGTGGCTACATTACCGACAATGAAGATTCCAGCGTTGCGAATTTCTACCTTTCGCCATCCTTTGAGAGCAAAGCCGGTATCATCAGGGAAAGACGGATCGCCACCCACGAAATAGGCCAATGCACCTTGGCGTGTCGTGCGGAAAGTCTGTGGTGTCTTTGTCAGAGTCGGCTTGAACAGCACTGCTCCGAACTGATAACCATAGGCTTGATCGATAACTTTCTCCGCCAATGCCTTAGCTGCGGCTTTTCCCTTCTCATCGTAGGTAGTGGAAATTGCAACTAATGCGTCGCCCCAGGCTTTTTGGGCTGCCAGGACTTCAGACTCAGTGATGGTGATATTAACTACTGAAGTCTTGGGAGTTGATGAGGTTTGACTAATAATGATGTTATTAACTTCAGCTTTGGCTATTGACGGAGCAGCAGCTAACAAGGCTATAGTAGCAGCGGTGACAGAAAGATTGATTTGCAAATGCTTCAAACCAGTGGTTTGCATATTTATAAAACCCTAATGTTTATAACAGTCATCTATCACATTGAACCACATTAAACACCTGGTGAAACTCTTGTAGGAAAAATTTCATGAATTGTCTCTACAGAGGTTTTCGGAGATGTCTAATAGAAAAAGGTGCTGTGCTGGGAAGTTCAGGGTAGTGACAGTATTCACAGCGAGATTAGCCGCCTTGTCTCACTTGCTGATAAAGAGTTTTAGGAATGGGCATGGTATTGAGCAGCAACAGCAGCGTTAATATAACTGAATATATTGTCAAGTAGCGGTAAGGTGCGTCAGGTTTATAAATTAATCATCTACTAGGTTATTTGTCTGACGCACTCTACAAAATTGATATTATGACTGTGGATTCATTCTAATCAAATCTGTCAAAATACTATCCAAACTACCATTAACTTGAATCCGATCAATCTTCTCGGCAATTCGTTCTAAAACCTCCAATTCCTTCAACCTTAACGCCACCGGATTATCTTCCATTACCTTAGCAGTGTTCAACATACTCCGAGTAGCAGCAGTCTCTTCTCTGCGTCTGACAACATTTGCTTGAGCAGCTTTCTCAGCCTCAACCACTTTACTCAAAATCGCCTTAATTTCTCCAGGTAAAATAATATCTTTCACCCCTACAGAATCTACTTCAATTCCATAATCAGCAGCTTTTGGACGAATATATTCAGAGATACTTCTATCAATTGCTCCTTTATCTTCCAATAAAGCATCTAACGTTCTTTCTCCTACCGCCCCACGCAACGCAAATTGCAATTCTTTGTACAAGAATCCAGTAATATCTGATAACCCATTTTTAGCTTTTAATATGTCTTGAATGCGGAAACCAGCAGTTAAATTTAACCGCAATGGGACTTTATCTTTAGAAAGGATCTCTTGACCTGAAACTTCCATATTTTGCAATCGCAAATCAATGGTTTCCGTTTGCCAAGAACGTCCAAACAACCACCAAGCATTTAATCCTGGTTGTAATTGGGTTTGAAATTCCTGATTAATATATAATAGTCCGATATGTTGGGAAGGAACTGAACAAATATGTAAATAGTTTCGACTTAATGTTTTTACTTCTGCTGTTCCTTCCACCAATTCAGAAATTAATGCAGGTGATAATTTTGCATCTGTGCTAATATCAATAATTTCCACTTGGACACCTTGCCAAAATAGCTTGCGGCTTGTGGGTGGTAAAATAGAAATTACTTTACCCCGATAACGCACAATTGCGACTTGTGAAGGTAGTAATTCCACGATTTCACAATAAGCTGCAACAAAATCAGGATGTTTTTCAATGAGGATATCTTCCAGAGGAAAATCTGGATTAGGAACAATCCGACTGATACTCCGCACCGCTACTGTCTTATCTATTGACCAAAAAGCATACTCTCCTGGTTCTAGAGGTCGGACAAAATTATTTTGCAGATATAGTAAACCAATCTCATACTCAAAGATTTGAAATTTCTTCAGTCCATTTAAAGCAACTAAACGCAATTGCTGGACAAAAGAATTAGGCAATTCCCAGTTTTCTTCTAAGTTGAAAAAATGACATTCTACTTCTATGAAACCACGCCAAAAAGCCCGTAATTGATTAGGAGCAATACTTATCCAATTCTGACCCAAACGGACTAAAGTAACTTCATTGAATGTAGTTTTAACAATTAGTAGATATTGTTCTAGTTCTGTTCCATGATTTCGCAACAATAACTCTAGGTTTTCAATATCCGCTTCTGCTTCATTGAGGTCATAAGTTTTAACTTGCCAATGACGACCAAAATAAGTATATTCACCAGGCTGTAACACTTTTTTAAAGTCGCTGCGGTGATATAAAATCCCGATTTCGTTAGGTTTGATGTAAAATGTTTTCCACATAGTAATTTGCATATTTGGGCAATAAATGATTTATTGTATTTATTTGTAACCTCATATTACATAATATTTGTTACTCTGTCAATGCAAGTGTTCACAATTTATGTGTGGGCAAAAACTTCGCCAAAACTGGATTAAGAAGAATATAACTTTTTCCTAGCTGCTCCGTAGCAACCGAGAGCAAGAAAACATTCTGCAAATATGCCGTTCAGTTGTCCTTATGGAAACTGAAGGGACAAACTCAAGTTAGGGAGAAAAGCAGTTGCGCTTACTCATTAACTGTAGCCATTGAGCATCACCCTTGCGAGTAATAACCAACAGCAGAACACTTGCACCGCAGAGTTAGTGAAGATAACACGGATTTGAACCGTAGGATTTCTCCTTTACCACTTGCTACTTCCCAAAAGTAGTGTCCTTTAACCCGGACAGGGTTGGTTGAAAGTACAGGATTTGAACCTGTTACAGATCGATTAAAAGTCGATTGCTCTACCAAATGAGCTAACTTCCGGGAGTTTGATACAGGATTTGAACCTGTGACGCATTGATTATAAGTCAACTGCTCTACCAGACTGAGCTAATCAAACGATAGAATAGTTTCGAGGACTCAGCGGTATACGCTCATACTAGAGTTTGGCGCACCAGTTAGGTATATAGAACCTAAACTATAGCTTTGTAACTTTACTACTATCCCACTTCAAATGTAGCATATTGTAATTTGCTATGAGTTTTTTTTAATTCTTGCCAAAATTAAGGAATTAAAGTAAACTAAGTTTGTAGACTTAGCTATAAACCTGTGGAAACTGTAAATATCCATCAAGCTAAAACGAATCTTTCACGTCTATTATCCCGTGTAGAACATGGGGAAGAGATTATTATTTCTAATCGGGGTGTTCCCGTGGCTAAGTTAGTTCCGTTTAGTGTCTCGTCTCACCGTAGAGATAGTTTAGGACAAGATCGAGGAAAATTCGTAATTCCAGAAGACTTTAATGCGCCTTTACCAGAGGACATTTTAGCAGCGTTTGAGGGGAATGAGGAGTGAAACTTTTACTGGATACACAGTGTTTTTTATGGTGGTTTGCTGAACCTGAGCGTTTGAATGAAGAGGTTATTTCACATATTGCTGATGAAAGCAATGAACTATGGTTTTCTGTGGCTAGTGTGTGGGAAATGGGGATAAAAGTTGCAATTGGTAAGTTACCATTACCAGAAGGACTAGATAGTTACATTTCTAGCCGCATGATGAAATTGGGGACGAAATCTTTGGAAATTACAACTTCCCATGCACTCAGAACGGTGGCTTTACCTTTGCATCATCGAGATCCTTTTGATAGAATGCTCATTGCACAAGCACAGATGGAAAGTATGATTTTGGTAACGGCGGATTCAATGTTTAAAGAGTATCAAGATACTGCTATTCTTTGGGCTGGGAATAAAGGCTAATACCAATTAAAAATTAGTAACCTACTATTTCATAGAAATTTGAGAATTTTGATATATTGTATCATTTTATAATAGCTTTTACTCAGTTTACTCAGATAAAATAATTGCAGCTAATCGTTCCTCAACTTCTTGAATATAATCTGTTAAACCCGTATCAACTCCTCTTTCTCGTAGATGTTTTAAATTTGTATCTTCCCAACACTGCTTTTCCCGTTCCATATCATCTCCTGTAAGTTGTTCAACTACTACTTTTACATTTCTGATTCGTTCAGGTTCTTTCTCTGAAGTAGCACGTAATCTGTGAGACTCTATGCAAGGATCAAAACTCAATTTATTTTTGATTTCTTCTAGTATTTGTTCTTCTTGTTGATTTGATGGAATAAAGCCATTTAAAACCCATGCTTCACGTTTTGGATCAGCAGCACCAATGATAATTTCTAATTTCGGCATTTTATCAATATGTTCTGAACGTGCTTGTTTAAGTCCTTCTTTACGTTCTGGTTGATTATCTAAATCACGGATAAAAATAACAGCTTGAATTTGTCGTGTTTTTTGCAGAAAATGTACTAAATTAAGAACTTTAATAGATGCTGCACCATCAGCTTTTAAAGGCACACCCTTACTATCATGACCTAAAAATCTGGAAGGTTTATATTTTATTTGTGATTTTGCATCATCAATAATTTTGATAATGTCTCTCCAGCAAGAAAATTCTGTCCCTTCCTCTAAACCAGTCCACTGAAAACAATGTTGCAGAATATCATTATCTAACCAATCGAATTTTTCCTTTAAAACTCGCTCGGCTAATTTAGTCGCTGTTCTAGAATCTGCACCACTTTCAACTATGACAATAAACTCAATCACTGACTTCTCCTTCTACCACCCAATCTTCACCTTCAGCATCCCAAAATTCACCAGTTGTTAAGGTTTCTTTTGCCCATTCTACATCAGGGTGTTCATCCAAACGTTTAGAGATTGTGAAACCTGATTTACTGTTATTTAAGATATGGACTTGAGAAGGAGCAAGTGCATCAATAATATAAGGAGAGTGAGTAGTGAAAATAATTTGCAGGTTGGGATTTTCAGCAATTATTTCTTTAAAAACAGTCATTAACTCACGTTGTGCTTTAGGATGAAGTCCCTGTTCCACATCATCTAATAAAACTAAATTAGGTTGATTAGGATTCATCAGCACAGTTAATAATCCTAAAGTTAACATTGTTCCTTCGCTAATTGCATGGGCGGGAATACGTTCACCTGTATTCATATCTAGTACAACTTCTTGACCTGTCATTTCCTGAGTTTCTTCATAGGAAATAGATTTACCATCTACTTCGATTAACCGTTTGCGAATGACTGGAACTTTTGCTCTCTTGATGCCCATTTTGCGTACATTTGGGACAATTCGACTCAGCTTTTCTTCTATTAATTGAAATTTATCTGGAGCTTCATCACGCAAAAAATCTAATGTTGGTGCTAACAATGAACCATCAAACTCAACTCTTGGCGTAATTTCTTCACTGTAAGCTGCTTTGGCAAGGTTGCTGGCAATTAATTTTAAATAGATAGTATTTTTTAAAGATTGAGGAATCTTGGATATATCTCTAAAACGTGGAGCTTGATCCCAATTATATTGATGTCCATCTATACTTAATATTATGCTGGAGTTGTAGTTATAAATTTTCTCCTCTTCAATACTGTAGAAAAATTTCCACTTCTTCCTAATATTATCTTGCCAATAACCACTCGCAGTTATAGACATCCTTTTTTCACCCATTGTTGTAATAAATTGAGGTAAATTTTCATTTTTAAATACCTGTGTAAATGATAAATGAGTAAGCATACTTAGGGAATATATAGCTCGCAATACAGAAGTTTTACCAGCACTGTTTTTTCCTACAATTCCATGTAATCGGGAATTATCGAAATTGAGTTCTGTAGATTTATGGCTTTTGAAATTATGAAGTATGAGTTTTTCTAGCATATTCTTATCTCTATTTTTTCATAATTCTTGTGGATCATCGGAAGTGCGATCTCATCTGCACTAAAACTTTAAATTCAGGTTCGCAAAAGATCGAAATTTTTCTCACTAGAGTAAGCTTGTCTACAACATTGAATCATTTGTAGTTTGTTATACTCTTTTACATTGTCTTCTGACAAGGAAGCACTAATTCCGTCATACTTTTTAAGTTTATACCAACAGTCGGATTCAAACATAATTAAAAGATGTTTAGAACTGATTGGATAAGCTATTTGGACACCGTGTGAAGCCAAACCCGTTCCAAAATTCTGATGCTGTTTAATTACTATAGGATTATCTGAAGTCCATAGTGGAATAGAAGTTGAGTTAATACCAAATAACCATATATGACCTGATAAAATTGTTGATATTTCAGAATCTAAGCCTTGATCAAGAACATTAGATATATGAAGTAGGTGCTGCATTATTGAATAGTCTTCGATTCCTACGTTAATTAGATCATCTAATTCAATTGAATTTGTTGAATTTTCTATATCAGGAAAGATTATTTCTTCAATATTATTTTTATTTCTTAATAGTGCTTCATCAAGTCTTGTTTTAAGATTATATGCAGATTGAAATAATCCTTTAATTTTCTGCCTAAACATATTTGTCCTAACTATCTGAAGTGTTAAGAAAGGAGAGAAATTTTTCTTTGCCTCTTTGTCAAGAACTCCAAGAGAATCAAATAAGTTCTTTTTTTCTATTTCTTCAAGACAATCTATTATCTGTGCCAGAAATTCTCCAAATCTTGATTCTACCTTAGAGAGGTCATTTTCTATGACTTGAGATTTTGTTTTATCCCTCAATTCATCAGATAACAATGAATCAGGAAAGTCATTGAAATATCTCTCTTGGGCAATATTTTTCACATGAGATGGATAAGAAACCTTTTTTATCTTATCCCACACAAATAATCTGTGTTCTTCATTAGCGAAGTTTTTTAAATAGCACTGAGGTACGAAGTGTTGCTGCTTAACTATCATTTAAATTGACCTGGGATATTTTAAAGAGAGATAATAGTCTAATGATTGATGACTGTCTTTATATTTCATCAGCATAAGCACTAAGAAATATCAACTGATTTACCATATTTTCTGCTGACTTATTTGCCATCAAATTGAGGACTCTTCGCATTTGTTCACCAATAGAGTAATCTTGAGATGAAATTATAATTCCGGCATGACTTCGTTTTTCCTCTATGTAGATACTATGTAACTGGCAAAAGTCACCAACATTAAATGTGTAAAAAACTCTTTGCAGTTCAGTCGCTAAAATCAGTTGTTCCTTATCACTAGAACTGATAGTTTCAACCTCAGCAACAGTAATAACATCTACACCCCTAGCTCTCAATGCTTTAATAAATCTTTGATCCATTGAATCTTCATCAATGAATAATCTAATTGAACTCATATTGCTTGCCCCATTTCTGTCGCTAACCGTTGATAATCAGCTTTTTCAGCAGCAATATAACCCTCAATTTCTTCTCGATTAGCATGATAATAAGTTAATGCAGCATAAACTTGAACAAGCGTTACATTCCCCATACGTTCAGTGATTTCTTCCGCATTTAATCCCATTTTGTACCAAGCTGTAATTCGTTGCACAGAAACTCTAGTACCAGCAATGCGAGGACGACCCACTAAAGTGTCTGATGATTTAATAATTAGTGTCCCAATATCAGTAGCTTGCATAAAGATTTTGATTATTGTTGATAACCTAATTATACCACATCACACAAAAATGATATTCTTGAGTAACCAAACTTAACTCCGTTTATAAACCATTTCCATCCTCAACTTCTCCACCTCAATCTTCAACCTTTCATTCTCCATTTTTAACCCTGTATTTTCATCTTTAATCAACTCCACCTCATTCCGCTTACTCAAAGCCTGATTAATTGCCAACTTCCGCATATCTAAAGAAAACCAACGTTGATAAGTTTTCGTATGAATCTGCACACTATGACCCAAATTATCCGCAGCCGCTTTAATAGGAATCCCTAAAATATGCGCTCGAATTGCCCAACCATGACGTAAATCATAGGGTTTAAAATCTAAACCAATTTTTCTAAACCACCAACTCACCCTTTGAATTAATGCCGTTATTTCTGCATAATTATTTTGGTCTTTTTTACTAATTGCTGTTACCAACATTTCTAAATACTTAGGATTCCTTAAATCAAACTCATCAATCCATTCCTTATATAAAGGTAAAGCTTCCCTCTCTCCAGTTTTACAATCTTTATCAACCCTCCAAGTTAAATCTATATTTTCATCACTTAACCACCAATCAATATGAGGATTAACAAAAAGTTCCCTGGGACGTAAACCAAAAACCGCCAACATTCCATAAGTCCAGCGCCAAAGTTGCCAACTATCTTTGACATCTTGATTAACTTGCTTACCTCGATTATTCAGATATTCATCAAACTTGTAAAATCCAGTAACTATTTCTTTGTCTGTCGGAACATTGCGAGAATTACTTTCAGGTGTTTTTGAATAGTTAGTTAAATTAATCTCAATTTTAAAAAGTTGGCAAAATACAGAAATAGCTCTCACAGCATTATATTTAGCCCATTCTTTATCTATTTGATCAATCGCATTAATCAAAACTTCCCCATTTGCCAAATCATCAGCATTTGTATAACGCTTAATTCGAGAAAAATAATAAAAAAAACTATGTTCACTTTTAGTCGTGCGTTTATGGGTTTTAAAATATTCCTCCTCAAACCTTGCCAATAACTCACCAATAGTTCGTGAATCCTGTTTAATTGCCTCATTTCCCAAATATTTATCATTCCAAGCAAAACTTTTTCTAGCAATTAACTTACCTAACTCATAAGCCTCCTCCTCAGCAGTTTTCAAACCTGGTAAATTTGCGGGAATATTCAAACTAAGATTGTATTGCTTTTTTCCAGTTCCCCTGATATCCACATCTCCCGGTTTTATAGGTAAAGTCGCCCGTAATTGCAGACATCCATTCGATTCTCGAATTGTTACCCTAGCCTTCGCAGACTTCAAACGCAGATTTACTTGCTCTAATTCCCATAATAGCTGTTCTTTCATAATCCTTGGCGTTGCTGATTAAGAGTATGAATTTATTTCACGCAGAGACGCAGAGTCACAGAGAAATTCTTCCTTTGCGCCTTTGCGTGAGACTTATTTTTCTCGTTCCCAGACTCTGGCTGGGAATGCAGATGGTGAGGTTCTACCTCGACCGTATTAAGCGGAGGCAGAGCCTCTAACTGAGGCATTCCCTGTCTGAGCCAGGGAACGAGAGGTTGGTATTAGCCTATATTTAGACTAAAAATAAATGAGTTAACTGCAAACATAGTTTATCCCTGACATTGCTCACTGCAAACATAGCGTAGTTAAAAGCCATTAAACCATTCAAAGAAATACTCCGGTCCTTACCACGGTTACGACGGATTCGCAATCTTTGCTCGTGACATGGATTTGGCGCTAAACAGCCCAACCTGGGGATTAATCGGCGCTCCCTGGAACAAAAAAGCTAAGGCTAAAACTAAAGCAACCGTCTAGGGAACAGCAAGAGTAGGGGCAAACCCTGCCCGTACAGGGAAAGCCTGGGGTTTACCCCCAGGGGGGAGTTGGGAATTCAAGATTCAAAATTAAAAATTCTAAGTTTTGGATTTTGCATTCTGAATTTTGAGCCACATTCCCCACTCTCCACCAAAATCGGGAGGGAAAGCCCCGCTTTCACCCAACCACATCTCAAACACAACACAAAGCAAGCTTGGAGAATTAGAAATGCCTCAGAATCCAGAAAATATTAAAGACCACGTTGAGCTATTCCACCAGCCAGAATACCAACAACTGTTTGAAAATAAGAAACAGTTTGAAAACGGTCACACTGCCGCAGAAGTACAACGGGTAGCAGACTGGACAAAGACTTGGGAATATCGTGAAAAGAACTTCGCTCGTGAAGCTTTGACCGTTAACCCAGCTAAGGGTTGTCAACCTTTAGGCGCTATGTTTGCGGCTGTGGGTTTTGAAGGCACTCTTCCCTTCGTTCAAGGTTCTCAAGGTTGCGTTGCTTACTTCCGTACACACTTAACCCGTCACTACAAAGAACCATTCTCCGGCGTTTCTTCTTCCATGACTGAAGACGCTGCGGTTTTCGGTGGTCTGCAAAACATGATTGATGGTTTGGCTAACTCTTATGCTTTGTACAAACCCAAAATGATTGCAGTTTGCACCACCTGTATGGCAGAAGTTATCGGTGATGACAACTTTAATTTGCTCAAATATTTGTAGGTCTAGTCTTTTAATTTCTTAGTTAATTAATTTGATTATTTTTTGCTTATCTTTACGCCATGAAATCCGGTTTAGGTGTGAAATAAAAGCGGAAAATATTGCTTATTTTTTGGTTATTTGTGATTAATAAATAAAAGCCAATATAGAGATATTTGCCCCTATCCCTATATTTCTACATAAAAATCCGTATTCAATCTAGCGAAAGCAAGATTGCTTTATAGCTTTTTTATTTAATATTTATTTAAGAGTTATTTAATTCTTTAAAACTTCTGCTATTTGATATTTAGCTAACATTTGTTTTAAATTTTCATTTTCTAATTTTAATTTTGCTATTTCCTCCCTGAGTTCATTTAACTCATCTTTTTTTTCTACTGCTTGCCTAATTGCTTTTTTCCGATTTTCTAAGCCAAACCATCTTTGATATGTATCTGTATGTTGTTGTACTGAATGTCCGAGATTATCTGCTGCGGCTTTAATTGGTACTCCCATTAAATGAGAGCGAATTGCCCAAGCGTGACGTAAATCGTAAGGTGAAAAACCTAAATCAACTTTCTGAAACCAGTCAGATAAAGCAGCACTGAGTGTATGCATACTTTTCGCATCATCACGTTCATTGATGTAGTTTTTAACTAATTTAACAATTTCAGGATTTTTCAAATCAAATAAACCTATCCATGAATCATATAATGGTAGTGCTTCTCTCTCTCCTGTTTTACATAATTCATGAACTTTCCAAGTCCTATGCTCAGATAACCAGTGATGAAAATCTGGATATAAAAAAAGTTCTCTAGGACGGCAACCATAGGTAGCTAACATTCCATAAAACCATCTAAAAACTAACCAGTAATCTGCTTGTTCCTGTCTTTTATTACGTCGAGTATTTGCGTAATGTTCCCATTTATAAAAACCATTCTCAATGGCTGACTCATCTGGAACTTGACGGGGTTTAGGCTTAGGACGTTTAAATTTAAGGGTTAAAGGTATATTAAATTCTTTACAAAATAAATTTATGGCAATCGAAGTTCTATGTTTCCAACTAGGTGTATTATTAGAAATAGATTCAAACTGTTTTTTGATATTTTCTGGAGTTGCTAACATAGCCTTATCAAATTGATTAAGTACACCCAGATAATTTTGAAAAAAAGTTCCTTCTGATTTAATATTTCTTTGTCTTGAACTAAAATAAATATTTTCATAGTTATCTAATAATTCACCAAAGGTTTTTTCAGGCTTGTCCTGCTTGCTACCTAAATATTTTTGATTCCATTGAAACTGCTGTCTAGCAATTAATTTTCCTAGTTCATTTGCTTCTTCTTCCGCAGTTTTTAACCCATAAAAATTAGCAGGTATGCCTAGTGATATTTTGTATTGTTTTGTGCCTCTACCCTTAGTATGACTATCGTCAGGTTTGAGAGGTAGTGTTGCTTGCAAATATAGACTACCAGCTACTTTAACTATAGCGACTCGTGATTTAGCTGCTTTTAACCGTGAATTAACTTCTTTGAGTTCAATATCAAATTGAAGTTCAGTATTAGCAGCTTGTTTTTCTAGATGTTTCATAGTTCCAATGTATGTACCGTCTGTAGTGGCAGATTTGACGGTAGATGCTTGATAACCCTTGTGTAGCTTCGTCTTTGGCATTGCTTATTTTTTGGTTAAATATCATGAAACTCTGAAAGCAAAAATACTGTTGTTTGCTAGAAACTTTTTCCAAGTTATTGGCATTACAACAGTATTTAAGTACATTCAGAATACCATGAACTATCACGCATAACTGATATATTCGGTGATGACTTAGGTGCGTTCATCACTAATTCTAAGAAAGCTGGTTCTGTTCCTGAAGATTTACCCGTACCTTTTGCTCACACTCCTAGCTTTGTAGGTTCCCACATCACTGGTTACGACAACATGATGAAGGGAATTCTTTCTACCCTAACCGCAGGGAAGAAGACAGCCAAGAGCAATGGCAAAATCAACTTTATTCCTGGTTTTGACACCTACGTAGAAAACAACCGCGAAGTTAAGCGTATCGCTAATTTGTTCGGTTTTGACTACACTCTGTTGTCAGACAACAGCGATTATGTTGACTCACCTTGCGATGGTGAATTCAATATGTATCCAGGTGGTACAAAGCTGGAAGATGCCGCAGATTCAATCAACGCTAAAGCTACCGTTGCTCTCCAAGCTTACTCCTTGAGCAAGACTCGTGAATACATTGCTAAGGAATGGGGTCAACCCGTTTCCGTATCTCGTCCTTGGGGTATCAAGGGTACAGATGAGTTCTTGATGAAACTCAGCGAATTGACTGGTAAGCCCATTCCTGCTGAATTAGAAATTGAGCGTGGTCGTGCAGTTGACGCTATGACTGACTCCCATGCTTGGGTTCACGGTAAGCGTTTCGCTATCTACGGTGATCCTGACTTAGTTTACAGCGTAGTTGGCTTCATGTTGGAAATGGGTGCTGAACCTGTACACATTTTGGTTCACAACTCCAACAAAGAATTTGAACTGGAATTGCAAACACTGTTAGATTCTAGCGAATTTGGTAAGGCAGCTAAAATCTGGGGTGGTAAAGACTTGTGGCACTTACGTTCCTTGTTGTTCACCGAACCAGTAGACCTGTTAATTGGTAACTCCTACGGTAAGTACCTGTGGCGTGATTGTGGCGTACCTTTGGTAAGAATTGGTTATCCTATCATGGATCGTCACCACTACCACCGTTATGCAACCATCGGTTACAAGGGTGTAATCAACTTGTTGAACTGGGTTGTTAACACAATCTTTGAAGAAATTGATCGCACCACCAATGTTCCTGGTAAGACTGATATTTCTTACGACTTAGTTCGGTAATTTCTTCAGTCAGTATGTAGGGTTGGGGATTCCCCACCCACAAACAAGAACAATGAATAAATGGGGATTGGGTATTAGTTCCCAATTCCCAATTCCCAATAATTCCTAACTTTTACTTCACTGCATCTTTTCTTAATTGTAGTTATCTTAGGTTGGTTCTATGGCATCTATTCCTCACTCCCATCCTCACCCTAACTATCATCCCCCTAACTATAAAAAAAGTCGCTCTTTCGATCTTCTTTCTCCTCTAAGACGGTTATTAGATGGAATCCAAATCAAAAATTCTCGCCTTGCTCATCGGATTTGTCAAGTAATTCCTTGCTGCTGTCCTTTTGAGCGAGATGTTAATTTATTTGGTCGAACTTTCCATATTCCGGCACTTTGCAAAATTAATCCTTTGTATGATGAAGTTGTCGCTTTACGATTTCGGGCTTTGTCATATCTTGCTGATGAATGTGGCGAAGATGTGACTAAATATATCTGCTAAAGATTAGACTAATTATTGCTCATTACCTATTACTGCTTATTAAGCATTCATCACTGATCATTAGTCATGAATATTTAATAAATTAAAATGACAAATATCAAGGATTAATGTTATGAAAATTCAGTTACAGATAAATAGACATCTTTTCTGAAACTTCATCTGTGTAAATATTGTGTAAAGCTAAATATTGCGGGAATTTTATTTATAGATGATCGAGTCTGTTTCAGTTGGAAACCTTAACAATTTATATTGAGCGCGAGCAGAGAGATGAAAATTACCCAAAGCAAAATTAACGAACTACTCAGTGAGTCAGGATGCGAACATAATCAAAAGAAACAGGGAGAAAAGAAAAACAAATCTTGTACACAACAAGCTCAACCAGGTGCTGCTCAAGGAGGTTGTGCTTTTGATGGTGCAATGATTGCATTAGTACCTATTACCGATGCTGCTCATTTAGTACATGGACCTATTGCTTGTGCTGGTAACTCTTGGGGTAGTCGCGGTAGTCTCTCCTCTGGTCCAATGCTTTATAAAACCGGCTTTACCACTGATGTTGGTGAAAATGATGTAATATTTGGTGGTGAAAAAAAACTTTATAAGGCAATTTTAGAAGTTAATCAACGCTACAAACCTGCGGCTGTTTTTGTTTATGCTACTTGTGTAACCGCCTTAATTGGTGATGATATTGATGCAGTTTGTAAGGTAGCGGCTGAAAAAATTGGTACTCCTGTTATTCCTGTTATTGCTCCGGGATTTATTGGTAGTAAAAATCTAGGTAATCGCTTTGGTGGTGAAGCTTTACTAGATTATGTAGTTGGCACTGCTGAACCTGAATATACTACACCTTATGATATTAATTTGATTGGTGAGTACAATATTGCTGGGGAAATGTGGGGCGTTTTACCTTTATTTGAAAAATTAGGTATTCGCGTTTTATCAAAAATTACTGGTGATGCTCGTTATCAAGAAATTTGTTACGCTCACCGAGCTAAATTAAATGTGATGATTTGCTCACGGGCGTTATTAAATATGGCGCGGAAAATGGAGGAACGTTACGGTATTCCTTACATTGAAGAGTCTTTTTATGGTATTGATGATATTAATCGTTGTCTCCGAACTGTTGCTGCTAAATTAGGTGATCCTGATTTACAAATACGGACTGAAAAGTTAATTGCTGATGAAACAGCGGCTTTAGATATTGCCCTTGCTCCCTATCGAGAACGTCTCAAAGGTAAGCGAGTGGTTTTATATACTGGCGGTGTGAAAAGTTGGTCAATTATTTCCGCAGCTAAGGATTTAGGAATTGAAGTTGTTGCCACAAGTACCCGCAAAAGTACAGAAGAAGATAAAGCCAAAATCAAGAATTTGTTAGGCAATGATGGCATTATGTTAGAAAAAGGTAATGCTCAAGAATTGCTGAAGTTGGTAAGAGATACTCAAGCCGATATGTTAATCGCTGGTGGTCGAAATCAGTACACGGCTTTAAAGGCAAGAATTCCATTTTTAGATATTAACCAAGAACGTCATCATCCTTATGCTGGTTATATGGGAATGGTGGAAATGGCCAGAGAATTGTATGAGGCTTTGTATAGTCCCATTTGGCAACAAATTCGTAAACCAGCACCTTGGGAAGTTTAGGTGACAGGTGACAGTAATTAGGAAATAGTTATTTCTTTAATTTCTGACTCCTGAATTCTTGCATTTTATTTGAGATTATTGAGATTAATTTATGGCAATTGTCACTGTTCCCAATAAGTCTGTTACTGTTAATCCTCTCAAACAAAGTCAAGCTTTAGGTGCATCTTTGGCTTTTTTAGGATTAAAAGGAACTATGCCTTTGTTTCATGGTTCCCAAGGTTGTACTGCTTTTGCTAAGGTGGTTTTAGTTCGACATTTTCGGGAAGCAATTCCTTTAGCTACTACAGCAATGACGGAAGTCACTACCATTTTGGGTGGTGAAGAAAATGTTGAACAGGCTATTTTAACTTTAGTAGAAAAAGCCAAACCAGAAATTATTGGTTTGTGTACAACTGGGTTAACAGAAACTAGAGGAGATGATATTGAACGTTTTTTGAAGGATATTCGGAAACGTCATCCAGAGTTAGACCATTTAGCGATCATTTTTGCTCCCACTCCTGATTTTAAAGGTGCATTGCAAGATGGTTTTGCAGTTGCGGTAGAAAGTATTGTTAAGGAAGTTCCTAAAACTGGAGGAATTAGACCTGAACAAATTACAATTTTAGCTGGTTCGGCTTTCACTCCTGGAGATGTGCAAGAAATTCGCGAGATGGTGATATCTTTTGGATTAGAACCGATTTTTGTGCCTGATTTGGGTGCTTCTCTAGATGGTCATTTGGAAGATGATTATAGCGCCGTCACTGTTAGCGGTACAACTCTTAAACAACTGCGTTCTTTAGGTAGTTCTGCTTTCACTCTAGCTTTAGGTGAAAGTATGCGCGGTGCTGCAAAAATTCTCCAAGAAAGGTTTAATACAGATTACGAAGTTTTTCGTGATTTGACAGGTTTAGAACCGGTGGATGAGTTTCTTCAAGCTTTATCAGTTTTGAGTGGTAATCCCGTACCGGAAAAATATTGTCGTCAACGTCGTCAGTTGCAAGATGCGATGTTGGATACTCATTTTTATTTCGGTGCTAAACGGGTTTCTTTAGCTTTAGAACCAGATTTAATGTGGTCTACTGTGCAGTTTTTGCAATCGATGGGGGCTTCTATTCATGCTGCTGTAACTACAACGCGATCGCCTTTATTAGAACATCTTCCCATCAAAAATGTCACTATTGGCGATTTAGAAGATTTGGAAGATTTAGCAGTAGGTTCTGATTTATTAATTGGTAATTCTAATGTAAATACCATATCAAAACGTCTTTCAATTCCCCTGTATCGTTTAGGAATTCCTATCTATGACCGTTTAGGAAATGGTCTATTTACTAAAGTAGGCTATCGCGGCACTATGGAAGTTTTATTTGGTATGGGAAACCTGTTTATAGAACATGAAGAGTCATTAATGATGAATCATTGGTCATCAGTAATTAATAAATGACATCCGACAAATGACGACTTATTTTGTTATCTCGTTATCTCGTTCCTAGTCTCTGACTAGGAATGCCATCACAGAGGCTCTGCCTCTACTATCTCTAAAGGCAGAGCCTTTTAAAATTCATTCCCATACAGAGTATGGGAACGAGGAAAACTAGAAAAACAAACAACTAACTGACCACTTATAAAGGACAAATGAAAGTGAAAATTGCCTTTACGACAACCGACCGAGTTCATATTAATGCTCACTTTGGTTGGGCTAAAGAAATTGATGTCTATGAAATTTCAGATCATGGATATGAATTTCTAGAAACTCTCAAATTTGAAGGCGACCTCAAAGAAGATGGTAATGAAGATAAAATTACCCCCAAGCTTGAGGCGTTAAATGATTGCACAATTGTTTATGTTGTCGCTATTGGTGGTAGTGCAGCCGCCCGTTTAATTAAGAAGGGTGTGACTCCAGTTAAAGCAAAATCAGAAGAAGAAAAGATTGAAGATATCTTAACTAAATTAGTCCAAACTCTCAAAGGTAATCCTCCACCTTGGTTGCGTAAAGCTTTACAACCAAAAACATCAAGCTTTGTAGATGAAATTGAAAATGAAGCAACGGTATGAGTGAAAATAACAGTGTGAACGGGAACGCTACAAGTACAGAAATTACTTCACCTTTTCTGAAAACATTAGTTCAACAAATCCGGGCAAATGATAGCTATGGATTTTACCGCAGTTGGTCTGATGAATTGATGCTTAAGCCTTTTATTGTCACTAAACAAAAGAAACGGGAAATTTCTGTAGAAGGTGAAGTTGATCCAGTAACTATTTCTCGGATTAATGCTTTTTTTCGGGCTGTAGCTGCCAGCATTGAAAAAGAAACCGGACTAATTTCTAATGTAGTTATTGAATTAGGACATGAAGGTTTTGGTTGGGCTTTAGTTTTTTCTGGTCGATTATTATTAACTGTAAAAACTTTGCGCGATGCCCATCGTTACGGTTTTGACTCCTTGGAAAAATTAGCTGAAGAGGGAGAAAAGTTTGTTCAAAAAGGTGTTGATTTAGCTAAACGTTTCCCCGAAGTAGGAAAGCTTTAATACCTGGAGATTGGGGACCGGGGATTGGGGAGGTTAATAACCCAATTACCAATGACTAACGACTAACGACTAATGACTAATAACTAATAACCAATGACAATTGAGGAACTCACCACAAAAATTAAAAAGCTAAATAGTAAAGCAGGTCAAATGAAAATGGATCTGCATGATTTAGCTGAAGGGCTACCAACAGATTACAAAACACTTATGGATGTTGCGGCAGAGACTTACGAAATCTATCGCCAGTTAGATGAACTCAAGCAACAACTAAAACAAATGGAGAGTGTTAAATGAGTAGAACTATTGAAGAATTCAAGAAGCTCGTAGATGCAGAAGAATTTTTGATCTTTTTTCAACTGCCCTACGACCAAAAATTTGTAAATGTCAATCGTCTGCATATATTGAAAAAGTTTTCTCAATATATGAATGAAGTTGATGATAAATTTCCTAACTTGAATTCAGCAGAAAAATTAACTCAATATTGTTTGGCTCTGCAAAAAGCCTATCAGGTTTTTGTGGAATCAACACCCCACGAACAAAAGCTGTTCAAGGTGTTTAATGATAAGCCAAAAAATGTAGTCACGCTGACAGAAATCACTTCTGATTAGGAGGTATAAATTGATCAACCTAACGCCTACCGAATTAGAGCGTTATAGTCGCCAAATGATGCTCCCCAATTTTGGCGAAGTGGCTCAAAAGCGCCTGAAGTCAGCGACAGTTCTGGTGACTGGGGTGGGGGGATTAGGTGGAACAGCGGCGCTTTACTTAGCAGTAGCAGGTGTTGGGCGGCTCATCCTAGTCCGGGGTGGTGATTTGCGGCTAGATGATATGAATCGTCAAGTTTTAATGACTGATGATTGGGTGGGAAAGCCAAGAGTATTCAAAGCCAAAGAAACTCTGGAAGGGATTAATCCTGATGTCCAGATTGAAACAATTCATGATTACATTACCCCAGAAAATGTAGACTCGTTAGTGCAATCTGCTGATATGGCTTTAGACTGCGCCCACAATTTTACCGAGCGTAATTTGTTAAATGAAGCTTGTGTGCGTTGGCGTAAACCAATGGTAGAGGCTGCAATGGATGGGATGGAGGCTTATTTAACCACGATTATTCCTGGTGTGACTCCTTGTTTGTCCTGTCTATTTCCAGAAAAGCCGGATTGGGATCGACGTGCTTTTTCAGTTTTAGGGGCTGTTTCTGGGACTTTGGCTTGTTTGACTGCGTTGGAAGCTATCAAGTTAATTACCGGTTTTAGTCAACCACTTTTGTCGGAATTACTCACAATTGATTTGCAGCGAATGGAGTTTGCTAAACGCCGTTCTCACCGCGATCGCAATTGTCCAGTCTGCGGTAATACTGCACCTTGGCGATATTCCCAATCTCAATCGGTGTCGGTGTGAAATTCCACCACCAAAGTAATAAATAACCCCCATCTGAAAATCAGAATAATCGCTACAGAACAGGAACAAAATGACTGTTACTTTAACAGAAAAAGCAGAATTCCGTCTGCGAGCTTTTTTAAGAGGCTCCGCTAATGACGAAGCTAATAACTCTAAAAAAGGTGTCCGCATCTCCGTTAAAGATGGTGGTTGCAGTGGCTACGAGTATGGAATTGAAATTACAAGTCAGCCCCAACCAAGTGATATTGTCAGCCAACAAGGAAATGTGTTGGTTTACGTTGATGCTGAAAGTGCGCCGTTATTAGAAGGTGTGGTTATGGATTTTGTTGAGGGAGTAATGGACAGCGGTTTTAAGTTTTCCAATCCCAATGCAACTGACACCTGCGGTTGTGGCAAATCTTTTAAAGCTGGTGATTGTTCACCTAATGGTGTACCTTGCAGCTAAAATAATTTGGAACTTAGGAAAAAATAGATATAGAAACTTTCCTAAGTTCCATTCAATCACCTACAACTTTACAATTTTTCCGTAGACATACTCTACATATTTTTGTGTACGGAAGGGAGTATTTCCCCGCCCTAAAAAGGGGAGACTTAAGCAAGTTACCAAAGTAATTCTATCCACGTTTGAGGAGAACCGGAAAATGGCTTATCAAGTAAGATTGATCAACAAAAAAGAAGACCTCGACACCACAATTGAATGTGCTGAAGATACTACAATTCTAGATGCAGCGGAAGAAGCTGGTATTGAATTACCCTTTTCTTGTCACTCTGGTTCCTGCTCTAGCTGTGTAGGTAAAGTTGTAGAAGGTGAAATCAACCAAGACGATCAAAACTTCTTGGATGATGATCAAATGGCTAAAGGTTTCGCTTTATTGTGTGTTACATACCCTCGCTCTAACTGCACAATCAAAACCCACCAAGAAGCTTATCTCGTTTAATCTCAAATCCGTAGGTGTTTAGTTCTACTAAACTTCTACTTTCACATTTAACAATGATGGAAGATGTTTATCATCTTTCATCATTTCACTGTTAACTTGTAATTATTATCCGGCCATGTTTACTGCTTTTACTGTGATGGGTTGCTCTTTAGAATTACTTAAACCTGGTGAGAAAGGAATTGTCACTGTCTGTAAAACTCAGGATGAAATTATTAGAAAAAAACTAATTGCAATGGGTATCAAGACAGGAACTTCAATTATTTTAGAACAACATTTTCCGGCTTTTGTAATTAAAGCTGGGAGTTTATCAATGACTATTGATCGGGAAACAGCAAGGGCTATTTATGTGCGTGTGATTGAGGGTTGATAACATAGATTATCCAATCTTTTCAGAATAAAAGATTAAATTTTATTGATTATGTGATCAAAAAAATGAACATATTGTATACTGTATGAAAATTACAGATTCAATTAGCGTCAGTTGATCATAAGATGCCATTGCAAAAGATATTAGAATATAAAAACAAAATCATTCTCGGTGACAACCTATCTATTCTCAAACAAATAGAAAATGATACTTTTGATTTAATCATTACTTCACCACCATATTTTCAACAACGTAATTATGGAAATGGAGATTTAGAGATAGGTAATGAAGCAACTGAAGCAGAATATTTAAAAAATATCATAACAGTTTTTAGAGAATGTGTACGAGTTGTGAAAAGCACAGGAGCAATAGTTTTTAATTTAGGAGATAAATATATTAATGGTAGTTTATCTTTAATACCTTATAAATTTGCAATTCAAGCCACTGAAAGTAACAATATTTTTTTGATTAATCAAATTACATGGTCAAAACTAAATCCTACACCACGTCAAGATAAACGCAAGTTAATACAAGCCACAGAACCTTTTTTTATCTTTGCTAAATCAAAAGATTATTACTTTAATTTAGATAACTATTTACAACACTTGGATAATTTTAATAAAAGCAGCAAAACTAAACCATCTGATAAATTAGGCAAAAAATACCTAGAATTAATCAAAAATTCAGATTTAAACGAAGAGCAAAAAAATAATGCTATTAAAGCGTTAAATCAAGCTATTTTGGCAGTACATAATGGAGAAATCGAAGGATTTAGAATGAAAATTCATGGTGTACATAAATTAGCCTATGGTGGTCAAGATGGAGGCAGAAATAACCAAATTAAGAATAATGGTTTCACTATTATTAGAATTTTAGGAAACACGATGAAAAAAGACATCATCGAAAGTCCGGTAGAAATTACTAAAAATAATCATCATCCAGCAGTTTATCCTATATATATAATTCAGGAACTTATTAAGTTATTAAGTCAAGAAGGTGATTTTGTCCTTGATCCTTTTTGCGGTAGTGGGACAACTTGTATAGCATCTAGAAATTTAAATCGTCATTATTTAGGAATTGAAATTAATACTGAGTATGTAAATTTAGCTAATACTCGGATGGAAGAACCCAGTTTTAAACAACAGGAATTATTTATATGAAATATAATTATAATCAAGAAATAGAAACATTAGAAAAATTCTATCAGCAAGCACTTGAATTAGTTGAAAATCAATCATTTACAGAATTTGATCAAGAAATAAAAACCTGTGTAGATATTTTTGTTCAGAAAATAGAAACCGATAAATCTTTAATTCAGGTAATTATCACCAGTTTACTCAAAAAAATAATCAACCCTGAGCAAGATATCAGGTTACACATGGCTAAATTTATAAAAGGATATTCTGCGAGAGTTCTTGATACTAAGGTAACTACACCATTTTTTAAACGTACATTTCCTAAATATGCTAACAAAGAAACTGCATTTTTAACTAAAGCAACACGCGCAGAAATTATCTGGAATTTTGATGAGGGAGTCAAATTACCATTAAGGAGTAAAAGCTTAGTTGAACCTTTTCTGAAGTTGATTGATAAAATTGAAAATCAAACGATTGATCTTGAAAATTGTTTAGTTTATTTTTTTGCAAAATTACATCTTCTGTGCCAATCTCATGAAGTTGTTTTTTCAGAAACATTAGAAGTTGCTAATTCTGTAAATATCATCAATATTAATAGAGTGATGAAAATGGTAGAAAGACATTTGGAAGAACCTTTAAGTTCTAGACTACCAGTGATTGTAATTTTTGCTATTTATAAACAACTATTTAAAACTATTCATAGATTTGAAAATAAAATATTACTACCTTTAAATGTTCATACTTCTGCTGATAAACATGGCTATGGTGATATATAAATAAGAGATAACCATAATAATCCATTTGAAATATTAGAGATAAAACATAATGTTCCTATTGATAGAAATATGATATTAGATATAGTCAAAAAGTCTGCTAATACAACAATACAAAGGTATTATATTTTGACGACATATAAAGACTGTTTTATTAATAAAGATGAAGAAGAATATATTAATGAATTGATTTTAAATATTACAAGAGAACGTGGATTAGAAATTATTGCTAATGGTATTGTTAATACCTTGAAATATTATTTGCGTTTTATAGAAGATTATCATGAATTTATTAACACATATACTGAAGAATTAGTCAGAGATGCTAGAAATTCAACAGAAGTTAAAGATTCTCACATTCAAACTTGGAAAATAATCTTACAACAATATCTATAGTAGTTATTTTAATGACAAAAATTTAGATCCTCCACTTATTAAAGAAGTCGGGGATTTTATTTTTATCAAATAAATTTCATATTGTTTTAATCGCAATTTCCTGATGGCATCGCCATAAAACAACATTATAAAATGTAATATCCAATTTCTAAAACATGAAATATAATTTTCTGCTTCTGTAGTTCATTTAACAATTTCTTAATCAGATTTATGGTCAAAAATGGGTGGATCTTTATAAATCATTCATAATTCCAACTGATCAGAGTGATAATATATAAGTAAGCTAAATTGTTGGCAGTGAACCTAAACCTCAACAAAAAGCGATTACAGAGTCAACACAAAATTTCTTATTTCTTCCCTAGTTAACTTAAAACCCAGGCAAGCAGTAAGAAAGCTAGATAAAAAGATAGAGAAACTGCGTAATCCTTATTCCTAAAATTATGGGATTGATGAAAAATCTTAGATTTTTAACACCCCGGTTCAGGAATATATCATCAAAGTAATTGCTTTTGAGCCAGTCAATATAACGCCTGAAAATTCAATTTCTATTGATTAAGGTGCAGGGGCTACCGAGATAAAGTTTAGGAAAAATCGCAGCAGTTTAGAAGTAATTCACTGATTCGCTCAACCAAAATTTAAGGAGCAGGAATTATGAGAGCCAAACAAATTATGACTCAAGATGTTGCTACTATTCGCGGTTCCGCAACCGTAGCAGAAGCAGTCAAACTAATGAGGCTCAAAGAACTGCGGGCTTTAGTTGTTGAACCTCGTCACAGTGGTGATGCTTACGGTATGATTACCGAAATGGATATTGTAGGCAAAGTTGCTGCTTTTGGTAAAGATCCCGAACGGGTTCATGTCTATGAAGTGATGACTAAACCCTGCATTGTTGTCAATCCTGATCTCGAAATTGAATATGTGGCGCGGTTATTTGCTAATACTGGTGTGTGGCGTGCGCCGGTTATCCAAGGTGAATTATTAGGCATTATTTCTGTCACTGATATTCTCACCAAAGGTAACTTTGTCGATAAACCAAAATTAAAATTCTTACGCACAGAGATGCAAAAATCTGTCTCTGAAGCTTGCTCAATTGCTGCTAACTATGGAGCAGATTCTAAACGGGCAATTGAAGCTTGGGATATAGTAGACGAACTCGAAGCAGAGGCTACTTTTTATGGTATACCAAAACCAGAAAAAACTGCAAGAGAGATTTTTTCTGAACAGCGAAAACCAGCGTCTGTAGGATAACAATCTTACAAGTTAATACCTTTTCTCTTCTAGAGTGATAAATAACCTCTTAGCCCCTATTTTCAAGGGTTGGGTGCATCTAATTTGTCTCAACATCATAGAGAATTGGTATTGTAATTGTTCATCAGCTACTGCTGGTTTTTCAGAATTCTAATAATGTTTTTAAATATGGTGGGCTTTGCTCACCATTACGTTTTTAGTTAGTAAGTATTTAGCTATCAGCTTTTTGCTGATTCGTAAATTTTTGATTGAGTTATTTTCCCAGCAATAATTATGAGTCAAAAAAATCAACCCAATTTGAGCGCAGCAACTAGCCAATGGCTAATAGCAAATAATTACAACGCCGAAGATTTAAATCAGCGCGGTAAAAATGGTGATACAGCTTTAATGAAAGCTACCAGGGAGGGATTATATCCAGTTGTAAAAGAACTTATAGATGCAGGTGTAGATATCAATGCTACAAACAATGATCACAATAATGCTCTGTGGTTTGCTTGTTTTGGCAATCACTACGATTTAATCAATTTATTGCTAGATGCCAACATAGATATTAACAATCAAAATGATAATGGCGCAACTGTCCTGATGTATGGTGCATCCGCTGGAAAGACAGAAGTAGTGAGATTGCTATTACAACATAATCCTAACATGAATTTGCAAAATTTGGATGACTATAAAGCAATTGACTTTGCCAGCAATAGAGAAGTTTTAAGGTTACTTAAAAATGCCACACAGTAAGCTTTCTGGAAAAGCCTGTCATCAGGCTACCAAGCATTCTTACCTATCGGTGCAGATGAATCCAAATTATGTGGATGCGTCAACTCAACCCCGCGCCTTTAAAGTTTATCCTAAATTTTATCGGCGAGTGAAATTAATTTGCGATAATCCCATTCATGCTTTTATCAGGTTAACAAGCGCCATTACTTTTGAGAAGATTTACAAAAATGAACCCTACCAATTACGGGTAAATCCCTCAGCAGGGGCGTTATATCCAACAGAAATTTATATTCAGCTTCGTGGTGTGGCAGGATTTATTGACGGTATCTACCATCTGGAAGTTGAGAATAATTGTCTGACGTTGATTTATGAATTAATTGATGATGGCTTAGAGAGTTATGTAATACCAAATAAACGTATCAATGGCTTCATTTTTTTAGTTAGTTGTGTTTATCATAGGTCTAGCTGGAAATATCAAGACAGGAGCATTAGATATTGCTTATTGGATAGCGGACACCATTTAGGCGCTATTGCAGCTTCAGCATATCTTCATGAAAAAAACATCAAATTAATCTTTGACTTTGATAAACTCTCTCTCAATGCTGATTTAGGATTTGAGAATAAGGAGTTTATTAGTGGTTGTGTGATATCGGGAGAGACACAAAACAAGCCAGTCAGACGCTTGAGGTTATCAGTTCCTTTCGTTTGCGGTACTGATTATTTTCAAGCTAATCAATTCATTGAAGATGCCTATCAAGCAACATCAATGCAACCTAGTCACCAGCAAAACCTAGAACATCCTCAATTTAATTTTCACCGAGAACGGTTTTTTGAGAACGTTTGGAATAGGCGTTCTATTCGACGTTTTCAAAGGCAGTCTATTGATCAAGAAATCTATTGGCGCATTTGGCAAGATATCCAGCAACCAATCCCAACAGAAAATTTTGAGAAAATAGAAGTTTACTCGGTGGTGCATCGTGTTGAAGGTATGACACCCGGTTTATATCACGGTAGGAATCTCATTAAAACGGGTGAATTTAGTGAAAAAACAGGTTACTTGTGTATTAATCAGGCGCTGGCTAAAGATGGCGCTGTAACTTTGTTTTTTGTGTCCGATTATTTGAGTTATCAAACTGCTATGCAATTAGCTGGTTTGATCGGACAGCGAGTATATCTATCCAGCAATTATTGGGGACTAGATTGTAGTGGAATTGGTGCTTTTTATGATGATGAAGCCCAAGCGTTTCTAGGAACCAATCAGGATGTTCTTTATGTGATGGCAATTGGTAAATAAAATAGGAAAATCAAGAGAAATGGCCAGAAGAGAATCAGAATTCAGTGCTGATGATAAGCACCCTATGCAAGCAACATCAGCAGATATTATCTTGCGACAACAGCTAGAATATTCTATTAGTCGCTACTTTTATCAAGGATGCGATCGCACAATTCAAAATCTCTTGTCTCATTGTCGTTGGTATATGACAACTCATGCTAGTGCTTTAACATTAGTAATTGAATGCCCAGATCAAGTGAGTAACTGGCGAATTTTGCAAAAAATCGTGCCAATGGCCAGCTTACTTTATAGCATTGTCAACAGTGCAAAAATTCGCGTCTGTCCCCCAGAAGCTAACGCTGTACCGTTTGAAATGAGGGTGGATGAACTATCAGTTTATCGTGACTGGGCATAACTAGATTTTGGATTTTGGATTTTGGATTTGAGATTGTTAATTCTAAGCATTCAGCTTTCAGCTTTCAGCAGTCAGTTTTGTAGCAATGACATCAAAAATTATGAGATGATAATTTGCTAGTTGATTAAATATTCTGACTCCTGACTCCTGACTCCTGACTCCTGAGAATTATGCCGTCACATTCTGGTTTATAATTGTGATTAGTTCTGCCAAAACTAAATCAGCAGAATGTTTGACCACAGGACTTAAATCTAGTCCAAAATCAAGACTTACAGCTTCAATTAAATAAACAGTCACATCTTGGGGAAACTCATCTTTAAAGATTTTTTTCCCCGCAGCTAAGGCATGATCCCAACGAAAATCATGCAGGTTATAACTAGGTTCTGGTAGTGCTTCTAGTTCTTTCCCTGGGACTTTAAATATAGCACCTGGTTCGGAATCTGTGCAACTAGCGTCAAGAATAATTAATTTTTCACTTCCTCTCGCTTGAAACATCACTTCCATACCCGCAGTACCACAATCAAAAACGCGGACTTTGGGGTGAGGATTTTGGGCGAGATATTGCTGTAACCGTTGGGCAATGATTACCCCTACAGCGTCGTCATTACGATTGAGATTTCCGCAACCAATGATAGTTAGCATGGGATATTTATAATAACATGAATATTCTTAATTTGGCATAGAAACTTCACCAAAATATTAAAAATTGCGGAAATTTTGACAACATCTCCAATCCTTGACTTTATAGTGACTATAGCAGCCGTAAGTCAGTGACAAAAATTTGTCTTCATTTTCTCTGCGTCTATCTGTAGTCATTAGTAATCAGATAGAATTGCACTATGCTAGTATTTCGTGATACAGAAACTAAAGGTAGAGGTATATTTGCCCAGCAAGATTTTGCTAAAGGTGATTTAATTGAAACAGCCCCAGTGATTGTTATCCCTAAACAACAAGTAAAATTAATTTCCCAAACAGTATTATGTAATTATTATTTTGGTTGGCATGGAGAAAGTGGGGCAATAGGTTTAGGTTTTGCTTCCCTTTTTAATCATTCTTATCATCCCAATGCCCTTTATATTAAGAATTTTGCTAAAAATATAATTGAAATTGTTGCTCATCAATATATCAGGGAAGGTCAGGAAATTACTATTAATTATAATGGGCAGGTTGATGATGTTTCCCCTGTTTGGTTTGATGTGACGTAATAGTAGGTTGGGTTGAATAAAATGAAACCCAACATTGACAAACTTGGTGTTGGGTTGCGCTTAACCCAAACTACTAAAATTAGGTATTATTTTTTTTGTTTTTCTCTGCATCTCGTTTAGCCCAAAAATGATCTCTTTTAGCTTGTTCTTCAATTAGTTTATTCTGTCTAATTTCCTGTACATTACCTTCAAGATGAGCTACTATTGATTTTTCAATCTCCAGATATTTGATACTACGAACAGTATGCACAGGTTGAACAAGTTGTACTAAAGCAGCACCAAATTTTGTAACTCTAATTTCTTGTGTTTGTCCAGAATATCGTTTACCAGTTTTGATATACCAAGCAAACATTTCGCAATTATTGGAATGTATATTATATTCACCAAATACATCAGCATATTCATTAACACGCTTTAATTCTTCTTCCAGGAGTTCTACAGTTCCGTGCCATTCAACTCCAGCATGACCCCAACCAACAGAATTATTAAAATTGCCATCTTCACTCAAGTAATAATGACGAGCAATGCCTAATGTAGAATCAATCGCCATACTGTAAATACTCACCATAATTATATTATAATTGTACAAGTTAGTGATGTTCTTTATTAACAGCAAATTCTAAACAAGCTTTAATATCTTCCTCTGTTAACTCTGGGAAATCATCTAAAATTTCTGCATGAGACATTCCCGCAGCTAACCAGCCTAAAACATCATATACTGTTATTCTCATGCTTCTGATACAGGGTTTACCACCGCGTTTATCAGGTTCAATTGTAATAATATGTCGATCACTCATTTTTCACCTTAGTTTTCACCTTAGTTAGTTTTATCTAATTAATATCTACCACTTAATTTTCCCACTTGCCAAAAGTTGTTCATAATCTTCTAAATTAGATAAATAATCATAAAAATCTGATTCTGCTATATCAATTGATTCGCCAAAATTACCAGACCATTCTACTTGATTATTCTTATCCTTAATTAACAATCTGTCTATAAAATCGCTAACTTCTTTAACTAAAGAATCAGGCATTTGCTGAATCTGAGCAATGGTTTTTTCTTGTAGATTCATAAATATTAAAGGATGATTACTTGTGTCCCTGTTCTTATTGTAACTCATTATTCTTTAGAAGATAGAATTTCTATTTTATCGTTAAAAATCACTACACCTAGAACCCCGACTTCTGACAGCAATTAATATAATAATTTATTGACAACATCAACAAAGAAGTCGGGGATGTTAATTTACCTTTCCTGTGGTACGCTATCTGCTTTAGATAGTATCGAGGTACAGAAAATGTCTAAACTGCGGGTGGGGTTGCTGTTTGGTGGACGTTCTGGAGAACATGAAGTTTCAATAATTTCTGCACGAGCGATCGCAAATGCTTTAAGTGCAGAAGAAAATAGTCATAAATACGAAATTCTGCCTTTTTATATCCAAAAAGATGGTGTTTGGCAAGCTGGGGAAGTCGCACAGCAAGTTTTAGCATCAGGTGTAGCTAGAGAAAATCCCGGTTTAAAGCCTAATTTATGGCAATTTCCACCCCAAACCGCAGAAATTGATCTTTGGTTTCCTATTCTCCACGGACCAAACGGGGAAGACGGGACAATTCAAGGCTTATTAACTTTAATGCAAGTCCCCTTTGTTGGTTCTGGGGTATTAGGTTCTGCCGCAGGGATGGATAAAATTGCCATGAAAACTGCTTTTGCTCAAGCAGGAATACCACAGGTAAAATATAAAGCATTAACTAGGGCGCAAGTTTGGTCAAACCCTTGTATATTTCCAAAATTGTGTGATGAAATAGCAGCAACATTGGGCTATCCCTGTTTTGTCAAACCTGCTAACCTGGGTTCATCGGTGGGAATTGCCAAAGTGCGAACGCATAAAGAATTAGAAGCAGCTTTAGACAATGCTGCAACCTATGACAGACGCATCATAGTAGAAGCCGGAGTTGTCGCTAGAGAAGTAGAATGTGCGGTTTTAGGTAATGATAACCCCAAAGCTTCCGTAATCGGAGAAATTACTTTTGATAGCGATTTTTATGATTATGAAACAAAATATACCCAAGGTAAAGCGGATTTATTAATTCCTGCACCTTTACCGGATACAGTTGTTCAACAACTTCAAAAAATGGCATTAAAAGCCTTTGCAGCCGTTGATGCTGCTGGTTTAGCTAGGGTAGACTTTTTCTATGTGGAAGCTACTGGGGAAATCTTGATTAATGAAATTAACACCTTACCAGGCTTTACATCCACAAGTATGTATCCTCAACTTTGGGCAAATACTGGTATTGCTTTTCCTGAATTAGTAGATCAGTTAATTCAACTAGCAATTGAAAGACATACCCCCCAGTAATTAAGACGGCAGGTGTCAGTATGGGGTTAGCAATGCTAAACCTCTACAGTAGTAAGCAGTCAACAATATAGTCTCCTGGTAAGTGCAGGATTGATGATGATGATCACAATACTTTTACAACATTAGCCTTAACTGATAATTAATAACTAATAAAAGTGCCAACTTGGCAACCAATCGCTGAACAAGCCAGTTAAATTATTAAAAGATAAACGACTTTAAGGGTGTTGTTATCAGGGGCTACTACATAAATAGTTTATTCTTAAAAAGACTATTTCATAAGTCTTAATTAAGAACCGAAAAAACAATCTACTAATAATTTTCTGGGCTATGAGTTCAGCAAAAATAATCACAATAACTAATCAGGTTTGACATTTGCTGCAACAGGAAAATTAACAGCATATAGGCGTTGTCGTTGACGTACAATTTAGCCCCCCTAAATAACGGGCAACGTCTATAAAGTACAAATTCCTGAACGCCCCAGCAGCAAATGTAGAGTGGGAGATTCAAGGCGCTTGGTATGCCTTCTCCCACTCTTCTTTTATGATCACATATCCCCGACTTTTTAAAGAAGTTGGGGATCTAACAAAAATCTGTATCCTGTAAAAACTTCATAATTTCTGTATTCACTACTTTAAAAGCGCCAGCTGCTGCGTCATGATCACAGTTATCAATAATTTTCAAGCGCGAATTAGGAAGATGATGATGTAATTTTTCACCATGACTAGCAGGAAACCAACTATCTTGATCACCCCATAAAATTAGAGTCGGACATTCAATAGCATGGAGATTATTTTGAATTTTATTTAACAGATTCGGCTTTTTAGCTTGTAAATTCTCAATTTCTCTTGCTGCTATTTGTAACTCTTCAGCAACTTTGACTAAAGTTCCCGGAATTTCAATAAATGGATAAGTTATCCAATAGACATCTTCTTCGGTAAGAATAGAGGGATCAAATAATACCTTACGTCTTTCTATAGCCATCACTTCTTTAACTATAGGCGCAAACAAATAAGCTAGACGTAAAAAATCAATTGTGTGGATAATTTCTAATGGTGTTTGTGCCAATATTCCCATCGCCCAATGAGGTAATTTATCAGCAAAAATCGGCGCATTCATAACTACTAAACGCCCAATTAAGTGGGGACATTTTGCAGCTAAAGCTAAAGAAACTAATGCCCCTAAAGATTCAGCAACAATAACAGGTGGTTCATCACATAAACCCTTAATAATTCGCTCTAATTCAATTACTTGATGACCATTTTCTTCTCGACGTGATAAGGGCTTTTCTGAAAAACCATAGCCTTTTGCATCAAAACAAATCACCCGAAAATATTTAGATAATGGTTCAATACAATGCCGCCAATTATAACTCCAACTGCCCAAGCCATGTAATAAAATTATCGGTTTACCTCTACCTTTTTCGCCATAGGCAATTTGTACAGGATATCCATTAGCGTCACTAATAATCAGGTTTTGCCTACCGTTAGGAAAGTTAATCTGCCACCAATCTTCCATGTTTTTTGTAGTTAACAATTTGGTTTTAAGGTACTTTAAGTATTCAAACCTTATGAAATTAAAATTAAATAATCTCTTAATTTAACTGCCTGTTACGGCTTTCCATAACCTTCCTATTAATATCACAGGTAATGCTATTAAGACAATAGCAAGTAGAAATAATCCAGCGAAAAGAGCAATCATAAAAACCTGATCAGCTTTCTTTTTTTCACCAGGAGATTGTAAATGATCTTCTAATAACTTCAGGTTAGAAATATTTGCTTTCCAGGCAAAATCAAATAAGTCTCCCAACATCGGGACAGCACCAACTAAACTATCAATGATCATATTAATTATCATTTTGCCTAAAGTTGATCTCGACACCCCTAATCGTGCCGATTCGATGATAATGTAGATAGAAAATATCGATCCTAAAACATCACCACCAACAGGTATTAATCCCAAAATGGGATCTAAACCAATACCTACTTGAGTTCCAGGAATGGTAATAGCATTATCCAAGACTCTACTAATTAGACGTAGGCGTTTTAATGTTGGTGCATAACCATCAGATTCAATGTAATTTTTTTTTGGGGAATGAGTCATTAGTTATTAGTTATTAGTGATTAATTATTAGTCATTAGTCATTGGTTATGGCATTAATTATTATCTATCCACTGCGTCTTCTTCACTTTCACCTATTTTTCATTGATTCACCGACAATTACATTTAACTGGTTGCCAACAAGCAGCACAAAGGCACTCATCCACAACCATAACATTAATACTATGAAAGTTCCTACTGTTCCATAAACTTTATTATAATTTCCAAAATTGCTGACATAAAGACGAAATAAAGCAGAAACTAGCGCCCAAAATATCGCTGCTAAAATTGCTCCTGGCATTAATGGTATACCTGGTTTCCATACGCTTGGTCCATAACGATAAACTAAGCTAAAAGTAGCAGCAACAATAACTAAAGCTAAAGGCCAAAGTAACAGTTGCCAAAGAGTTAATAAGAATGCCAAATAACCATTACCACTTACCACCATTCCTAAAAGTAAATCGCTAATAAATACTAGGAAAGAAGCCAGCAGTAACAGTAATATTGTACCAATTGTTAAGCCTAGAGAAACGAGTTTAGATTTCCAAAAAGGGCAGGTATTTTCTGGGGGAATTTGTTCAATTTGATCAAAAGCAGTCATAGCGGTACTAACTGCACCAGAAGCTGTCCAAATAGCAATAATAAAACTGGCAGAAAACAAACCTCTATTTTTCGACTCGGCAATTTCTTTAGTAGCAAATTCACTAATTAAATTCCATGCTTCTTCGGGTACAATCTGACTCAGTTGCACTGTGAGTTGAATAAAGGTATTTTGCAAAGATTCAGCTACCAAGCCAATGGCTGTTAAGACTGCTAAAATTGCCGGAAATAGCGATAACATGGCATTAAAAGCAATTTCTGAAGCCAGTCCTAAAAGTCTTCTTTCCATAGTCCTGGCAAAAGTTTTTTTCAGTATACGCCAATTCATCTGGCGAAAAAACCTAATCCAACGATGCTGGAGCATATTAGCGCGGTTTTTGTAGAGTTTCCATTGGTGGTTTACTCAGTGATTTTACTGACAGTTTAAGTTTGGCATTGCTTTGAGTTTCTGTTCCTCTTTGGGAGTTTATCCGATCATCACTGATTTGCCATTTTAATTGTAGATATTCTATAATGGTTTGCGATCGCTCCTGAACAATATCTTTGATTTCGGTTATTTCCTGGTTAACTATCACTTCCAGATTTAAATTAGGGTGTTGTTGCAAAATTTGACCAACATTATCTAATAACTTGGTATGAGCGGGAGTTAATACTGACTTATCTCTTGCAAAAGATATCATCCCTAACGAAGTTCCTATTCTCTGCATTTTCACTTGAGCAGGCTGATAGTTAAGCTTACTTCTAATATTATCTGCTAAGAGAACTTGAGCATCTCTATCAATATCGCGCTCACTTAGATAAACTAAGCGAATTCTTAATGCTTCAACAGGGCTAGTAATTAACTCGTAATCAATTAATTTTGCTGGTTCTGGCAATTGGATATCACTGAGAGCAGATTGAACTTCTTCAAGTAAATTAGCTTGCAATTGGGCAATATTAATAACTGGTTCATCAGGCTTTTTATCTGCTACTTGGCGTAAAATTTCGTTTGATGCCGTGGGAATTTCAACCAGCTTTAATCCTAAAACTTCTGGTTGTTTTCCTAACCGTTCTGCTAACATTTTAATATAACTATTTTGTTCTTCAGAAGTATATTCTTTACTGCTAAATATCTGAAGTTGAATCGTTAATTTATTGTTTTTTTGTGAAGTAGCAACATTACTGATATAAGAACGGGGTTCACCATTGGCGAAAGTAGCAAAAGTCTTTTGCCATACTTCTGTTACAGCTCCACGAATTTGATTTTCCTTTTGCTGCAAAGTAATTTCTTCTTTGAGTTGGATCAAAGATTGATGGAGTGGGAAAACAATCACACCAATGGTACTAAAAATTAACAAAAATCTTCCTGGCAGACTGCCAATCCTTCTGATCTTATTGTAGGCAGGTAATTTTTCTAAAATACTCTGCATCCACAAACTTTCTTGATCTGTTGTTCGCCATTCTTTTACTGTTTCTCTCACCTGATCATTATCAATATGCAGACTAAGAAAAACCAGCATAGCGGTAAAAGTAATCGCTACTAAGTTGGTAAAAAATAGTAATCCTCCACCACTAGCTATTTGTAACCCTTTAACAGAATCTAGACTTATTGCTATACCAATACCATAACCAACTACACATAAAGGCGGCATTAAAGCTACTGCGATCGCCACCCCAGGAATTGAAGTTGCTACTCCTTTTGGTTCTTTACAAATAGCGACTGAACCCACTGCACCGGAAAATAAAGCAACTACCAAATCTAAAATATTCGGACGAATTCTAGCGGCAATTTCGCTAGTCATTTCTTTAAATGGTAGCAAGGATACTAATAGCACTGCAAAGGAAATAGCTACTAAGCAACTCAGGAGCAGATTGAAAAGCGCCCGCATAGCTAAAATGACATCACCCGCTGCTAGTGCCAGTCCATTGGCTAAAATACCCCCCATCAATGGAGAAATTAACATTGCCCCAATAATCACTGCGGGACTGTTCAATACTAATCCCAGGGTAGCAATACCAGCTGCAAACAAAACCTGAATCCAATAGCTGATATCCTCTAGAGTTACGGATCTGCATATATCCAGGTATACTTGTTCCTTACGGGCTTGACTAATTCCCAAGTTGTTCGCAAACTTATCTCTAAACATATTTCAGAGTTGATAAGAGTCATATTTTACTGTCAATATAACAGCGGTATTTTTTTTCTCTAGTCTACTACTCTATTAGTTTTATCAAAAAGTCTAAATACAGCTACTACAAAAACCTTCTATGACTCAAGATTTAACACAAAAATGGTTAGCCGAAATTCAAACCTTGAAACAGCAGATGGCCGAACTGCAACAAAAACGTGATGAGGCTTGGGAAAGTTCACAAAAATGGCGACAACTCTATAATACTGAGTCAGAACAACGTCGTGCCGATGCTAAGATGTACCAACAGGCGATAGCATCTGTAAAAGCTGAACTTCAAAAATTACAAGGTATAAACGCCGATACAATTACAGAAACTTCCACAACGGCAATTGAGCCAGAAATATCACAACTGACATCTGTAGAAGAATTGAAAGCTAAACTGGTGAATGTTATTCAAGAACGCGATAGCGAAGCGCTCCATAGGAATCGTCTGATTCAAGCTTTGAAAACAGAACAGGAAAATCACGCCCAAACCCGTAACAATTTAACTACTGCTTTAGGTGATGCTATTGACAGTTTGGCACAACTGAGAGCAGCGGGGGAAGCCAAGAAAGCAGATGAGCTAGGAGTTGATCATCAATAAGTGGCGAATTTTGCCTGTTTAAACCCCTTTTCGGTTTTAGCAAAACAGAGATGGGGCATTCGGCATTCATGAGAAAAGATAATTTTGGTAACTTAAATCAACAAAAATCTAACTTTATTTACAGAATGTATTAAATTGTTATATTTCTGTAATATTTGACCCGTATTCACAAATTTTTCACAAATTTGCCATAGCTTCAAATTCAATGAGATTACTGCAATTACAGCAGATTGCAGGTATATCAGGTACAACCATAAATCATCAAAATCTTGTGGGGTAGGCATCTTACCCGCCACGAGTGTACCTCACTGAGATGAAATTCGCTGTATCTCCTGATTTATAGCCACAACAAATTTTGTAACAACTTTTTTAAAATTTATGAATACCTGTCCTTGCTGTTCCAACACCATGACGCGCAACTTTAGCCAACATCATATTTATTGGTTTTGTCGCAGTTGCTGGCAAGAAATGCCATTATTATAGAAAAAAAAAAAAAAAAGTCTGAATACGCTGGTTAAGCCCTTAGCAAAACGCCCTCTGGTTTTAGTTTACGTAGAACGACGTGCAAAAACAAAAGTATGTAACAAAATGTCTTGATTGGCTGGAAAATGCTAATCTTGAGTACATGACAGTATGAATTAAACATCGCGATGAGATAAAAGCATCAAGGAAAAGCCCATGTGAAAATTCTTTGCGTTGAAGATGATAGAAACATATCTCAGTTGCTACAGGTGACATTGGCCAAGCAACGTTATCAAATTGACTTAGCCCAAGATGGACAAGCAGGATGGGACTTAGCGGAAATTTATACCTATGATCTGATTCTCCTGGATGTAATGTTACCGAAGCTGGATGGTATCAGTTTCTGTAAAAAACTCCGAACTAATCAGTCTTCTCCCCTCAATCCCAATCGAGACACCCCAGTTATATTAATGACAGCATTAGATGCCGTGACAAATAAAGTCATGGGCTTGGATGCTGGTGCTGATGATTACCTAGCTAAACCTTTTAATATAGATGAATTATTAGCTCGAATTCGAGCCTTATTCAGAAGAAATCAGATACAAAGAACACCTTTATTAACTTGGGGTGATTTGTCGTTAAACCCGAATAGTTGTGAAGTCACATATCAAGAAAAGCCGATTTATCTGGCTGCAAAAGAATATGAAATACTAGAACTTTTTCTGCGACATCCTGAGCAAATCTTTAGCCCTAGTCGGTTGTTATATCGTCTCTGGACAGCAGATGAATTTCCCAGTGAGGGAGCAGTCCGCGCCCATATCAAAGGTTTAAGGCAAACACTTAAAAAAGCGGGTGTTGTAGATATATTAGAAACGATTTATAAACAAGGATATCGCCTCAAACAGCCGGAACTTTTCAGCAAATACTGTCAAGAAGAAATTACCCCCGTTGTTAGTGTTGCGTCGGAATTAAAAGCTGTTTGGGAAAAATATCGTCAGTCTTATAGTGATCGCCTTTTGATTATTCAGAAAACTATTAATGCCTTAAAAACGGGAACAATTACACAAATACAACAACAGGAAGCAGAACGAGAAGCACATACCCTGATTGGTTCATTAGGTTGTTTTGGCTTAGATACAGCTTCTCAAATTTCCCGTCAAATTCAGCAACTTCTCAAGCAAGAGAAAGGATTAGAATCAGCGGAAATTGCACAACTGGGAAAACTGATAACGCAGTTACAGCAAGAGATTTCAGAATATGGCTGTGAAAATCGAGCAGAAGGTTTATCTTCAATTCCTGTTATTCCTTCAGCATTTTTACTAATCGTAGATGATGACTTGCCCTTAGCCAAGCAGATGGCAATAGAGGCAAAAAATTGGGGTTTTCAAGCTAAAATTGCCGTTAATCTCCAACAAGCACAGGAATTGTTAGCTCATCATTTTGATGTGATTTTGTTGGATATAAATTTTGCTGATTCTACAGAAAATGGGTTAGATTTTCTGGCAATAGTACGTAAGCAATACCCAGAGATTCCCGTTGTCATCCTGACTGCTGAAAATTCCTTTGCTCAACGGGTAGAAGCAGCACGTTTAGGAAGTCAATTTTTTTTACAAAAACCCATTCCCGCAAGTCAAGTATTAGCAACTGTAATCCAAGTAATACAGGAAGTGAACCAGCCTGTCGCTAGGTTGTTAATTGTTGATGATGATCCAGGTTTGTTAAATCTTCTCCGTACTTTGTTAGCACCATCTGGCTATCACCTGACTCTTTTAGATCAACCTCATAAATTCTGGGAAACACTAGAACAAACAGTTCCTGATTTGTTGATTTTAGATGTTGAATTTAGTGTGGTTTCCATATCTCATCAGAACAGTGAACAAGTTAACGTTTGGAGTGGGTTTGATTTGTGTCAAGTAGTCCGTACTGATGCCAGATGGAATCGTTTGCCTGTTTTGTTTTTATCTGCTCACACTGATATTGAAACTATCCAACGTAGTTTTGCTGTTGGTGCTGATGATTTTTTAAGTAAACCAATTGTACCAACGGAATTACTAACCCGTGTGCGAACCCGGTTAGAACAACGCAAATTGTGGAGAGTGGCAGAAATAGATGCACTCACGGGATTAAGTCTGCGGCGGAAAGTATTACAAGACATGACAAGATTTTTACAGTTAGCACAACGACAAAAACAACCTTTTAGTTTAGCAATGTTGGATTTAGACAAATTCAAGTTTGTCAATGATCAATATGGGCATCAAATAGGCGACCGCGTTATCAACTACTTTGGTAAACTCCTTAATCAATCCTTTAGACAGGAAGATGTCGTTGGGCGTTGGGGTGGTGAGGAATTTGTGGTGGGAATGTATGGTACATCTAGAGAAGATGGAATACGACGATTAGCACAAGTGCTTCAGCAATTTAGTCAGTATTCATTTACTGCGCTGGATGGAACTAAATTTAAAGTAACATTTAGTGCGGGAATTGCTCAAGTTCCTGATGATGGTCAAGATTTACAAACACTTTACCAAAAAGCAGATGCCGCACTTTACCAGGCTAAAAAATTGGGGCGAAATTGTATTTGTGCTGCAACTTCAGGTTAGGAGGAAAATACTATGGAAGATGACCTTAAAACCAAAGCACAACTAATTGCTGAACTACAAACTTTACGGGCAGAAATAGCTGCATATCAAGAAATAAGGGAAATAAAAATAGCAGCGAGAAAGGAAAAACGACAACTAATTAATCGCACTGCGCTGTTAATCCGTGATTGTCTAAATGTTGAAGATATTCTGCAAACTACAGTTACAGAAATTAGAGGTATTATTCAGAGCGATCGCCTAATTATCTACCAATTTCAACCCGATGGTACAGGCTTGGTTGTCAAAGAAGCTGTCGTAGATCCAAAATTTTCAATTTTAGATCGCACTGTTATAGATCAATGCTTTGGAGAAAGCTGGGTAGAATTATATCAACAAGGACGAACCAGAAGCATTGATGATATATACACTGAGCCTGATCTCAATGAATGTTACCAGCAATTTCTGCAAAATTTTGATATCCGAGCAAATCTGGTTGTTCCCATTATCCAAAAAAATCAGCTCTGGGGATTACTTATTGCCCATGAGTGTACAGCATCTCGTAATTGGACAACTGCCGATGTAGATTTTATGAATCAATTGGCAATTCAGGTAGGTATTGCTATTCAACAAGCATCATTAATAGAAAAGCAACAAACAGAACTATCACAACGCAAACGAGTAGAAATAGAACTGCAACAATTAAATATACAATTAGAACAAAGAGTTGCAGAACGCACAGCACAACTAGCTCTGACCAATGATAACTTGCAACGGGAACTATTTCAGCGAGAGAAATTGGAAAGAGAATTAAGAAATCGAGAAAAATTATTAGATGGCTTTTTCTATGCTGCAAGTCAAGCAAATGTAGGCTTGTCAATAGTTGATACTAACCTCCATTTTTTAAAGATTAATCAGAAATTAGCAGATATAAATGGCTATCCTATTGAGGCGCATCTGGGAAAATCGGTGATGGATTTGATACCAGAAATTGCGCCGACAATTTTACCCGTATTACAAAATATTCTCGATCATAAACAACCAATTTCTAACTTAGAAATTAGCGGTATTATTAAGAGTCAGCCAGAAATGATAGGTTATTGGCTAGTCTCCTACTTTCCCATTTTGGGAGAAACAGGAAATGCAGTAGCATTGGGTACTATCATCATTGAAATTAGCGATCGCAAACGCCTAGAACTAGAGCGCGAAAAGCTGATTGGGATTATCGAAGCTACTTCTGATATTATTGCTACAGTTCCATTTCATACCCAAAAAACAGAATATATTAACAAAGCTGGCCGTCGTTTCTTAGGTTTAGCTGATGATGCACCAGTTGATCACATTTTTATTACGGATGTTCATCCCCAGTGGGCTTTAGAAATTATTCAAAATCAGGGCATTCCAGCCGCAGTCAGACATGGTGTTTGGGTGGGAGAAACTGCTTTGATCAACCATCAAGGGCAAGAAATTCCTATTTCTCAAGTGTTGATTGCTCAAACTTTTGGTAGCAATTACACACAATATCTATCTACCATCGCTCGTGATATTACTGAACAGAAACAAATTGAAGGCGCTCTGAAAGAATCAGATCGCCGCTGGAAATCACTGCTAGATAATGTACAGTTAGTAGTAATTGGTTTAGATATTAATGGTAATGTCGAGTATGCCAATCCTTTCTTTTTGCAACTCACCAACTATACCGAAATAGAGGTTTTAGGCAAAAATTGGTTTAATAATTTCTTACCTCATAGTCAAAATCATCTCATACAAACTACCTTCCAAGAGGTAATAGAAAAGAATTTTTATCCTCACTATCAAAATCCCATTTTAACTAAATCAGGTGAAGAACGGATGATTTCCTGGAGTAACACTTTATTGCGAGATGTAGCAGGAAATCCCATTGGTACTATTAGCATTGGTGAAGATATCACCGAGCGTTATAAACTCGAACGCATGAAAGCTGAGTTTATTTCTATTGTCAGTCATGAATTGCGAACTCCTTTAACTTCTATGCAAGCAGGATTAAGTTTACTCCACGACAAAATTATAGATGCCAATTCTCCAGAAGGTGAAGCTACTATTCAAATCGCTACAGAAGGTGTAGATCGCCTAGTTCGTCTAGTTAACGATATTCTTGATTTAGAACGGTTAGAATCTGGCAAAATCCGGCTCGAAAAATCTGTTTTTAAGACTATTGATTTAATTAATACTGCCATTGCTCAAATGCAAGATATGGCAATTCTCGCTGGTATCATCCTTAATCCTACGCCCTCATCCTACCAAATTTATGCTGACCCAGATCGGCTACTGCAAGTCCTCATCAACCTCGTCAGCAACGCTATTAAATTTTCTCCTCCTTGCTCAAATGTCTATTTAACAGTAGAAGCAGTTTCTTCTTCTCCCCTGCACCCCTGCACCCCTGCTCCCCCGCTCCCCCGCACCCCTGCACCCCTGCACCCCAGTCCCTATCTACTTTTTACAGTCAAAGATCAGGGAAGAGGTATTCCTAGTCATAGCCTAGAAAGTATTTTTGAGCGTTTCCACCAAGTTGATGCTTCTGACTCGCGCTCTAAAGGTGGAACTGGTCTAGGACTAGCTATTTGCCGTAATATTGTGGAACAGCATGGTGGTACTATCTGGGCAGAAAGTGTTTTAGGAGAGGGTAGCACTTTTTATTTTACCCTGCCAATTGAAGAGGTTAGGAATGGGGAATAAACGGGTTTTAATTATTGATGATGAGCCAGGTATTCGTCAGATTGTGCAGATTTCTCTCAAAGCTATTGCTGGCTGGGAAGTGTTGCTTGCATCTTCTGGAAAGGAAGGAATAATTATGGCGATCGCAGAACTTCCCGATGCTATCCTCTTGGATTTGATGATGCCCGAAATGGATGGAATTGCTACGTTTGAACAAATGCAAACGAATCCTGTATTGCAATCTATACCAACCATTTTACTTACTGCCAAAGCCCGAACTATTGAGCAGCATCCATTTACAGAACTACCTATTACTGGAGTCATTACTAAACCCTTCAAAGCCCCGGATTTAGTCAAGCAAATGCGATCGCTCCTCAACTGGTAATTCATAATTCATAATTCATAATTCATAATTCATAATTCATAATTCATAATTCATAATTCATAATTCATAATTCATAATTCATAATTCATTCATAATTCATAATTCATAATTCATAATTCATAATTCATAATTCATAATTCATAATTCATAATTCATAATTCATAATTCATAAATTCCTTCCTATTTCCTGTCACCAACTTAATCTTTCTTTACATTCATAGATTATTCACAAATTTTATTTAGCTTACAGGATATACAGCAGATTGCAGATCAATGAGGCTTCCGTGAGTTTCGACAGGCTCAACTACCGCGTCAGCCGATAGCGTAGCGTGGCGTTAGCCATACGGTACAGAATCAAGATTGAAACCTATACAAATTCGCCTGTTTCACTCCTGACTTCTGACTCCTGACTCCTGACTCCTGACTCCTGACTCCTGACTCCTGACTCCTGAATTCTGCTGTATAACCCTTGCCAAACAAATCCTGATAGCAGTCAAAATGAACAAGATTCTAATTATTGAAACTGACCCCTTGCTATTAGAGCTTTTAGCAGAATTACTTGATTTGTATGGATTAAGTCCGCTTACTACCACATCATACGAGCAAGGATATGAGCTAACTAAACTAGAAAAGCCTGATTTAATTCTGTGTGGTCATTCAAGTAAAAATAATCAATTTGAAACTTGCTGGCAATTATTGCAAAAAATTCGCCAAGATTTAGAAACGGCAAATATTCCCTTTATCTTTATGGCTGGATCTGATTTAACAACAATTCCCAACTGGCAGAATTACCTGAGATATGAAGAGATTTTACAGAAACCATTTAGCTCACAGGTTTTAATAGAAAAAATCCATACTAATATGCAGTCGTCCCTAAATACAACAGAATTCTCAGTCACAGTTTGAATCAAGGTGATATTCCACAAAGCCTTGAGTACAATCCCCAACGCTCCTAATTCGGTTCTTTCCTGTTCTGCTGTGATCTTTATGTTCACAAATGTGTAAGTAATAGATAACTTAAAAAGGAAGGTTGGGGGGCTAGTAACTGATTTAATTTGTGGTTACTTCTCTGAAAAATCCGACTTGCTCAAAATCCCATTGCCTCAGCTACAGCTTTCAAGTCGGCGGGAATGCCCTGTTTAAACTGAGCATGACTGTGTTTAATAGCTGTATCTGGGTCTTTCAAACCATTTCCAGTTAAGACACAAACCACAGTTGCACCTGTAGGAACTTGGTCTTTTACCTTTAACAACCCAGCTACAGAAGCCGCACTTGCAGGTTCACAGAAAATACCTTCTGATGAAGCTAACAGCCGATAAGCGTCGAGAATTTCTTCATCTGTGACAGCGTTAAAACAACCTTGACTAGCAGATTGAGCAGCGATCGCTTTATCCCAACTGGCAGGATTACCAATTCTAATGGCCGTCGCTAAAGTTTCAGGATGTGCTACCGGTTGACCATATACCAAAGGTGCAGCACCAGCAGCTTGGAAACCCATCATTTTTGGTAAGCGATCGCATTTTCCAGCTTGATGGTATTGACAAAAACCCATCCAATATGCTGTGATGTTTCCCGCATTTCCTACCGGAATACATAACCAGTCAGGAGCATTACCCAGCGCATCCACAACTTCAAAAGCGCCAGTTTTCTGACCTTCCAAGCGGTAAGGATTGACAGAATTCACCAAAGTGATGGGATAGTGTTCCGCCATTTCCCGGACAATTTCTAAAGCCCGGTCAAAATTTCCTTTAATGGCTAATACTTCAGCCCCATACAATAACGCTTGTGCCAACTTACCCAAAGCCACATAACCATCAGGAATCAACACAAAAGGTTTCATTCCCCCACGTTGAGCATAAGCAGCGGCGGCGGCGGAAGTATTGCCTGTACTAGCACAAATCACCGCCTTAGCCCCCGCTTCTTTGGCCTTAGTAATAGCCATAGTCATACCCCGGTCTTTGAAACTGCCCGTGGGGTTAAGACCATCATATTTAACAAATACCTTAACCTGTTTACCAATGCGTTCTGCGATCGCAGGTACGGGAATTAAAGGTGTGTTACCTTCCAAAAGAGTAACAACAGGAGTGGTTTCGCTGACAGGCAAGTATTGCCGATAGGCTTCTATCAGACCGGGCCAAGGTTGGCGATGAGATTTAGCAACAGACAAGCTCAAAGTCACAGGATTCTAAACTTTTTAACTAGGGATTTGGGATGGGAAAAAATTGGCTGTTTTTAATAGTGTCAATCACTGTACCATGCAAACGGCGATATCTAGCAACAGACAAGACATTAGGCAATTAATTGAGGATAAAACATAGACATAAACAGATTTTCAACTTTATCACCTGTCACCTGCCATATTTCAGTAACCGAGTTCGGATCATCGCAGTCGCTTATGACTAAAGGGGAAACCTATCAGACTATGTGATGAAAAGTATACAATGTTTTAAGAAAGTTTAATATGACATTATTATAATATCTCAAATGGTGTGAGCTAAATTTGCAAATGAGTATAACTATGTCTACTTTGTCATCCAGTGTTGCCAGTTGCGAATCCCATAGTGAATTGGTCAAGAAGCTGACTAAAGCTTATTATCGAGACGACCAACAAGAAAAATTTATCGATTTACAAGCAGAAGTAGATTCCCTGCTACAAGAGTTACAGAACCTGAAGAGCCAAAGACTAGAATCATCCAGCCACGAAGAATAAACTCAAAAATGTGGTGATTATTCCAGGCGCTGATTAGTTTCTGACCAGCGCCTTAAACTATAAGAATCAACATTTTCTACCAGCAAAGCTAGAGCTTGGTCACTGGTTAGTTTAGCGATCGCGGTTAACCTTTGCAATGATTTAGCGGCAAAATCGGTATATATCACCTGACCATTAGCTGCAAAAATCACAGTCCGGGGACGTTGATGATCTTCTCCATTTCCCCAATTATCACTTTTAGCGCCAGTCAAAGTGACTATAGCTGAACCAGAAATACTCATAACCACGTCCAGATTACCGTCATTAGTGACATCAATCATCTGTACCGGCCAAGCACTCATTTTTGCCTTTATTTCCTCAAAGCTGGGAACATCACCAGCAGGAATATCACCAGATTCTTGTAAAGTACGCCACAAGGCTGGTAGAATTAGCCGGACAGCTTGAGGTTGTTCTTGAGCAAGTGCGTGAATACTAATAGGAGAAGGTTGTACCCATTCCAAAGCAGCAGCAGTTAAAGCCAGCGGTTTGGGTTGGAGAGAATCACTTTGATTTTCGAGCATCACATCACCAGCGGCCAACAGTCGTAAAACTCCGTCCTGCATTTGTACAGCTTTAATCTTAACCGTATTGATTTGCTGCTCTCCATTAGGTTGCCAAACCACTATTTGCATCTGGGAATCAGCACTAATTCCCAAAATTTTCGTCCAAAATAAGCTAGTTTGAATTTTTGGGAGTGGGAAATCAGTAAATGGGTAACTTAGCCAACCTGTACCATCATGGAAAGCACTCACATCTACCTGATACCAAACCTGGTTATCAGTTATTTTCACCTCTGCTTGGCCATCTACCGATAGCCAATCATTCTTCTTAAGAGAGGTAATTTTTTGCACTCCACCGATAATCTGACTGTGATGAGCATTTGTCACTTCATCATTGAGTTTTGCTAACAAATCTTGGAGATAAATTCGGGTTTCCTCACTAATGTTTGGTTGTCCCTGTAACCAAGAATTAGCTCTTTGTTCTCCTCTTTGCACAGTTAAGATTAGATATGCCCAAGCTAACACAGCCTTTCTACTAGGGTTGAGTCGTAAGGCCACCGTTGTCCGATTCCATAACTTACCTCTATCGGTTTTCAGGAGATTAGTAATTTCTTGACCATTATCACTAGATGTTGTTAATACTTGTAAAGCTCTCTCCCAGCGACCATCAATTAAAGCTGTCATCACTTGTTGACTAGGACTAGCCCAATTTTTATCAGCTTGAATTTTGGTAAATTGAGAATGTAGCCGAATTAAATCAATTTGTGCTTGAACAGACTCTGGCAAAGGCTGTTGACGCTGTTTTTGCAAAGATGTTAACCAAGCATCAGCTGGTGTCCACAGTCCATTTCGCGCCAATAATAGGGATTTTTGATAACCAAAATCTTCAAATACTGATTTCAGGTCAATTAGTTCTAGTAAAACAGAATTATTAACTAATTTGCCTTCTTTGACTTGATAAACTTGTAACTGTGGTTCTAAACCTATACTTTGATCTATTACTAATTCTTTTGTATCACTATTAGTTACCTGCTGCCATTTGGGTAATTGCCCATTAGGGTTTTTCCAAGATAACATTTGCTGTAAGCTGCGAAGTTGGGGATGATAGTGAATAATCTGCCCATAAATAATCTTACGATCTCCTTCTGGATGTTCAGCCTGCAAATAAAACCAGAACCCTGGTGATAATGTAGAATCATGAAAAGCTTTGATTTCTTTTAAAGGTAAGTAAGTTTCTCTTCCTTGATTTCCTGAATCAGTAGCATTTTTATCCAAGGGAGATTCTACAAAAGATTTTGTCAGTCCAGTGATAGGTAATTTTGTGATCAGATCGTAGTATGTTTCTGGTTTAAATTGAAATTCTAAATCTTTGGAGCGTTGATAAACCCGAAGTTCTACCAATTGTTGACAGTCAGATTGACAATTATTTCGCTTTTGGAAAATCGGCAGTATAAATAATTTGGGGTTTTGATTATTCTTGTTATTTACAGACTCTAAAGACAGGCGTTCACCTTCTAGGCGATTTTGTTTATTTAAAGCAAGTTGAATTTCGGCAATGCTTTGGGGGATATCTTTTTTGTTGATCGGAATTTGTACCCCTGCTGGTAAATATTTATTGAGCCAGCTAACCTGTTGAGGATTAAGTATGAAGAGAATACTAATCCAGCCAAAAGCGATAATTACGCCAGCACTGCTCAGTAAAATAGTTAAGGCTAGGGTTGACAACAACCAACTGCGCCATCGAGACTGTTTTTGAGCTTTTTTAGCTATTCTTTTGATTTTACCAGCACGAGGCTGATTAATGCGAGCCTCTTTTGGCTTAATCTTACGCGATCGGTTGGCCATTTTAGTTTTCAGTCAATGCAGAGAATATTTTAGGCTGACTATTTCTGTTTTGATACTCTTGCTTTGATCAGTTGTCCATAATGATTAAGTTTAAATTTTTACATTTTACAAAAAAAGTACGATTTATCAAAACAGCTACAACTTAATTTTTACAATTTTCAGATTTTTGACTCCAGTTCCCCGCTTGTTTAGGGGACAATTACAGCAGAATATGGCTTACGCCACGCTACGCTATCAGGAGTCAGTAGAGACGTGGAAGGCGGAACGTCTGGTGAATGTGTATAGGTTTCAATTTAGGTTCTGTACCTCATTGATCTGCAATCTGCTATAAATTAGTTTAGTATTGAATAAGCCTTCGCTGACCGTTTATTAGCTATTTTATTGTATGATCGTGCCTCAAATCGGGCAATCAAATTTAGGTTGTCTATATGTATACCTAACTGCACCAATCATATATAAGTAGGTTAGCGTTGAAAATTGTCGTTATGGCAAGGCACTCATACAAGAGGGAAGAGATTTTCAGAGATTTTACATTTTGTTACATACCTCGGTTTTTTTCGAGCCGACTTACTTATTAAATGTAGTGATGCTGACAAATAGATATTATTTCCTCCATGACTGCTGAATTTCTAAATGCTAAAAATAAAAAAGGTTTGGCGGTTAACCAAACCTCAATATAAATCCAGTGCATAACAACATCCCAAACTAATTTAGCTTGTCTGGTTTTGTGGCTGCATCTTCCTAGAGGATGTATGCAAATATGCTAAAAACTGATAATAGATGATACGGTTGTCAAGAAATTTATTTATCCTGTTACCTAAACTCAAAAAAAAAGACGGGGGTTATCCCGTCCGCACTAATAGCTTGAAAGTGGCAATACACCTTGGAATATGAAAAAATAGTAGAAATAAAATTCAATAGGTTGTGAGAATTACCCATGAAATTAACAACAAGAATGGGAATTTAACCCCCATAGATTGTTGGATTCATTGATTAATTCTGGCAATTTTGATCCAATATAGCAGAAATATTTGCTCCTTTTCTGCCAAAATGCCAAATTCTCAAATGACAAAAAAGACGGATTTTAAGCCGTCTGTGGTATAAAAATTAAAAACATCTTGGTAATTTATGTAATGTACCAAGTTATTTTCCTGGATGAGTGCCAAAATGCCGAATAGCAAGGGACTGGGAAGAGGTGATAGATAGATAATTTTTTACCCCCTGCTTCCCCTGCTTATAATTACGAATTACAAGGTTGTTTTTAAGGCAAAAATTTTCTCAATGATATCTTCTACTACTTTATCTGGTGTAGAAGCGCCAGAGGTGATACCAACAGCTATTTTTCCTTCTGGTAGCCAGTGTTCTGTTGTGACCAACTCTCCTGTTAATTGCCGATGTTCGATGGTATTACCAGCTTTAATTCGTTCTACACAATCAATGTGATAGGAAGGAATACTCCGATCAAAAGCTATCTGTTGCAGTTGAGTAGTATTAGATGAATTAAACCCACCAATTACTACCATTAAATCTAGATGATCTTCTACTAATTCTAACATCGCATCTTGGCGTTCTTGGGTAGCGTCGCAGATGGTGTTAAAGTTTTGAAAATGCTGATTTAATTCTGTCGGTCCATATTTCTGCATCATAGTTTTCTCAAAGATTTTACCAATTTTTTCGGTGTCACCTTTGAGCATGGTAGTTTGGTTAGCAATTCCCACTTTTTCTAAATCTTTGTCAGGATCAAATCCTGCTGAACAAGCTTTAGCAAATTTAGCTAAAAATTCTTCACGATTACCACCATTGAGAATATATTTAGATACATATTCTGCTTCTTGTAAATTCAAAACAATCAGATATTTACCTGCAAAGGAACTGGTTGCTACGGTTTCTTCGTGTTTGTATTTTCCATGAATAATTGAAGTATATTCACCTTTTTTATGTTTTTCAACTGTATTCCAAACTTTGGAAACCCAAGGACAAGTTGTATCAACAATTTGACAACCTTTGTCATGTAAAATTTGCATTTCTTGGACGCTGGCACCAAAGGCAGGTAGGATAACTACATCACCTTGATCGACAACAGAAAAGTCTTTTTGATTGGCTTCAACAGGCACAAATTGTACTTCCATTTCCTGCATCCGTTGATTCACAGAAGGATTGTGAATTATTTCGTTGGTAATCCAAATGCGTTCTGTGGGAAAGTGTTGACGGGTTTCATAGGCCATAGCTACTGCGCGTTCTACACCCCAGCAAAATCCAAATGCTTGTGCTAGTCGGATGGTAACATCACCTCTTTGCCAAGTGTAGTTGCGATCGCGTATTTGTTGAATTAAGCTACTTTGATACTCAGACTGCAACTGGGTGGCCACCTCGGCTTGATGTCCAAATCCTTTCCGATTGTAATTTTCTGAATGTTGTAGGCTGCGTTTAAAAGCTTTGGTATCCATTTGGGTTTGGCTGTTAAAATCAATATTTCTTATTTTCTCGTGCGAAGACACGATTGAGACAGCAAATCTGTGAAATTAGAGATTGGGGTTTGGGGTTTGGGGTTTGGGGATAAAAATTAGTTCTGACTCCTGACTCCTGAATTGTTACATTAAAGCCTATCTTTACTTTGTCGCTTTTGCTGCCCGTGAAACTGGGATGCTAATTCATGATTGTGATAAATCTGCAATGCAGTCCGCCAAATCAGATAGCCTTGGGGATTGAGGTGTAAGCCATCGGTGCTAAATTCTCGCCGCATATCACCTTGCTTATTGGTGAATAAGGGATGTAAGTTGAGATATTGAATACCTTGTTGATTGGCTATCTTTTCTAGTTCCTCATTCAACTTACGAATGCGACTGTTAGGAATAGCCAGTAGTTTTTCTCGTCCTTCCCAAGTTGCTTCTTCTCCACCGTGGGGTAAAATTGACTGGAGGACAATTTCCGTGTCTGGGTGTTTCCTGTGTAAATAACGGATGATTTGTGTTTGATTGGCTAAAATTTCCTCATCACCTACGCCACGAATTAGGTCATTAATCCCAATCATGACTAAAATTATCTCTGGCTGGGTGCGGTCAAATAAATCTATTCTTTTTAATAATCCATCGCTGGTTTCACCCGATATTCCTTGATTTAGCCAATTTCTGTCTTCGGGTAATAAATCAGGTGGAAACCATAAACTCAACGAATCTCCCGCTAGGATGGTTAAATTTTGAGGTGGTTTTTCGGCTACTACTTTAGCTTCTTGTCTAAGAATGTCTAGCCATTGCTGGTAACTGAGTTTATGGCGGGGGCCTAACTCCGGTGTAAAAGCTGGGTTTTGAGAGTTGAAGTTAACTTGTGGTAGGGAGTGGCTGGTTGCAAAGGTGGTAGTCAGTTTCTGTTGTCGCCAAATCAGCAAAATGATCGCTACCATCAGGATGCCGTTTGTCACCAGTAAGAAAAATCCCCAGAGAGGAAATGGTTTTGCAGAAGTGGACACAACTAAAAAAATTAAAAATTAGAAATTAGAAATTCAAGATCAATTATGTGGTCAGTTTGATGGTGATAGCTACGGCTTAACTTTCCGGGTAAACAAGTTAGGCATATTGTCTCATAGGAAGGAGAGCGTAGACTGATATCATGAAAGTCAGGCATGATCAAGACTTGCAACCCTGTTTTTTGTTCCTGTTTCCTGCTTCCTGCTATCAATGTACATCAGGCTAACAAAATTTAGCAATTTTGCTGCTGAATTATCGATAATATCCCCGACCTCTCCAAGAAATCGGGGATTTGAGTTTTGTGGATATTGCTCTAGATGTTAACTAGATGTTAACTAGATGTTAATGCGATCGCCAAACTCGGAGTTATAGCCTTCTTCTCCATGTTCATTGATATCTAGTCCTTGATTTTCCGCCTCCTCTTTTACACGCAGTCCGATTGTAGAATCAATAAATTTGAGGATCAGCCACGTACCAGCAGCGGCGATGATATAAGCTATGGCGATCGCTGCTAGTTCTACGAATAATTCCCCAAAATTACCACGTAATAACCCATCTTTACCGCCTGAGTTGACTTCTGTGGTGGCAAAGATGGCGGTTAAAATTGCCCCTAGTGTTCCCCCGACACCATGTACAGGATAGGTGTCCAACGCATCATCAACATTCAATTTGTGTTTGAAACTTACTGCATAGAAACAGACCACAGAGGTGAGGAAACCAATTAAAATGGCTGACAAGGGGGTGACAAATCCTGCGCCTGGGGTGATCCCAACTAAACCTGCTACGGCACCAGTGGCTGCACCCACGGCGGTGGGTTTACCTCTGAGGGTTGCTTCTAAAATTAGCCACATTAACGCACCAGCAGCAGCTGCGGTGTTGGTAGCAACAAAGGCTACTGTAGCCACACCACCGGCAGATAAGGCGCTACCAGCGTTAAAACCAAACCAGCCAAACCAGAGTAAGCCAGCACCTAACAAAATAAAGGGGACGTTATGGGGTGGGCTGAGACGATCTGGGTGGTTTTTCCGGGGTCCGATAACTATAGCGGCTACCAGTGCAGAAACACCAGAACTAATATGCACTACTGTACCACCAGCAAAGTCAAGAGCGCCTAAACCACCGTATAATCCCAAAAATCCACCTTTTGCCCAAACCATGTGTGCTAGGGGGGTGTAGATGAAGGTTGACCACAATAGCACAAATAGGCAATAGGCGCGAAAACTCATCCGTTCGGCGATCGCCCCAGAAATTAAGGCTGGGGTGATAATTGCAAACATGGCTTGATAGATCATGAAGGCTTGATGAGGTATTGTTCCCGCATAGGAAACAACATCATCAGGGGCTGAACCTTGCAGATAACCAGTAGTTTCTAAACCAACACCATTTAACCCTAACCACTGCAAGCCACCAATGAAGGGTAAACCAGGGGCAAAGGAGAGGCTGTAACCCCAGAGAACCCAGGTGACTCCAACAATGGCCATCAACACAAAACTCATCATTAAGGTGTTGAGGATGTTGCGCGATCGCACAAACCCACCATAAAAAAATGCTAATCCTGGTGTCATCAGCAATACCAATGCTGAAGAAATCAACATAAATGCTGTATCTCCAGTATCAGGATCGGGGGGAGTGGCTGTCCCTTCCGCTAATGCACTCCCCATGAATGGGAATGCTAACAAAAATAGGGTCAAAACCCCAATCATTACAAATTTCTTCAGCACTTGTTTTTGTTCCTATGCACCAATTACTTGACGTTATCTATCTAAATAAAATCCGTAATTTTTGCTACTATTTCTGTTTTGAAAGTTACTCAAGTTTCAAATTTAGGTAAACTTTAACAAAAAAATCATATTGATTTTAGTTGGTAATAGTGAAGATCATTTTTTATTTAGGTAATATTTACATAACTTAATTTCAAAAATTACATGAGATTTTGGTATCAACGTGCTTTTGAGGACAAAAAAACACTACTTATCCGTAGGCATTAGGTAAAAATTGACTACTAACAACTAATGACTAATAATTTTAAATCATCAAGAACAGCAGTAGCAGATTGATAGCGATCGCTAAAATGATAGCAGACCATCTTATCTAAAATTGCCCCTAATTCATCGCTAACATTGGTGTTTTGTCTCCACATAATATTACCAGTCTCTGGATTTACCTGAAGTTCCTGGGGTGAGATGCCAGTAATAGCTTGAATACCAATCATACCTAAAGCATAAATATCACTACATAAGCGGGGATGTCCTGCAAATTGTTCTGGTGGTGAATAACCTCGTGTACCGATAGCTATTGTTGCTAATTCTGTTTCTTCATATATTCGTGGCTGTATCAATTTGACCGCACCAAAATCTATTAACACCAAGCGATTATCTTGAGTACATCTCATAATATTGGTTGGTTTAATATCTCGATGAATCACCCGATGTCCGTGGATAAATATTAAAATTTCTAAAACTTCTTTTAGCATCGCTATAACATAGGCTTCACTTCTTCTGCTTGTTTCTGGTGGGAATTCTTCGCTTAAGGTATGACCAGGAATATATTCTTGAACCAAATAAAACTCTTGTTTTTCTTCAAAATAAGCAAATAATTCAGGAATTTGTGGATGTTTACCTAAAACTGCTAAAATTTCAGCTTCAGTGTTAAATAACCTGCGGGCAACTTGTAAAAATTTTGGATCTCGACGGGCTGGCATTAACTGTTTCACTACACAAATAGGATTACCTTGTCGTTGTGTATCTTCTGCTAAATAAGTACAACCAAAACCACCAGAACCAAGAGATTTAGAAATTTTGAATCGTCCTGATAAAAGTAACTCATCGGGTGTAAAGATTGAGGTATCTACAAAATCAAAGTCATTAAATTCAGAGGGTAATTCTGTTTTTTGATCCAATAGTAAGCTTAATTGTGCGATCGCTTCTTCCTGTTGTCCAACTTGGATCAGAATTGCTTGATTTTGTTGCTGAGTTTGGTAAGTAGTGTAACTCATCACAGAAAAACCACTAATAACTAAAGCTAGGGAAGGTGTTAATAATGGTATCCAGATTGCTTGTAAATAGAACCCTGCACCAATTCCGAGTACACCAATCAGGATCAAAATTTCTACTATTGTTAACATGAAAGGATGTCGCCATTGCCATGCTAAAATAGCACCTGCTAACGCACAAGCCCAAATCCACAATAATTCAGCCCAGTCTGACCAATAATAAATTAAAGGTCTACTATCAAGGACTGTACTAATAATTTGACTGGCTATTTGAGCATGAATAAAAACACGAGCCATTCTCGCTGGTTGGTCTGATAAACTACTATAAGGCGTATAGTAGCCAGGATGTAAGCTAGGGGCAGTAGTCCCAACAATTACCAAGCGATCTTGTACCCAATTGGGATTTACTTGATCTGTGAGAACTTGTGTGAGTGTGACTTCTCTAACCAGATGATTTGGGTGACGGTAATTTAATAAAATTTGATAGCCATCTGCATCTGTATTTTGATAACTGCCCGCATTTTTATCTAAGCGGGGGAAGATAGTTTGACCTATTTGTAATTCGGCATTTTTATTAAATTTATATTCGATTCCTTGTTTTTCTAAATAATTAATAGCTAATAAAGTAGCAAAAGAAAATTGGGTTTGACATTTATTATCTGTATTTGTCACATCAGTAAATAACAAATTCCGACGTAAAACTTGATCGGTGGCATTGTCTGTTACCACATCATCAAAGCCGATATTCTCTATAGGAAAATTGGGAGGTGGGGGAATTTCTGATCTACCAATATTACTTAACAAGCAAGTGCCAATAATATTGTCTGGTTTGGATAAATTAGCAGCCAAATTTTGCTGTTCATTTCTATAAATATTTAAGCCAATGACACGGGGTTGATAAGACTCTAATTTTACTAATAATTTATTGATAGTTTGATCTGACAAAGGCCATTTTTCCCGGTTCAGATCCTCTTGCGTAATTGTGACTACTAAAATTCGTCCATCTAGCGGTTCTTGCGGACGGAATTGTAACATCCTGTCATAAATTTTGAGTTCCCCAGCTTGTAACCATTTCAGTTCACGGACTCCCCATACCAAAGCTGTCACTCCCCAACTACTCAGCAGCATAATTGACAGGAAATTATGGATGCTAAAAGTTAGACGTGAACCTTGATCTTGAATCAGAACAGCACGAAATTTTGCTAAAAGTCCATTAATCACGGTACCGTGGTAGCAACCTGGCGTTGTTGATCTTGGAATACTGAAACCTCAGTTCCAGTTGATGAGTTGGTTAATCTCCATTGTATATAATGTAGCGGTTTATTCCTGTTGAGATTTTTGAACTTCTTCTCCAGGAGTTAACATTGACAAAGAAATTGGGGTGGATGAGTCTAATTTCGGTGATTCGGGTAATATTTCCGCAGTCATATTACTGAAATATGAGCCTATAATCTGATCATAGTTGGAAGCAACTGCTAAAAATGCTCCGCCTAAAATATAGATGGGTAATGGTAGAGACAATTCTTTTACCCAGTCAAAAAATTCTGCTAAAGCAAATAATACAAAGAAACAGGCCAACCAAACCCTCATTTTTTCTTCCCCTGTTTACAAACAACTATATTTAACTATATTTATAAGGTTAAACAGCTTGCATGATACTCGATGTCCGCCACAATCACAATCACAAACACAAATCTTTTGCTAAAGCCTGTATCACCTGGTTATAAGTTTTTTGTACATCCTTGCGGTCTTGTGCTTCTGGCAAACTCTCTTGGCTACCATTGTTAATCATATCAGCATGATGGCGCAGAACTGATTGGTACTGAGGGTTTTGGGTAAAAGTGGCAATGATGGCGATCGCATTTAATAAATGAATGGTTACAGCTTTCTGGGAACGGGAATTTTGACGAATTTGATCAAACGCATCATTCACCACTTCTTCAAAACTCACAGGTTCAGCAATTACTCGCAATTTATTATCTTCATCGTAGCGGTAAGCTGAGGGAAATTCCCTTTGTACTAACTGGCATATTCCCCCACAAAGTCTATCAATACAGTAAATAGCTGTAAATGGATCGTTCACAGATGGAGAAATAGCACGCAAAGCAATTTCTACTAATTGCAAAATAGGAAAACATACATCTTGTTCTTGAGTGCGTTCTTTACCCAAAAGAAAAACCTTTCTGATTTTTTTGGTCAGTTTATGATTCACTTTCTCACCAGGCCAAACCCTCACTAATTGATTACCCTTGATAATAAATTTACCAGGTCGAGATTTAATATTAATTAAAATATTATGATCACAGGCAATTTTCATTAATCTATCATCATCAATTAATTGCAAATAACCATTTTTATGAGATTGTATTGGGTAACTTTGCAAATCAAAATCAACAGGAATTTCTCTTAAATAATGTGGCAGTGGATATTTTGTAGCATATCCAATTTTTTCTGGAAACAGTCTATCAATACATTTATATAAATCATTGCTGACACTTTCTAAGACGTGGGATGCTTGAATAATAGTTGAGGCATGATGGATAAAGTAAATCAGCACTCCGATACTGAAAATTGCTAGTAAAATGCCTACGGTTACTGATAAATGGGGAATAAATAAATTATAATCTTCTCCATAAATAGTTCTGAGTATAAGTAAGGAATAAATAAACGTTGTTAGGAAAGTACCCAAAACAATTTGATTGCCAGTATCGCGCATAAAATTCCGCAGTAGTCGTGGACCAAAGTTGCGCGAAGCCAGTTGTAGAGCCACAATAGTAATAGAAAAAGCTGTAGCGGCTACACTCATCATTGAACTAGCTATAGCAGATAATACTTCTCTAGCTCCATCTGGACCACCAGCATAAATCCAACCTACGTCTTCAAACCCTACTTTACTATCAAGGGTGAGCATAGTCATAGCTAAACCCACCCCTAATAATGTCATCATACCGGGTAAAAACCAGTAACTAGAATGTAGTGCATCCCAAAGCTTGTTTAACTTAACATTTCTCATAATTTACTAGCTCGGTAAGCATCTACTTTACTAATTTAGCCAAACAATTTATCGCATTTCTACTGCATTTCTATTTCTCATTCTCAGAAATCTTTGTTCATAAGTTCTCATCCTTTCATCATTGATATCGTAAAAGTAAGGCTCTCTTTTATAGTTATAGGTAGCAGGATTATAATCAAATGTATTGGGAGTTGCTGTAGTGGCTAGTGATGGACGATATACTCCTCTTACTCGCTCTTCATACTCATCATCAATTGCCAAATCTTCACTAAATTCTGGCAAGTCTTCCACTTGTCCTTTAGTCAATCTCGGCACTAAAATACGTCTATTTTCATAGTCAATTTCAGCCAAACCAACTGGTAGTAAAACTTTTTTACCAAACACCCAAAAGCCTGTATCAATGATAAAATATCGGAAACGACCATCATCTTCATCAACTAGGACATTTTGGACAGAACCAACTTTGTCATCAACAGCATAAACATCAAATGTTTTGATATCGTAACCATCAAAATCTTCAGCTTTATAATCAGGATAAAACTCATCAAGTTTATACAAAGCCATATTACATATTCCCAATTCAATATTTTCATTCATTAATAAGATATAAACTTATCTATTAATTGCCCTCTGACTCTAGAATGAATCAGAGGTATAAGTTTTAATTAAATAGACATAAATTTATTTATATCTCCAAGGTAAAAAATCAGTCTTTTAGAAGTTTTTTAGTTCGCAGAAAAAAGGCAATATTATATTATTTACAGCAGAATTCAGGAGTCAGGAGTCAGGAGTCAGGAGTCAGGAGTCAGGAGTCAGGAGTCAGGAGTCAGGAGTCAGGAGTCAGGAGTCAGGAGTCAGGAGTCAGGAGT
>RDYJ01000121.1 GCA_004293145.1 Nostocales cyanobacterium | reverse complement strand
TATTTTTGTTTGATTTTCAAATTTCGACTAACACAGTTTATTGCTGATCATGAAATTATTTGATGAATATTAACCATATTACTATGATGATTTCTCAAAATTGGGGCGCTCAAGAAATGATTTCCGCTGGAATAGAAGCTAAAATTAATCGATTAGAATCTATTGTTGAGCAAATCGGTGAAGCCGTACTTTCTACTACCGAAACTATTGAACGTCTTGCTCAAAGAGTAGATGCTCTTAGTTTACAAGTAGAATCTCAGGGAAAACAAGTACAGCAGCAAGGGTATCAAATTTTCGCCCTGTGTGATGCTGTACAGAGCCTGGCTGAAACTCAGAAAGATTCACTACAAGAAATTAGTCAATTGACAAAAACCGTAGATAAGATCGTGTTTTTGCTGCAAAGTGCAGATGAAGAAACATGAATTTTTCAAACCAACAATAAGATCCCTGACTTCTTGATTGATTTGGTAAATAAATTATGAATTGTATAAGAAGTCGGGGATGTGAATTTTTCAAACCTTTAACTGAGTAATTGCAATATTGCCAGAAAAACATATATCTACATCACTACCAGGAGTGCGATCCCGTTTACCATATTCACCGACATAATAAAAATTATCGCCATCTATTCGATAATTAACGGGTAAAGGTTTGGTACAAGGTTGACAAAAAACAACTTCAGGAACAGCATCTTCTGGTAGGAGATGGGGTAAATTTACATTCCAAAAGCTACCAGCTTCTAAAGGAAGTTTCAGCAGATCAGCTAATATATCTGATGTCCAGTTAGCTGCTAAATCCCAATTATAATCTAGCTTACCTTTGCGATAGTGAGAAATCGCAATTCCCGGAATACCGTGCATCGCGGCTTCTCTGACAGCAGCAACAGTACCAGAAATATACGCATCTACTCCTAAATTACCACCAGCATTAATACCTGAAAGGACATACTTGACATCGTAGTCAAGTTGTGTAATTGCAATTCTCACACAATCTGCGGGAGTACCAGCAATAGCATACTCAAATTCAGAACGGCGTTGTAGTTTAATAGGTGTCTCTGTTGTTACTTGATGTCCACAACCAGACTGATGTTCTAGTGGTGCAGCGATAATCACATTTTTACCATTTACCGCTTTCCGTAAGGCTTGAATCCCTGGTGCGTCGATGCCGTCATCATTGGTTAAGATGATTTTCATAATTATATATAAATCTACTTTGAGCGCAAACAGCCGAGAATTATCCTTAGATCAGATGCTTTTGACATAGGTTCTGTAGTATTTTGATTGCAAGAGTGTCTTAGGATTCATTTCATGAAACAGCTACTCAAGCAATTATTTAGTAGTCACACATACCTAACCCGTCTCATTTTACCTATATTGGTGATGATGATGATGGTTATTTCCGTCTTCCCTACACCAGCTTTTGCTACAGGTGTATATCAAATACCCAACCTGATACCAGATACTTGGGTTGTGGATGAAGGGGACGTTATTAGCCGTTTCAATGAAGGTCAAATTAGCAGTGCTTTCAAAGACTTGGCTAAGGAAACGGGTAATGAAGTCAGAATTGTGACTATTCACCGTTTTGACTATGGGGAAACACCGGAAAGTTTCGCCAAAGGACTATTTACCAAATGGTTTCCTACTCCAGAAGCACAAGCAAATCAAGCTATTTTGGTGATTGATACTGTTACCAACGGTGCAACTATGATCAGCGGAGATCAAGTTAAATCTCTCTTGACTGATGAAATAGCTAATAGTGTTACCGAACAAACACTGGGTGCAGCATTACGCAATGGTAATAAATATAATCAGGGATTTTTGGACGTGCGCGATCGCTTAGTTGCTGTCATCTCCGGTAAACCCGATCCCGGTCCACCGGAAGAAAAAGAAACTATACAGGTAGAAGGCACGTTTACTAAAGCTGAAGATACCAGCAAAAACAAAGGTAATTCCACCGCTTGGGTAGTGGGATTGTTAATTGCTGCCACCGTTATTCCAATGGCAACTTACTACATCTATCAAATCAATCAGCCATCAAATGAGGCGTAGATAGGTGATTTGGGGATTGGGGAATGGGTAAAAAATCTTACCCATTCCCTAGTTTTTAGATTCAATCATGTTATATTAATATCTATAGTGATGCGTAAAAAAGAATTATACTCTCTTATAGAGTGCAAAAAAATATGATAAATAACAACACACCCCAAACATGGGGTTATTTCTTAACAGGACAAGTAAGTGAAAGATTAATTCGTACTTTAGAAGGAGAAGAAGCATTAAATAATTATACTGAAAATTGGCAAATACATGAACGAGCAAAAGACTTAATTTTTACTCTTCTAGGAGTACAACCTTGTCTTTTTTATGTCCGTCGTTTTAACATTGATCAACATAATAATCAACGAGAAATTTGGACTTTAACATTGGCAAGTGATGGAAAGAATTTTGATTTTATACATAGATTAAATCAGTTCGATAATTTCTTAAATTCAGAGAAACAAAAAACTTTGCAGTTATGGGTAACTGCTTATCAAAATAATCGCTGGCTATTCTACCCTCGCTGCAACCGCCATTGAGTTAGCTAATTTACCTGATTTTCTCATCCGAAAACTGCCTAAGTATCCCTTACTTCCAGCCACATTACTGGGAAGATTAGCAATTGATGAACGTTATCAAGGTCAAGGTTTAGGTACATTCCTTTTATTGGATGCTTTACACCGCAGTAAAAACAGTGAAGTGGCTTCAATGGCGGTTGTAGTGGATGCTAAAAATGAGCAAGCTAGGGCATTTTACGAATATCATCAGTTTATCCCGTTTCCGAGCCAACCCCTAAAACTCTATTTCCCAATGGCAACCATTTTGAAATAGAGTTTTAGGGGTTGGCTCGGAAACGGGA
>RDYJ01000016.1 GCA_004293145.1 Nostocales cyanobacterium | reverse complement strand
TCATAATTCATAATTCATAATTCATAATTCATAATTCATAATTCATAATTCATAATTCATAATTCATAATTCATAATTCATAATTCATAATTCATAATTGGTAATTGGTAATTACAGCATTTTTTAGGTAAATGAACTACTTTCCTTTCAGGGTAGAAGCAAGGAAGCAAAGTGTCGTTATAAATGAAAAATGCTGTATATAAAAATTTACATATAAAAATTTACATATAATCTCTTAGTTGTAAGGTAGACTAACCAAAACTAGAGTATATTTACTTAATTATATATAATTTTAATACATCAATCATGTTCATAGAATTTGCTACCATTACTTCTGCAATTGTTAATTTATTAAAACAAGATCCCCCTAGCGGTTTTTTCTCCGATCTAGGGGGATCACATAATTGGTAGTCTATAAGTCTTTCGGTATAGTCTCTAGAATAAATTTTATATCATTTATTTGGCTTTGGCTAGTCTTAGGATTATAATTTTCTAGATTTTCACATCTTCTTCACAATTCACCTAGATGGGGAGGAAAGTCAAAGCCCTTTTTTCCTGTCAGGGGAGAGCATTTTGGCAATTAACAGTTATCTATGATAGGAACAACGCTTATAAACTACAATCAGTTAAATGCTTAATCGGATTAAAGAGATAGCTACCACCCTAGCACCCCGCTTAGTGGAGATTCGCCGCCATATCCACTCACACCCAGAACTCAGCGGACAAGAGTATCAAACTGCTGCTTTTGTGGCTGGTGTGTTGTCTTCTAGTGGGTTGCACGTGGAAGAAGGGGTGGGTAAAACTGGTGTCATTGGTGAATTACAAGGAACTCAGCACAGTGAAAAGGTGTTGGCAATTCGCACCGATATGGATGCTTTGCCTATCCAAGAGCGTAGCGGACTGGAATATGCTTCGCGCATAGAAGGCGTGATGCACGCTTGTGGCCATGATGTTCATAGTACGGTAGGATTAGGTACAGCAATGGTGCTGTCTCAAGTCGCTGGTGAATTGGGTGGTAAGGTGAGGTTTTTATTTCAACCAGCAGAAGAAATTGCCCAAGGTGCAAACTGGATGATCAAAGATGGGGTAATGAATCATGTTGCTGCTGTTTTAGGCGTTCATGTTTTTCCTTCAATTCCTGCTGGCAGTATTGGTATCCGTTACGGTGCATTGACAGCAGCGGCAGATGATTTAGAAATTATCATTATTGGTGAATCTGGACATGGGGCGCGTCCTCATGAAGCCATTGATGCGATTTGGATTGCTTCCCAGGTAATTACCGCATTACAACAAGCTATTAGCCGTACTCAAAATCCTTTGCGTCCAGTAGTTTTGAGTATTGGTAAGATTAATGGTGGTAGAGCGGCGAATGTGATTGCTGATAAAGTAGAGTTGTTAGGTACGGTGCGATCGCTCCATCCTGAAACTCGTGATAAATTACCAAGTTGGATCGAAAATATTGTTGCTAATGTTTGCAATTCTTACGGTGCAAAATATCAAGTTAATTATCGTCAAGGTGTGCCTAGTGTCCAAAATGATTACGCCTTAACACAATTATTACAATCATCAGCAGAAGAAGCTTGGACTAGCGAACGCGTGCAAGTCTTACCCGAACCTTCCCTGGGGGCTGAAGATTTTTCTGTTTATTTGGAACACGCTCCTGGTTCGATGTTTCGCTTGGGTGTAGGCTATAAAGATAGAATCATCAATCATCCTTTACATCATCCACAATTTGAAGTTGATGAATCTGCCATTATTACGGGGGTTGTGACTTTGGCGTATGCTGTTTATAAATATTGGCAACTAAAATAAAGGCCTTTTCCTGCAAGGAATTCAACCGGAACTTCACAAATATTTAGTAGTAATTGAGTAGTATTCAGCCATGATTGTAAGATGCTTAGTATGAGAATGTGTTGTAAATCTTGACATTCAGCGTCAACAGCGAAAATATTAATTAATTTTATGCGTTGACAAATTATTTAGAAATATGTGATGTTGTAGAGGTTGCGTTATTGCTTGACTCTAACGCCATCTACTGCAATAAATTTATGACAGGTGAAAAACATGGCACAAAAAATTATTTATGGAACAGTTAGTGACGATGGAACAAAACAAACTGGATCTGGATTTCAGGTTGAATCACCGGAGCCAGGAATTTATTTAATTACTTTTTTACAATCTTTTGTTGAACCTCCCACCGTAGTAGCAACTTTGAAAGATTGGGGTGCTGATAATCAAATTATTGTTAAAGAAATAACTCCCAATAAATTTAAAGTTGCTATCTGGGATTTGGGAATTAAACAACAATCAGGTACAGGTTCACCAGAACTGGTAGTTACCCCAGAAAAGTCAGCTTTTAATTTTATTGCAATTGGTGAAGATAGTTAAGTTGTAATATTTTCAATCCCTGGAGATTGAGAAAATTGCTGCTATAATGTTTTGATTAATAGTAAGTTTCAAAATCTAGTTTTGACTACTATTAATCAACACAAGTTCCCAGCTAATTGAGAGCTTTTCATATCAACAAAAACTTACCCTACTATGCTACCAATAGAACCTCTAGAATCTTCATTACCACAGCCCATTAGTAATAATTGGTACTTGTTAACTGTGCGTTCTAAAAAGCGAGAAGTATTTTTAAAGTATTTGAAATTTGCGATTGACCAAAATAAACTAGAAGAATTATTTATAGATATTAAAATTCCTCAAGATGCAGTATATGAAGATATGGTTTTACTGAACCTAAGTAATTTTAAAACTGCCGCTGCACACCTCAAAAGAGTTGAATGTTTTCAGAACATAGAACGCAAACCCTTACAGTCAGAACAAGTGAATAGAATGTTAGGTATGGGGTAAATTAAGTAGTCGGCGTTAAAAATTGTCGTGATCACAAGGCAGCTATGCTGGAGGGAAGAGGTTTTTAGGTAACTTTACGCGTTGCATACTGTTGTTTTTTTTGCGCCTTTCTACTGAGATAAGGAACAACAATATCCCCAACTTCTAATAGAAGTCGGGGATATGATCCCCTGGGAAATTCTAGACATTTGCTGCTGTTCTCATTCCTCCCATGCGTTCTTGAATTCTACCTTTAGCAGCTTTGAATTGTGTAGCTAATTCCTCACTTTCTGCGCTACTCATGTTGTTACGAATAGCCGCAAACATTGTACTTTCTTCTTGGCGAATATGGTCGCCAATTTCATCCCATAGCTGTCTCAATCTGTCTTTAAATTCCGGTGCAGAAGGACTAATTGCTCTCAATTGCTCAAATACTAGACCCCAGCGAGCTTGTTCATCATATAATTCTTGAGTGTTAGCATCACCATAGAAAGGACGGACTCGAGGATAAACAACTTCCTCTTCAGCTGCTGCATGGGCGCTGAGATCCTTAAAAATTTGTCCAAAGTATTCTTGAATTTTTTGAGGATCATCGCTTTGTAGCAATTCTGTAAACAAGATATTTACCTTATTGTGATCCATACGCAGAACATCTTGGATATTCATATCCTGCTTGTCAGAAGTTTGGGTAACAGCACTACCTACCGCACCACTAATAGCGGCGATCGCATCTTGAACTCTTGCCCAAATTCCTTGATCTGCATCTTGTCCTGTCAGTTCCCGTACACCCAAAATTTCTAAAATTCCTTTCAGTTGTTCTTGATGCGCGCGGTTTTCAAAATTGATAGTATTTAAAGGTCCAATTGCTGCCATGACATCAGCGCCAACTCTCTGTGCAGCTTTATGAATTGTCAAACCATTCATCACTTGTTGATGCTTCAACAACTCATGCTGAAATACTTTTTCAAAGAAACTTAATTCATTACCTTGCATGAATTGGCGAACTGTTTGCACCACGTGCTGTACTGTTGAGTCTGGCTCTTTTTGGATGCCATATTGAACTACTACAGTATCAAGAATACCTTGATTTTTGCGGTCATCATCTAGCATTCTGCGAATACTATCAGCAATTTCACCATCACTAGATTCTCTCAAAAATTGTTCTTCATTATCAATAATCAACTGTTGCAGTAATTTAATATCTGCTAATTTGACTGCGATCGCATTTCTTTTGGTATCATCTAAAGTTGCTACCATTGTGAGTTCTCCTCGCCAAAATAATATTGGTTAAAGTAATCGTGGTTATTCCTAATCTCAGGTTCGCATAATCACTAGATAAGTTGCATCTTTCTTTTGAACGATTATCTTCATCACTCAGGATATAAAAACAGAAATAAGGAGAAAAAAATAGGCGTTAATTTTGTCTACTTCTACTTACAGATATAAGATTTTTTATTTCCTTATCTCTCCTAAGACAGATAAATTATTAGGGTTATTTTTATAAATTGACTCAAAGATAGTTAGTAAATTAGATCCTAATGTCAGAAACACCAGGGATAGGAGAAAAAGCACTGAATAAAGCCGCAGAGATAGGATTATCTAGCCAGTTAGACGAAGTTGACAATTTAGAGGTCAATATCAAAACGGAACCGCTAAAACTGATTCAGGGAGAAGTTGAACAAGTACATATTGTCGGCGAAGGTTTAGTGATGGAAAAAGACCTCCGCATGACAGAAATGGAAATGCAAATTACTGGCGTTGCGATCAATCCTCTCAGTGTTGCTTTCGGAAAAATTGAACTGACCAAACCGACCACAGGTAAAGCGCGAGTTGTGTTAACCGAAGCTGATATTAATCGCGCTTTTAATTCAGAATATGTGCGTGATCAACTGGAAAGTCAGAAAATCACAGTCAATGGACAACAGGTAACAATTTCACCCCAAAAAGTAGATTTTCATTTACCTGGTGAAAGTAAATTTATCCTTAATGCCAGTATCTTGTTCAGAGAAATTGGTGAACTTAAACAAATTTGTTTTTCAGCAATTCCTCACATTAGTGGTGATGGTAAAACTGTATATTTGCAAAATGTCGAGTATCAAGAAGATCAGGAATTTTCACCGCAATTAACCAAAGCTTTGATAGATGCAACCAGTGAAATTCTCAATTTAAACAACTTTGATTTAGAAGGAATGAGTTTGCGAGTTAATCAATTGGAGGTAGCAAAAGGCAAATTAATTTTACAAGCTGAAGCTGATGTTACTAAAATTCCTACTGCTGAATAAGAGGATATTAAATAATGGAAACTACAGAACCAAATTCTACACCATTTCCCAATTTACCGCCAATTATTGAAAGCGATGATAGAGAATATTTAGATACTGGTGTACCCAGCACAGTGGCGATCGCTGGACATCCTCTACATCCTCTCAGTGTGATCTTTCCTATCGCCTTTTTAGCCGCAGCTTTAGGTAGTGACTTTGGCTATTGGTTAACACGAGATTTTTTCTGGGCTAGGGCTTCTGTATGGTTAATTGGACTGGGTTTAGTGACTGGTGCGATCGCTTCAGTAATTGGCATGAGCGATTTTTTACAAATTGAACGAGTCCGCAAACGTACCGCCGGTTGGACACATTTAATTCTGAATATTTCCATCCTAGTTTTCACAGCCCTGAATTTCTTCCTGCGTTGGGGTGATGCAGAGTCAAACCTACTACCCTGGGGTTTAATCCTATCCCTAATTGTGGGTACTTTAACCAGCCTTACCGGGTGGTTTGGTGCTGAACTTTCCTATCGCCATAAAATCGGTGTGGTGGGTGCAGGTAGTAAAAGATATCCTTAACGAAGGCAGGAGGCAGAAGGCAGGAGGGAAGAGGTTTTTAGCAATTTTACATTTTTGTACTTGCTTGGTTTTTTCGTGCCGACTTACTTAGACACAATTGTTTTGATAATTAAAACAGATCCGTTATCTTAATTCATGAAGATTAAAAAAGTGCATTATTCATGAAAGGTAAACAAGTTTTACTCACAGGTGGTACTGGTGGACTAGGTTTAGGTGTCACACCCGCAGTTTTAGCCCAAGGTGCTGATGTTACCATTCCTTATCGTAGTCTTAAAGATGTGGAAAGGCTCAAAGGAATTTTATCACCGGCGGATATTGCCAGAATTCAATTTCTCCCGGCTAATTTACAAGATGAAGCATCTGTAGAACAACTCATTAATGGCATGATCCGAGTAGATGTTTTAATTCATTTAGTCGGTGGTTTTTCAATGGGTAAAACTCACGAATACAGCTTTGATAGTTGGAAACATGAGTTGGAATTAAATCTCAATACTACTTTTTTGACTTGTAAATATAGCCTAAAAAGAATGTTAGAAAATGGCTATGGACGCATTGTTACTGTTAGTTCTCGTGCTGGTGTAGAACCTGCGGGACAATTAGCGGCTTATTCTGCGGCTAAGGCTGGTGTGATAGCATTAACGAAGGCGATCGCCGATGAAACCAAAGGAACTAATATCACTGCAAATACTGTCCTTCCCAGCGTCATTGATACCCCTACCAACCGCCAAGCTATGGGTGCAGAAAACGCAGATAAGTGGGTAAAACCGGAATCTATTGCGGAGGTAATTTGTTTTTTAGCTTCGGAAGCTGCTAAAGATGTACGTGGTGCAGCTATTCCTGTTTATGGGAATGTTTGATAATTGAATTGTAGATTTTTTTGTAATTAATGCCCATTCAGAAAAATAACTGGATGGGTGTTTTTTTGTATGGTTCAAAAAACTGTCAGAAATGGCTTACGCCACGCTACGCGAACAGGATTTCCAGGATTTAAGGATTAACAGGATGAAAACTAGGGTTTTATTATCAATTACCCATTAACAATTACTAGCTTCCATTAGATGATTAGCGACTTGGGTTATTATTCAAATAAAGAACGAGGTAATTGAGCTTGGCGAATAATTGACATTAATGTACCAACTTTAACAGATGAGTGATTAGGTACAATAGCAGTCAGAGTAGAGTCTTCTATTTCTTTTTGTATAACTTAATGATTCCTTTTTGTCTAACTTCTATAAAACCGTTATCCTCTAAAATTTTACAGATTTCTTTCCCTGATAATACTCGTAATTTACCCAACAGACACCTCCAAATTAGTAATGAAAATTTCGCTTTTCAGGCGATTTCCTATTTCTGAAGGTGAAGCAAACTCTAAAAATAATTCAATAGCTTCTTTTAAATTATCTTTTGCTTCCTCAATGCTGTCTCCCTGACTAGCAATATCTAATTCTGGACAAAGGGAAACATACCCATTATCTTCTTTTTCAATAATGACAGTAAATCTCTGTTTGCTAGTTGGCATTGACTATGTAAACTCCTTAATATCTTTTATTATTATACTGCTTATTGCTCAAAAAATCTGGGTCAAGTTACCTTAATATGTTAAAATCTAGAATGAACTTTAATCAGGTGATCAACGATGACACAATCTACACCCGAAAGAGTTGTACGGCGTGGTCGAGTATTTCCCGAAATTCAATGGACCCAAGAAAGAAAAGCTCAAGAAAAAGCTAGAAGACAGGCTTTTTATGAACGTTGTTGGGTAATTTTTGAGCGTTTGAAACCAGAGATATTAGATCAATACTATGGTTGGTACATAGCCATTGAACCTGATAGCGGCGATTATTTCATTGATCAGGATAAGGAAGTAGCAAGTAAAATGGCCAGAGAAAAGTATCCTCATGTAATTCATCATATTTTTGGCATTAATGAAACAGGAGTTAGTGGCAGAATATGATTGAGGGGAGATTTGGAGAAAATGGACAAGTTTATTTTGAAATTGATTTAATTGGTGGGGATGATTTCAGCTTTCCTGTAGAAACAATGTTAGATACAGGATTTACTGAATTTTTAGCAATGAATAAACAAGATATAGAAAGTCTTGATTGGACTTTTTTAAATCAAGATAAGTTAAGAACGGCTCAAGGAGAAACTGATTTTGATGTTTATTTGGGTAGGGTAATAATAGATGAGCAAGAGTTTGAAATTCCTGTATTTGCTGGAGATGAAATACAGGAAATTTTATTAGGTTCTCGATGGTTGAAGTTGTTTGTTTTAGGCGCTAATTATGCTGAAAATAGAGTAAGTTTAGAATTGATTAAATCTAACTAAATAGCCAATAAATTTTCTCTAACTAACAAGTCACCTTCCCATTTTCCAGAAGTTTTCTCAAAAAAATCAGCAGGATATCCTAATTCTTCAGAAGAATCGGTAATAATAATGACTAATTCTTGATTAGCTAATTGTTGAGGAAGTTGTAGCAATAATTTACTTTCTGCATCAACTTTTGATTTAAGTTTTATTTGCATATAATCACCTCTTTAATATCTTTTATTATACTGTGTTATTGCCTAAAACAGAGTAGTCCAGTTATCCTCATCCTTTAGTTTATAATTTGACCAAGTTTAGTATCTGGTAAAGTTATAGAATTGCTCATAATGCTGTTTGTGTAGGTGTGAAGATTTAAATGCGGAAGATTTGGGCGTTTACTTGGGGTGCTTTTGTCGGGATTCTCGGTGGACTAATCGGCTTAGGTGGTGCAGAGTTTCGCTTACCAGTTTTAGTTAGCATTTTTAACTATCGAACTCTACAAGCAATTATTATTAATCTCATAGTGAGCCTCGTTACTGTCACCTTTTCATTCATTTTTCGGAGTGGCGTTATTGGTCTTGAGAATGTTTTTGCAAACCTGACAATAATCATCAACATTCTAGCAGGATCTCTCATTGGCTCTTATCTTGGGGTTAACTATGCAACCCAGATCAACGAACGTACATTAAATCGAGTTGTTGTCGTTTTTCTATTTTTACTCAGCTTTGTATTAATCGGACATAATTTTATTTTCAGTCTTCAGAGTTGGCAACTTCCAAATTTACTAAGAATTGGTCTCGCGTTTGTAGCGGGAATTGTGATTGGGATATTCAGCAGTATGCTTGGTGTAGCAGGTGGTGAGTTGATTATCCCTACAATTATTATTGTGTTTGCTATTGACATCAAATTAGCAGGAAGTTTGAGTCTTGCAATTAGCATTCCCACGATCATAATGGGACTATACAAATATAGAAGTCAGCAAAGACTGAAAGAAGTGAAATCAGAACAAAGATTCATTCTTTCAATGGCATCTGGTTCAATATTGGGAGCATTTATTGGCAGCAGTATTTTGAGCTATGTAGCAAGTTCTTCCTTATATGTCATTTTGGGTATCATTCTATTGTTGTCGGCATTGAAGTTAGCAAAGCATAAGCCATAGAAAATGGATGTAGAGACGTTTTATATTTATATATAACGTCTTTCTCAGCGTCCTCAGCGTCTCTGCGGTATGCCTGACGGCTCCCGTAAGGGATACGATATTCCGTGAATTGTGCGTAAGTCCTAATCTTTTAGAATTAGTAGAAAGAATGGTAGTTTACAAATTCTCATCCTATAGCCGTCAGGAGTTAGAAGCAATGTTTGGATTAACAGAATGGCAAAAAACTCGATTTTATCAAGAAATTGAGGAACACACGAAGGTAAAAGTAGAGTTAGAAACAAAGTTAAAAACGATTCCTAGATTATTAAATGAGGGGCTAACTGTAGAACAAATTGCTCGTATACTTGAGTTAGAGATCGAAGTCGTGCAACAAGCAATCACAAAGCAAAATAATAAATAGACATTGGATGAACAAATGCAGGGGCGATACACCTGAAAAAGCGATCGCCCCCCAATTAGCAACCATATCAGCGATTTATGGCAACCAATCTTGAGCTAATAATTGTTCAATAGTATAAGGACACTCTTCAGGAAAATCAACATTCATTCCTGTTTTCTTCCTGACATATCTTAACGCCTTCTCATAAATTTTGGCTTGATTTTCTTGTAAATGATTTCTGAGATTTTGACTTAAATAATCATTAAGTTGGGATCTAAAACTCATAATTTCCGCTTGCCAATGATTGGCATTATAATCATATTGTTTTTGCCAATATTGCAAAAGTAATAAATGTCTAATAATCTGTTCTAAAAAACTCTCAACCGTTAACTTGTCTCGACGACTCACAGCTTCTAATTCCTCAATTAAATGCTCTAAGTCGATATCTTCTAGCCGTTTTTCTTTGAGAAGTTGCAGCGTTTCTACTAACCATTTTTCATTATCAATATCATACAAAGAATATAGATCACTTGTTTGAGTCATTGCTGTACTCTACTGGTTATATAGCTAATAACTAATCTATCTCTATTCTTATTTTGCCACATCATCGGCAAATCCATAAACTGCAAAAACCTAACCCCCAACCCCTTCCCTACCAGGGAAGGGGAGCAAATTACTTCTTTTCCCTCTCCTTGTAGGAGAGGGTTAGGGAGAGGTGGTCTAACGTTTAACCGGCGTACCACAGGGATAAGTCGCTACTTCCTCCCCACTTTCCTTAACAACTGGTTTATCCTTCGCTGCTAGATAATCTTTTTGCAAAGTATCTAACAATGCTTCCCGTCGATCATACAACCGCTTCAAAGCACGAGGTTGACATTGATTCAAAACATAAGCCGTTACCAAAGGCAGCGCAATGGTACTATCGGTGTAACAAACAATTGCGCTGGGTAACTCATCTGGGTCAATCTTACCCCAACTCACCGCTTCTGCTGGAGTCGCACCCGATAAACCGCCTGTATCTGGACGTGCATCGGTAAACTGGACAAAGAAATCATGTCCTCGTTCTTCCAAACCTAAAACCTCGTGAAGTTGCGGTTGTGTTTGTAATAAAAAGTTCTTAGGACTACCACCACCGAGAATTACGGCTGCACTTGTACCATCGTTTTCTCGCGCCCCATAGACAATTGCTGCTGTTTCATTTACGTCAATAGCTGGATCTATGACCAACTTTGAACCTTCCAAGGCCAAAGCTGCTACATTCATACCGATGGAACTATCACCAGGGGAAGAAGTATAAATGGGTACGCCACATTCATAAGCTGTAGCTAATAAGCAAGAATGCTGTACACCCAATTGCTTTTCTACTTCCCGCACATATTTACCCAGCAAATAATGAAACTCAGCCGTTCCCATCCGCTTTTGAAAAGGTTCTGCTTGGAGAATTTTACGGATAAAAGCGTCGGTTTCTAAAAGAACATCATAGCCAAAAATAATGTCATAAATACGGATTGTTCCTTCTTCCCGTAATTTGACATCATCTAAAAATGGACTACCGGCAAACAATTCAAAACCTAAACCGTAGTGCATATCATGGTAAAGATTTGCACCAGTGCTGATCATCCAATCAATGCAACCATGACGAATTAAAGGCGCAAGGGCGGAAACTCCAAAACCCGCTGGTGTCAAAGCACCGGAAAGGCTAACCCCGACGGTGACACCGGGTTGAAATATATCCTGACTTAGCAGTTGACAAGCTTCGCGTAACCGGGCTGAGTTGTAAGCAGTAAAGTAATTATTAATCAAATCAACCACACTAATATCGGCTGACATGGGTATGGGTGCAATTTTTTTACCTTGCAATTTTGACATTTTTGGGAAATCCTGAATAGTAAATACACTGAATCTAATGTTATCGCATTCAAATCTACGGAAGTTGCTAAAATATTATTTAGCGATATAAATTATTGGCAATGCTCAAGAGAATACTTCGGGAGTTATCCAGTTTTGTATTTCTATTAGAGCAAATCCAAAGGTATATCTAAACCAATATTTGCTATTATTAAACATAACTAACTTGTTATTAATTATGGCACAAGCGTTAGTGAATCTCTCTGAAGGAATTACATCTGAACCCGCACCATTGGAATTTACGACTGATGGTGTGATTAGGATAGGCAAAACTCGTGTAACACTAGATACGGTAATTGCTGTGTTTAAACAAGGAACAACAGCAGAGGAAATTGCTTACCGTTATCCATCCCTTAAACTTGCTGATATCTATGCTACCATTGCCTTTTACCTCAATCATCAACAAGAAGTGGAAGTGTATTTACAGCAAAGACAGCAACAAGGACAGGAAATTCGTAAAATAAATGAGGCCAGATTTGATTCCCAAGGGTTGCGTGATAGACTGCTGGCGCGGAAAGCAGAACGGGAAGTATGTTGAAACTGCTGGCTGACGAGAATTTTGATAATACTATTGTGAGGGGATTGTTGCGACGTAACCCAAATATTGATATTGTCAGAGTCCAAGATGTTGGTCTTTTGGGTGAAGATGACCCAACTATCCTGGCATGGGCAGCCCAAGAAAACCGAGTTTTACTTACTCATGATGTCGCTACAATTACGAACTATGCCTATGAACGAATCACACAAGATCAGCCGATGCCAGGAGTGATTGAAGTTGTTACAGATGTAAGAATTGGGCAGGTGATAGAAGATATTTTACTTCTAATAGAGTGCTGTTTAGAAGGAGAATTGGCAGGACAAATTTACTATCTTCCTCTGTAAAAATTACACTTTCAGTAAAATGGTGATAAAATAGGTAAAAATTAAGATATTTGGAGCATAGAGGTTATTATGCTAATAAGGAATTACTCGATGCTGAATTTGCGGCATATCAAGAAGAATGTCAGCAACTTGTAGCAGAAGTGCTTATGTTTAAAAATTACCAAAAAAATAAATTCTGACAATTTTGAATTATTAAGATCATAGCTAACAGAATTTAGATCATTTCTAGTGTAACTTTACTAAATACAAAAAAATTATACTTCATTCTCTTAGTCTTAACAGTTATTTATCAATAGGATTTATGAAAAACGACACACCAGAAGAATTAAATTCAGATAATTCTGATCAAGAAATTTCCCGTTTGATTGATGAGGTGATTTCATCATCCCAAAGTGATGAAAAATACCGTCAAAAAATGCAGCGCCGCAAAGAAATACAAGATCAACGCATAGCTAAAGCCATACCAGAAAAAGGGTTAATAATCGTTAATACTGGTCACGGGAAGGGTAAAACTACTGCGGCTTTGGGGATGGTAATGCGATCGCTTGGTCATGGATATAAAGTAGCGATCGTCCAATTTATTAAAGGCGCTTGGGAACCTTCAGAAAAGCGGGTTTTCAGTCATTGGCCAGACCAACTGGAATTTCATGCAATGGGTGAAGGCTTTACTTGGGAAACACAAGACCGCGATCGCGATTTAGATAAAGCCAGTGCAGCTTGGGATAAATCATTAGAATTCATCCGCAACCCAGATTTTAAACTGGTATTATTGGATGAAATTAATATTGCTCTTAAACTTGGTTACTTAGAAGTTGAACAAGTATTAACAGGTTTAGCCCAAAAACCAGCAGATAAACACGTAATTCTCACAGGTAGAGGCGCACCACCTGCTTTAATTGAAAAGGCAGATTTAGTCACAGAAATGACTCTAGTTAAGCATCCTTTCAAAGATCAAGGTGTTAAAGCCCAAGCAGGAATTGAGTATTAAACTACTGATTAGCACTGCTTAAATCCTGACTACACGCCTGTAAAATTTGTCTATCACTATCACTGACAGAGTTTAACTGATGATAGTCTTGCAATGCTATTGAGTGTGCATAAGTAGCAGCATCTTCATCAGTCAATCTGGGTATTCTGCTGGTGGTTGACACTTGAGTTATACCAGCTTCACCTGGAGAGCTAGTTACTGTCATGGCCAATTCTCCTGATTTAGCAATTGTCCCTTGAAAACAGCTAAACTCAGAACTGGGCATATACAAAGCGCCAATTACCTTACCTTGTTGTTTCTGAAACACAATATAGCCTTGTCCTAGCTGGTCTGGTGTTGAGGACTGACCATAAAGATAAATTCCGTCTTGTTCAGGAAAATTGACTGCTGATGTTCCTGGTTGTTTTCTAATTTTTGTCGGTATTGTGAGAATATTGCTGGGTACAGATTCTAATACTACATCCTGAGTATTAAGAGTATTTGATGGCAGGTGATTTTTTTTATCTCTCAAATCTCTCAGTTTTGACAAAAGAGAACTTTGATTATTAATCTGAATTTGATTTGTATACCCAGGTAAATCGGCGGCTACAGCTGTAGATTTAAGGTTGATTTTCGTCCGTCCACCAATTACACCTAAACCTACAATCCCAACAGTGACAAGTAAACCAACTACGGAAAATTGTAACTGACTTTGGGGAATAAACTTAGAAATATTGTTAAGCACCCGATTTCTCCTGTAATGAAATTAATTTTTTACCTATGAATTACTTAAATTATAACTAAATACCGATAAGGAGAGATTCCATCAAAGGTTTTAAATATATAATCTGGAAGAAGAACCATGAAACCATGAATTTTTTCTAGATTTTGTTTGATAATCTCAAAATATCATTAATTGAACAATTGATACTTCACTCAGGAGATTAACCCTTGTGGGGGATGACAAATTGAGTTTTACAAAAATTGATTTAATCTTTGATATATTGTGAGTTTGACATTTTTGTTGGACATTTTTCAATGGGTAAGAACAGGTCAAGTGTTGATTCTGATCACTTGATTTACTTTCCAATTGTGATATGTACCGTTCGTGCTAAACTAAACAAATATCCATCTGTTCCGAATGACACTTTATAAGGGCAGAACCATTATTGGTGCAACGGCTGCACTCGCTATCTCCTCTGCTGTGTAAGCATCGGGGAATACTTTTCTTAATATTTGTAACGAACCATTGACATCTGCGTTAATCGCCAGATATTCGCTCTTTAATTGTTCTTCCTCCTGCTTTTCATAGACAATCTCAACTATGTAACGAGTAGGACGTGGTATTAATCGCACTTCTACAAAGTTATTTACCTGAGTTGGAATCTGAATATCACTCATAGATAAATGACAGAAACCTTTTTTTGAGTTCAGCTTTATATACTGACTCATGATATTAAACCCTTGATTTAAACCGTGTTGATCTCAGTCTGGTAATTAACTACAACAGCAAACCTGGATATTTCGGATCAGATGAATAAAAATAAGAGAAAAAATTCTTGGGTAAGTTAAATGCTCATCTCTGAAATGTAGTTAAGTTTTAATATACTCAGTAAAAAGACTGAATAAATTCCAAATAAACAAATATCCCATCGCTTTGAGGACAGGAATCAAAGCCCAACCTCACATAGAATTGGTATAACAACCACAGCGAATTCCATCTCAGTCAGGTACACTCATGGCGGGCTATCCGGCCTACCCCACAAGATTTTGGTCATTTATGATTGTACCTCATATATAGCCGTGGACAGGGTGGTTAGGACATCAATTGATAATGAAACTCCCATTACAAGAGGTTTTTACTCCTGACTCCTGACTGGGAATTTTAGATTTTAGATTTTAGATTTTAGATTTTAGATTAAAAAAATTTGGTAAAGGTCTGGGTTATTCAGGACGGAAAAATTGTCAATCCAAAATCCAAAATACTCGCTGCGTACGCTTCGCTAACGTCAATCCAAAATCGAGTGCGCTATACCTGCAATCTGCTGTAACAAAAAAAATTGCCCCCTGAAATCAGGAGGCCTACCGCCAAAAGTCATATTTCTTAACAAGCAGGTGCTTGTTTACGCTTTTAGCTGGCAACGTATTCTTTAACATTGGCACGACGGCGGCGTAAATGTGCAAGAGCTTGATGCTCTAGTTGACGAACTCGCTCACGGCTAAGGTTTAACCGTTCACCAACTTTCGCCAAGGACATTTCATTACCATCTTCCAAGCCAAACCGTAAAGCTACAACTTCACGCTGTTGGGGTGTAAGTTCTGCTAACAGGTTATTTAGGTCTTGGCGCAAAAATTCCTGAGTGGTGTAATACTCTGGTGATGGACCATCATCTTCCAACATTTCTTGCAGTTCGGTGTCTTGGTTATCACCAACTCGCACATCTAAAGATACTGGTTGACGTGCCATGTTCAGATACTCACGAATCTGAGCCGGTTCTAATTCCAGTTCTTTGGCAATTTCTGTGGGAGATGGGGATCTGCCCAACTTTTGCGCCAACTCACGCTGCACTTTTTTAATTTTGTTCAGCTTTTCAGTAATATGAATTGGTAAGCGGATGGTGCGACCTTGCTGGGCGATCGCTCGTGTAATCGCTTGCCGAATCCACCAGTAAGCATAGGTTGAGAACTTATAACCCCGCATGGGATCAAATTTCTCCACACCTCTTTCTAATCCCAATGTTCCTTCCTGGATTAAATCCAGAAATTCCATGTTGCGCTTCTGGTATTTTTTGGCAATAGCCACCACCAAGCGCAAATTCGCTTCAATCATTTTTTGCTTGGCTCGTTTACCTTGTGCCACCGTATGCTTAACTTCGTTTTCAGATTGGTTAACATGGGCGGCCCATTCTGGTAAACTAGGTTCATGGTCTAGTTTTTTGGCTAAAACTTCTTTAGCTTCCAGCAAAGTCATCATTTGCTGCACTTGCTTCCCAAATACAATCTCTTGCTCACGGGTTAGCAGTGGCACACGACCAATTTCCCGCAGATAGGTTCGCACCATATCAGCCGTGAATTTGGTATTCAGGTTTTCAGTTTCGGTGTTAACAGTAGGCATTGGTGCGTTGTCCTCTACTCCCTAAACACAATGAATCTTTTCTCAACTAGGGCAATTGATAAAGGGTGGCATACACATCAATAGACATCATCTGAGCTACTATAAGCAATTAATTTATATAGCCGTTGTCACGACGGTGCTACCCTGACATGGCTTCCCCGACCCTTCTTCAATTTTGGAATATCTTAGAAGCACTCTGGTTTGTTTTCAAGAATTCTTCCTTTCTTCAGCGGCTGACAGCAACTGTCAAACGCGAAGTCAGTATGAGTTTTACTTGTTTATGGTACGGCAAATCTGGCAGATAGTAAAGAGCAGCAGGTAAATCTTCCTATTATAGCAGGTGACAGGGGACAGGTCACAGAGTTAAAAGTCTTTTGGTGTCTAAGTTTTATCATCTGTTAATATCCTCAGCACCTTGGGTGTTGCTATATAAAGTAAAATTGGGCTGACTGCTAAATATTGTTTTCAAATTCCTTAAAACGCTGACTATATCTATAGTGACGTTAAAAACCCCTCTTCTGTTGCTTATAAGTAGCCGGATAACCGAACTTATGCAGCTACCCCAATGGAGGGATGTCACGAAATGGTGATTTATCAGTGGTCAATTGTCAGTGGTTAGAACTCAATCAGAAAGTATTCATGGATAGCTAAAAACCTAAATCAGCTTTGGCTAGTTCTGCGGCGGCGAAAACTTCCGCATCCGACTTGTCTTCCCAAATTTGGTCGCCAATTTCCGCGTAAAAAACTGAATCATAGGGACGGGTACGCACAACTACTGGCATCGGTACAGCATGGCCTAAAATTAAGGCTTGTTGCTTGGAGTCTAACTTAGCTAAGACTGAACGTAACGCTCCTGCACCAGAGACACCTGTAAAAATTGCATCAATATCTTTCTCGTCGTTAAGTAAAGCAGTAATGCGAGTACCAATTTGGGACATGACTTCATTATCGATCCCAGACGGGCGTTGATCAACTACTAAAAGTGTGACAAAATATTTCCGCATTTCCCTAGCTATAGTTCCAAAGATTGTACTTTGTACAACGGCGGGGTCAAGAAAGCGATGTGCTTCCTCAATTGTAATCATTAATGGTGTCGGCCGATCCAATGGATTTTTACTTTGCAGAAATTTATCTGCTCTTTTGACATAATGCTCATGAATACGTCTGGTGATCATATTCGTCACCAACATATAAGATAGCATATTGGACTGGGAGCCAAACTCTACGACAACATTTTTACCTGCTTCTAGAGATTGTAATATTTTTTTAATATAGTTTTGGGGACAAACCGCTCGCATATATTTTAAACTATCTAAACGTAGTAATTTACGTTGTAATGAAGTTATTGAACCTGGATGCCCTGGCTTGTCATCACAAAACAGTTTAATATCCTCACTGGTCATATTGAACAATTGAGGAATCCAAGATTTACCCAACTCATTACATAGGATATTGGCATTATCTAAAGCCGCTTCGGAAAGTCCTAACTCTCTAGCACATAATTTAATATCTTCAACTTCAATTTGCTCATAGCTTAAATATAGTTCTTGAGCATCCCTAACACCTCTGCGTTTGGTTGATTCGGGGTCAAGAGTATAAACTTCGACTTTACCAGGAAATAACTGTTTTAAACCTTTGACGGTGTTAACATCTTTACCTTCGGCGACTGCTTCCCAACCATATTCTGAGTGCATATCAAAAATTAAGTTAACAGCCGCATTTTTACGAATTACACCTGCTAAAAGTAAGCGAGTCAGAAAAGATTTACCAGTCCCAGATTTACCAAAAACGCCATTACTTCGTTCAACGAAGCGGTTTAAATCAATACAGATCGGTACATCCATATCTAAGGGTTTACCGATAGAGAAGTTGTTTCTGTGGGGGTCATCCTCCCACCCAAAAACCTTGCGGAAGTCATCTTCGTTAGCTTCGTAAACTTGACTAAAGTGACTGGGTATAGTTTTCACAGGTAGCAACTCCATCGTCGTGCTGGTTTGGGCTTGAAATGATGCTAAACCTGTGGAAGATGGAACAAAGGGGTTTAAAGATTTACCGTTGGTGGGGGAGAAAGATTCATGAGTTTCCGGGGTAAACATCAACATCGGTGCGAGGTTGATCATCCCATAAGTACCGCTTCCTGCTAAAACTTCTCGTAACAATGTATCTTCCCAACTGGGGGGGTTAGCAATAATTCGTGCATTTGCTATTCCTAGAGCTACATCTGTGAGCATACAGAAAAAACGCGATCGCACACCTTGTACGACCAAAAATTTACCTACCCGCATATCTTCTACAGAAACATCCGGGTGTAATCTCACTTCTAAACCCCCAGTGAGAGAACCTTCGATAACTGAACCTAATGGTTGTCCTAAATTCATTTTAAATAGGGAATAGGGAATAGGGGGAATAGGGAACAGGGAATAGGGAACAGGGAATAGGGAATAGGGAATAGGGAATAGCGGAATAGTTTATTTTCTACCCAGTCACCAGTCCCCAGTCACCAGTCCCCAGTCCCTAATCCCCAATCCCCAAACTAATCAATTTGAATTGAAGTTGGTGCGCTTTCAGTTGCAGGAGGTTTACCTGTTAAGGGTTTTCTAAATTGGTCATACAGGCGATCGCGCCAGGTGAAAAATGGTTCATAATCAGGATTATCTGCTAAGATGGGTAGTCCTTTACCTCTGAGAGATTGGGGTAAATCCAAATAAGGACCCTGTGGGAACTTCAATAACATTGATAATCCCGCCACTGCTAAATCAGCTATAGTTGGTTCATCTCCTAAGAGATAGGGACTATCTGCTAATAATTCGGTGAGAATTTCTAAATCTTGTTTTAAACTAGCGATCGCAGAATTGATCACATCAGGACTAAAACCAACTCCCAAACCTAACACATTCAGAAAATCAGCCGGAACACCTTCAACCATACTTTTGAAAATATCTGGTGTGGAGACTGGTAATAAAGATTTGCGGAAATTTTGATCTTGACTAATTGCAGCAAACAAAGCTTTTCTACCTTTAACACCGATGGACTCATCCGCCCAATCTTCCAATAATAAAGCCTGTGCGCGTCTTTTTTTATCCGTTGGTATCAGCGGCCGATCTGGGTATTCTGAGTCTAAATACTTAGCAATTGCCGTTGAGTCTACAATATATCTATGACCATCCTTTAATACTGGAACTTGTTTTTGACCAGTCAAACGAAATAATTCTACTTGTCCAATTCCTGGTGTGACTTCAATTTTGCGATAATCTAACCCTTTGTAATCAAGACATAGACGCACTTTTTCTGAATATTGAGATAGTTCCCACTGATATAACTCCAGCATATTCTATTCCTGCTAACTCACTTCTTGATCTATTTTACAATTCTATCTTTAGTTTAAGTAATTTTTCTATTAATTGCATTGGCTGGATGGAAATTTTATCTAATTATAATTAATAGTGAAGATAAATATAGCAATCCTAAATGATTCATGAACACTTTCTATTGCCTATTGCCTGACCTAACCAATAAGTTCTCAACTCCAAGAGGATTACTATATCAATATTGTCTAATGTGCTGACAATGTCTATTTACATAAAAAAGTTTTATTAGCATCCAAAAAACCATATATTTATCGAAACTATAATTTAATTTTTGCTAAATCCATCAATTTGATCTACCCAAGGTTTGCTTGGTAAGATATTCCAGACCATTAACCCAAGTTTTTAGTTATTTTAGTTGTGGCTGGTAATAGTTAATCATCTCGTCTATTGTCTGTTTCCTGTGCTTTTAAGCAGCAAGGACACATTATTTATGGTTGAGCAAAGAATTTTACAAATATCACCGATAAATTGCCAATTCATATCCATTAAGTTGTGGTTAAGTCTTCTCCAGGAGAATTAATATCAATAACCGTGCCAAAGCCAAATCTTATCTTAACAGTGTTGTTTAATTTTTACCATAAACCGAAATTATCTTTTCAGTTAGATTTTGGGGAGTGCGAAATGTTATAAGTTTTTATGTAGGTTGTCAAAAACAAAGACAAAGAAAATTTATGAAGGCTAATTACGGCAAATTATTGACCAACATCGCTGGCACACTAGGAATAACAGGTATTAGTCTCCTGACTACTTTACCATCTGGAGCCGAAGTAGTGGCAAATCCTGATGCCAATATTAAAAGTAAAACACAGATAGCGCAGTCTAGCGGCAGTAGAGTAACAAATCCCAGACCAAGTATTTTCAACGAACCTCCCTATAATCGTCAGACTGTACCTACTAGCCCAACGCCAGAAACCACAAAAGAGCCTGAAAATCAAGCACCTGTAAATACTCAGCCAAGCCCAGAAAAACCCCAGGCCACAGAAAGTAAAAACGTCATCCAAGTAGCTGAATCAGCAGGTACTTTTAAGACCCTGCTTGCAGCTTTGAAAGCGGCTAAACTCACAGGAGTTTTAGAGGGAGCAGGACTTTTCACTATTTTTGCACCTACTGATGCAGCTTTTGCCAAGTTACCACCGGATGCTTTGCGGGATTTGTTAAAGCCAGAAAATAAAGAAGTATTGGTCAAGCTTTTAACTTATCATGTCGTACCAGGTAAAGTCCTTTCCAGCGATTTGAAATCTGGTGAAGTCAAGAGCTTACAAGGTGATCCAATTAATGTTAAAGTCGATAAAGCTACAGGGGTATTTGTCAATGATGCTCAGGTAACTAAAGCAGATATTCCAGCCAGCAACGGTGTGATTCATGTAATTGATAACATAATTTTGCCACCTAGTTTGTAGAATTAGGGACTTGTTTTTCATGAAAATAGAGACGTTTGAACAAACGTCTCTACCATCTGGATTATGACAATGCTATCTGCGGTAAATTAGCGAGATTTAGCAGTAGTCTTGCCGTCACCAGACTTGGTTTCTTGAAGTAACTGTGGTAGTAACTGTTCTAGTTTTTGCGCTGTTTGCTCTTCTTGTTGCAAGTTTTGCTGTAATAACTGCACCACTTGGTTTTGTCCCATTTGTTCAGCACCTTTAATTAAGCAGCGATAACAGGCAATTTCCAAATGTTCGACTGCTAACTGTCCTCCGACTATTCCCTGTTCGAGAATTTTCTGACTCTCAGCAGCCAGAAGCATGAATTTTTGACCGTCACTAATCACACCAGCCGCAGCTTCACAATTAATCCGTTGAGGCGGCTGTCCCAAGATATCGAAAACTTGCTCTAGGTTACTAATTTGCTGCTCAGTTTCGCTAATATGTGTCTCAACTAAAGACTTTAAGTGGTTGTTTTGACAACACTGCCAGATCATCTGCTGCGCTTCTAAAAAGCGATTTTCAGCATCGTACATCACACCAACTTCATAGATGAACTTATCTTGGGAGTTGGCGATTTTCTTGATGCCTGGACGTTCAGTAAGTTGAACCATTGTGAATCTCCTGAAAATTTGACGCTGTGGTTGACAGTCATTCCTCAACCCTACGTTGATTTTTAAGTCTTCTCTTCATACCTGAGTGTTAAATCCAATTGCTAACTTCAATACATCTGAATCCGTCCTGGGGCTTAAGTAGTTAGTTACGCTAAAGTAAAGATAAGTAAAGAAAGTGATTTAAAATAAATGACTGCTCCCAGCTTAGAAATAATTTCTACTCAGTTAGAAAGTCCAAATTTGCGCGATCGCATGGTAGCTCTGGCTAACCTGCGTCATATATCCCCAGAAGAAGCTGTACCTTTGATTAAAAAGGTCTTAGATGATGACTCTCTGCAACTGCGGTCTATGGCTATATTTGCATTAGGTATCAAGCAAACCCCAGAATGTTATCCCATCTTGGTACGAATTTTGGAAACTGATCCTGATTATGGTATCCGTGCTGATGCTGCCGGTGCTTTAGGATACTTAGGTGACAACAGAGCCGTTGAAGTGCTATCACGGGCATTTTATGAAGATACAGATTGGTTAGTTAGATTCAGTGCGGCCGTTTCTTTAGGTAATATAAAAGACTCCCGCGCCTACGATATCCTGATTCAAGCACTAGATAGTCAAGAAGTAGTTATCCAACAAGCTGCTATCTCGGCTTTAGGAGAAATTAAATCCATTGAATCGGTAGATCATATTCTCCGCTTTGCTCAAGCAGAGGATTGGTTAGTAAGGCAACGTCTAGCAGAAGCTTTAGGTAATCTCCCTACTCCCAAGAGTGTGTCAGCGTTGAAATACCTAGAAAAAGACAGCCATTCCCACGTTGCTGAAGCCGCGACGATTTCCCTCCAGAGACTAGAAGAAATAGGAAATCAAGTTTAGGTAACGCTTGCTGTGTAACTTAATTAATAATATAAGTGGTAAGCATTCAGCTATCAGTCGTCAGCAGTCAGTTTTTTCAGGCTTACGCCAAAAATACCTATTTGATAATTAAGCAATTTCTCAAACACTCTGACTCCTGACTCCTGAACGGCAGTTGCTTCACTTGGGGAGACCCCAAGACCGCACTGCCTCCTCCTGAATTCTTGCTTTGTATTTTGATCCAGGATAGTTTGATTCATGAATATTGAAGAATTTTTTGAGTTAAGTGCTGGGAAATGGTTTTCTCACCGGACAAGTCACCATTTGGCTTTTAAGCAATCGGAAGATGGTAAATCAGATATCGTGATTGAGATGCTGGCCGCAGATCATGCAGAAGTGATTAAACTGTGTGAACAGTATAAAGTTGATCCTGCTACTGCTTCCTGTGGTGCAAGAGTTACCTGGAAGGGGACAATGGAATGGGATGAGGAAAAACATGAAGGTTCTACGGTTTTAGTCACCGTACCCGACGGAGATAAACTCGGTGAAGGTAAGTTACTGCGAGAAATGGGTTATGCAGAAAAAGCCCCGGTAGCGGGTACTTACAAAATGGGTGAAGATGGGGCTTTAACTCTGATGACTGAGTATGAAACTATGTCCTCTGAAGAACGCTTGTGGTTTGCCAGTCCCAATTTGCGGATGCGGGTAAGTGTTCTTAAACGGTTTGGTGGCTTTAGCATGGCTTCTTTCACTTCTGAAATTCGCATGGGTGGTACACCAGCATCCAAAGCAGATGAAGCAGCTAATGCGGTTAACGCACCTGCAAACTAAAACTTTATACTATAAAAGCAAAGCCCGTCTGTACGGGCTTTTTTTTGTTGGGAGCTATAGGTTAATTTTGCACAACTAAAATTTTGCCGTTGTAACCTGTATATTTGTATTCTTCAACTACTTTTGTCGCAATCTCTCTTCCTTGACCTGATGCCACCAACGCAACGCCAGCCCCACCAAAACCGGCACCTGTCAACCTGGCACCAAATACTCCTGGGGTTTGCTGCAAAATTTCTACCAAAGTATCCAGCGCAGGTACAGAAACATTGTAATCATCCCGCAAACTCGCATGGGAAGCGTTCATCAACTCTCCAAACCGCTCCGGTGTAACTTCCTGTAAAGCTTCCAAAACGCGGTTGTTTTCTGTAATCACATGACGGGCGCGATCGCATAAGGGTTTAGGTAATATTTCTATAGTCTTAGCATCAGTAATATCTCGCAGTGCTTGCACCCCTAACAAATGTGCCGCCTCCTCACACTCAGCCCGACGCTGGTTATAACCACTAGTAGCAAGTGTACGTGGCACACCGCTATCTATAACGACAATCTCTGTTCCCGGCGGAAAAGGCACAAGATAGCGTTCCAGGGTACGAGTATCTAAAAACAAAATATGTTTGCTATCCGCTAAACTAGCAGCCATTTGATCCATAATGCCGCATTGCACACCAGCATAGTGAATTTCTGCTTGTTGTGCCAATTGGGCAATTTCTACGTCATTGAGAGGAAGATCAAAAAGTTGACGTATTGCTCTGAGGGTTGCTACTTCTAAAGCCGCACTGCTAGATAAACCCGCACCCATAGGCACGGATGATTTTACATACACCAACAGAGGCGGTATAGTGTATCCTGCGGTTTTCAAAACTTCAATACAGCCATAAATATAGCTGGCAAACCCAGATGGTGAATGGTGGGTATCTAATATAGTGACTTGCTCGTTTAAATTTTCTGAATAAAAATGGTGTTCGCTATCTCTACTCATACCGAGTAATACTGTTGTGCTTTGAGGAATGGCAGTTGGTAGCACAAAACCATCGTTATAGTCGGTATGTTCACCCAGTAAATTTACTCTACCAGGCGCACTGGCTTCTGTTTCGGGTATTGTATTGAATATTTCTTCAAAATTCATAATCTTTTTGTTTTTGTTTCGCGCAATCTCTCTTAGAGATCCCGCAGGGTAGGCGCAAAGGAGCAAAGGCGCAAAGGAAGAATTAAATGTATACCTGAAATTTGCGGGAATTCTCGGTTATGTTTATTTAACTAAAGGCACAGCCCGCGATCGCCCTTCTACCTCTACACTGGGAAAATTTGGGTCAAAAGTCAAATTCTCTAACTTCCCATCCTCAAGAATTACAAAAGTATCTTCCACTTTTGCCCCTGCTAAACTTGGGTTCCAAGCAAGAGCCATTCCTGCTGTTAAAGTTTCGGTAGCAGTGAGAGTGGCAACAATTTCTCTAGCTAAATATCCTGTAGTTCCTCCCTGATGATGTTCAAGGATAGCATGAGCAAATCCATATTCTGCATAAGCTTGAGCTAGGGCGTGATAAATTGCGTCTAGGGCTGTTCCCGGCTGAGATAAATTCAAGATTAAAGCTTCAATTTCCCTGACATGACGGTGCAATTCGGCATTCTCATTTGAAAGGTTGCCAAAACTCACAAATCTCGTCAAATTGGCATATAAACCATAACCTCTAGCGCAAAATACCATCATTGCTTGTCGGCCAATTTGTTCTGCTGTGGGTGTGGCATGACGGTATAAGGGTAAACGCCTTTCTCCGGCTACCAGTGTTACGGCTGGATGTAGTCCCCTTGCCCATAATGCTTCTGCACCTGCACCAGCTAACTGATATTCTGTCCAAGTTGGCTCGGCGGCTGTGAGTATCTCTGTCATCGCTTGACTGGCTTTGTCCCCTATTTGGCGATATCGTTCTAACTCGCTTGGCATCAGTACCCGTTTCCGGTTTTGTAAAGATGCTGGTAAAGGCTGCTCTGTAGGCAAAACAGGTTTATCACTGAGAACTTTTCCCCCATTTGTAACTTCACGGACAAAGGACTCACGTTCAGCAGCTTCAGCCCAAGGACTGATGTGTACTTGAAAATTTGGTGGTAATTCTTCGTCTTTCAGGCGTTGCGCTTCAATTTCATCTGTTAATATCCACGCTTCTTGGGCAGTTACTAATACTTCTGCTACGCCAGTTTCTGAAGTCAGTAATACAGTGTGAGAAGCGCCCGCAGTTGCCCAGGCAAACCAATCTGTACCGCGTAAACGTATCGTCTGTACCCCATTTTCAGCTAGGGTTTGTCTCATTAGTTCCAGCTTGGTAGAGACTTCTTCGTTCATAGGGGATAAACACAGATGGATAGAGAGAATTATCCAGTTTCTCTGTGTCTGTCTGCGTCTGTCTGAGGTTGTGAACTCTCTCAAACCCTGATCAATACTTGTCACTCACTATATGTATTGATGTCGTAGTTACAATACATATAAGTAATTTAGCGGGGAAATTTAACAATGATGCTAATTATTAATAATTATTAAATTTACAGCAGATTGCAGATCAATGAGGTAAAGCACCAAAATTGAAACCTATACACATTCATTCGCCTGTTTCACTCCTGACTCCTGTACAGACGTTCCACCGGAACGTCTCTACTGACTCCTGATAGCGTAGCGTGGCGTAAGCCATATTCTGCTGTAATACGTTGTTTCATCTTGCTTATAAGTTAAAAATACCCTCAAACGAGCGAGATCCCATATCTCAATCACCTTGGTAGATGTATTCACCGTATTTACTTATCTTTACATAGTTTAGTTTTTTCACGCCGACTTACTTAGTCGGCAAATTAACCATATCTAATCATCCTTTTTCATGATCTCATTCACCTGTTGTAAAAGCGATTCTAAACTAGAGGAATTATCTAAAACCACATCAGCACGGGCAATTTTTTCTGTTATTGGTAACTGACTATTAATTCTAGCTGCGGCTTGTTCATGAGTTAAATTATTACGCTGAATTAATCTTTGCTGTTGCTGTTCTGCTGAACAAGATACAACCCAAATTTCACTCACTAAATTTTCTAAACCTGCTTCAAATAATAGAGGAATAACTAAAACTAAAGTATTTACAGATGATTCATTAATAGCTTGGGAAAAACAATTTCTCACATAAGGATGAATCACATTTTCTACCCAATGACGTTCTTCTGGTTGATTGAAAATGATTTCTCCCAGCTTGGCACGATTTAAATTACCATCTACAAGTAGATTGTCTTTACCGTAACGATGGGCAATTTGTGCGAGAATAGGTGAACCCGCAGATACTGCGTCTCTAGCATAAATATCTGCATCTAAAATCGGTAAATTGTAAGCAGTAGCTAAATAGTTAGCCACTGTACTTTTACCTGTAGCAATACCCCCAGTTAAACCGATTAATCGTTTGGTCATTAGTTATTAGTTATTAGTCACTGGTTAATTTCTTCCCAGTCCCCAGTCACTTATTTGCCCATTGAATAATTGCTTTGATTAAGCCATCTACAGTATATTCTTCTGCTTCTATATCAACCCGACCAAATAAATCGAAACAAGTTTTAGAAGTTTGTGGACCAATGGAAGCAATACAAGTTTTATCTAAGTAATCTGTGATTCCTTCTGGAAAATTAATTGTTGTTAATAGACAGAAAAATTGTACCGTTTTAGAACTGGCAAAAGTAATTACATCTAAAGTGTGATTTCGCAAAGCTATTTCTGCTGCTGGGGGAATATGCTGCGGACAGCAAGATTCATAAGCGGGAACTTCGGTGACTTCTGCACCTTTAGAAGTTAATTCTTTTACTAAAACTTGTCTTCCTCCGGTTTCCACTCTCGGAAATAAAATCTTTTTACCGGCTAAGTTTTCAGGAAAATTGATAACTAAAGAGTCAGCGATAAAGTGGGGAGGAATAAAATCTGGTTGGATATGGTATTGTTGAAGGCTGTGGGATGTTTTTTCACCCACAACAGCAATTTTCAACTTAGCTAAGACGCTTTTATCTTTACCTTTAGTGTGGAGTCTGTTAAAAAAGTATTCTACAGCGTTGGTGGAGGTAAAAATTAACCAGTTGAAAGTTGATAACTGGGATATTGCTTGGTCTAAAGGTTGCCAACTAGAAGGGGGACAAATTTCTAAAGCTGGTAGTTCAATTACTCTAGCACCAGCGGCGGTAAGGCGATCGCTAAATTGGCTGGATTGTCCAACTGAACGGGTAACTAAGATGGTTTTACCTGCAAGGGGAGAGTGGGAATGGTGGGGGGATGGGGAGATAGGGATATTGTGATGCACGATTTTATATTTGAGACAGGAATGATTGATAATAGTTTATATTTTTTCATGTTTTACACCAATCCTAACTCATGCGTGATATTGCAGCTTGGAGAAAGCCATAGGCAAATATCCCCGACTTATCGAAAAAGTCGGAGGCCTGAGTATTCTATAGAAACTTGCGTAAGTTTACAACTTCACCAATAACAATGACAGCAGGTGAAAGAGATAAACCTGTAACTTGTCCTAAAATATTACCCAGTTCACCTGTCCAGATTTCTTGACTAGGAGTTCCCGCCCAACGGATGATAGCTATGGGTGTGAATTGTGATTTTCCATATCGTAGCAGTTGATCAACTATTTGCCCTAAATTTTTTCCCCCCATCAAAATTACTAAAGTTTCTAATCTTGATAGTGCTTCCCAGTCTAAAGCGTCTGGTTCGTGTGCTGTCAACACTGCAAAACAACGACTGAGAACGATATCTGTGAGGGGTATTCCTGCTAGTAAAGGTGCTGCTAAAGCTGAAGATATTCCCGGTATGACTTCAAATTCGCAACCAGCAGCTTTTAAGGCTTGAATTTCCGCAAGACAACGCCCAAAAATAAAAGGATCACCTGATTTGAGTCTAACAACTTCTTTCCCTTCCAGGCAATGTTTCACCAATAAATTGTTAATTTCTACTTGGGGAGTGCTGGGTTTACCACCACGTTTACCTACATCTAATTTTAAACAATCTGCTGGTACACAATCTAACAATTCGGCATCTACTAAAGCATCATAAACTAAAACTTGAGCAGATGCCAAAAGACGATAGGCTTTAACAGTTAAATATGCCAAGTCTCCGGGTCCTGCACCAACTAGGTAAACTTTATTTTTCGTCATTAGTTGTTGGTGATTTTCTCTCCTGATACCAATTCTATGTGAGGTTGCGCCAAATAAATAAATTTGGTAGGCTGTTGCGGCTTCCACGTCTCTTAACCGGCAAAATCAAGCGCATCCTGATCCAGAAATGGTATGACACCTGAATTATTACTTTTTAATTTTTTGGAGAATTTTGTCTATGGTTGCTGCTTTTTCAGGTTGACGTTGTTTTTGAAATAAAACTTTTGAGGTTTGTAAGTTCTTGATTGCTTCTTCCTGTTTTTCTTGCAACATCTGTATATTTGCCAATCTTAAGTAAGCATCTGGGTTTTTAGGACTGCTATTAATGACATAATTGAATAATTCTTTAGCTTCCTCAATTTTACCTTGGTGGTTCAAAATATCCCCCAATAATAACCGCACTACATCATTAGTAGAATTGATCGCAATTACTTGACGAAAAGCTGCTTCTGCACCTTCGTAGTCTTGAGCTTGAAAAAGCTTTACTCCTGTTTGGAATAAATTGGATGTCCTTAATGTTTTCCAGGCAAAATAAATTAAAAATCCGATACTGGTAACTACTAAAAATGTGGCGATGATATTCATCGTTGGTGAATTTTCTAACATAATCTCAACATAGTTTAAAGTTAAAGTTTATCCCAAAATACAAGCCAATGGAAAAATTAGATATTCGATAAAAAACAGTTTCCAAATAAATTGATAAAACCGAGAAATCGCGGTTTGATCTTGTAAGTCTACTTTTCTGCTTTGTCTCCAGATGATAATCAAGGGGATAATATGAGTGATAAACAAAAAGATGGGGTTAACTTCAGCTAGGCGTAAAACACCTATAATAATCATGCCCATATAGCAACAAGTTAACACCCACAGGGCAAGATCAAATACTGCTTTTTTCCCTAGTTGGAGAGTAAAAGTAGTGATATTATAAAGCTGATCGCCTTCCATGTCAGGGATATCTTTAAAGATAGCGATCGCAAAAGTAAAGACCAAAATAAACACTGTTAACAGCCATACAGCAGCCGGAATACCTTGGCTTCTTTGCAACAACCAGCTAAAATGTAAAAACAGCCCTAAATTAACAATAGTTCCCCGCACCGAAAAAATACATAATGCCGCCCAAAATGGAAACTGTTTTAAGCGAATTGGTGGTAAAGAATAAGCAGTACCAATAATCAAACTTATCCCCACCATACCTAATAAAAATGGACTATTTAGCCAAGCTATAACTAGAGCTAAAATACCAGCAATAATGACAATTAAGTTGCCTTGTTCTCTCGTAAATTCTCCCGAAGCGATTGGTAAATGAGGTTTATTGATTTTATCAATTTCCACATCTTCTAACTGATTTAAACCCACAATATAAATATTGCCAGATATACAAGCTACCCAAGTTGCCAAAATTTGACTAAGATGGGCTACAGAGAAAGTTGTAGAAGTGACACCCAGGGTAAGCAGATATAAACCCAAGACACTTAAAGTCGTGCCAATAATTGTATGTGGTCGGGAAAACTTCCAAAAAGCATAAACCCAACTTCCTGGAAAAATAGGCGAATTGTGTTGAGAAAATTGATTCATTTTGAATGTTGAATGTTGAATTATTTGTAAGTATGCAGATTTGATGCCAAAAATCATTATTTGATTTGAGAATCTAACGATTTTATAAATTATGCAACAACTCTCTAAAACCCTCTTCCTTTGTGTACTTTGCGTACTTTGCGGTTAGTTTTTCCATGATCAAAGCTTAAGTCATAGATGTATCAAAAATTCTGACTCCTGACTCCTGTACAGACGTTCTGCCGGAACGTCTCTACTGACTCTTGAATTATTTTTTTCCACACAACAAACCAAAGCGAATTAAGCCCCGTTCATAACCGCGACGCATCAGCCCCAAAGATAAAGCCCCTTGAATTGTACTCCAGCCAGAAAACAGCAAGCCAAAAAATGCTTGAGGAGTAAAAGCCGAGTCAATAACTATATTCCAGAAAGGCGCAACAGCAGTTGACCAATCAGCGGTGCGAACATTGTTTAATGGTAATTGATGAGCGATCGCTTCATACTCCGGCAAGGAAATGACGTAAGGTAAACAATAAACGCGATAGATATCCTGCAAATGCTTTTGCTCATCCGCAGTTAGCGGTAACTGATCCGTAGCTCGATGACACCAAGTTACCATAATCAAAGTACCACCAGGCTTTAAAACCCGGTAACACTCTTGCAAAAACTTAGTTTTATCTGGCATATGTTCACCACTTTCTAAAGACCACACCAGGTCAAAAGAATTATCAGCAAAAGGCATTTCCTGAGCATTAGCTACTATAAACTGACTTTTTGCACCCAAATTAGCCTCTAATGCTCTTTGGGTGGCTCTAGCGGCTTGTACAGGGCTGAGTGTAATTCCCGTTGATTTAGCATTAAACTTTTGGGCTAAGTATAAAGAACTGCCACCAATCCCACAACCCACATCGAGAATATTCTCCGCATCCTTTACCCCTGACCAGTTTAGCAGTTCTTCAATTAAATCAATTTGTGCTTGACGACGTTCTTTTTGCTGCTTACCATCTGCACCATAATAGCCGTGGTGCATGTGTTCTCCCCAAATTTCTTCCCATAAACCAGAGGAAGCATCATAAAATTCTTGAATTTGCTGATAAAGTGTTGTACTCATGAGTCCACCAAATGAAGACCAAGGAAAATTTTAAAAAACATATTGTTAGGCTACCATCTGTGTATTTAATTAGATAAGGCGATTTTGCTTTTATAGGAAAATTTTGAATTACTTATGACTGTTGCTCGCACAATCTGCTTGGGATTTCTGGCTGTCATCCTGGTAGGAACTATTCTGTTAATGATGCCTTTCTCAACTAGCAATGGTATGTGGAATGACCCAATTGTAGCACTTTTTACATCAACTTCCGCAGTTTGTGTTACAGGGTTATCAGTAGTTGATCCTGGTAGTTTTTTTTCCTTTTGGGGTCAATTGTTGATCACGCTATTAGCTCAAATTGGTGGTTTAGGGTATATGACAACTACCACCTTTTTAATTTTGTTAATTGGTAGGAGATTTGACTTGCGCCAAAAGGTAGCAATTCAACAAGCTTTAGACCGTCCAGGGATGAGTGGTAGTACGCAAATTATCCGTTCAATTATTGCCACAACTTTGATTTTTGAAATCACAGGAATATTGTTATTATTGCCAGCTTTTGTTCCTGATTATGGTTGGCATCAAGGACTGTGGTTGGCAATATTTCATAGCGTCAATGCTTGGAATAATGCCGGGTTTAGTCTGTTTAAAGATAATTTAATCGGCTATCAAAGTTCTGGATTAGTAGTTTTTACAATTACAGGCTTAATTATTTTTGGAGGCATTGGTTATCAGGTAATTTTAGACATATATCTTTGGCTGCGGGATAGATTTTTAAAGAAACCCAATGCTATAGTATTTTCCCTCGATTTTAAAGTAGCAACCAGTACAACTTTAATACTTTTAGTATTGGGAACAATTGCCTTTTTATGTATAGAAATCAGAAATCCTAAAACATTTGGTGATTTGAGTTTTACTAACCAATTATTGTCAGCTTGGTTTCAATCAGTCACTCCTAGAACTGCTGGATTTAATACCATTGATATTGGGCAAATGACAGATGCTGGTTTATTTATTACCATTGCGATGATGTTTATTGGTGCCAGCCCAGGTGGTACAGGAGGAGGTATAAAAACTACAACTTTGAGAGTTCTTACTAGTTGTACAAGAGCAATCCTCCAAGGGAAAGAAGAAGTTTTATTGTATGATCGTAAGATAGCAATATCACTGATTTTAAAAGCGGTGGGTGTAGTTTTTGGATCTTTAGCTACTGTGATTGGAGCAACAATTTTAATTAGTCTGACAGACCCGAAATTAGAGTTTATTCAAATTCTGTTTGAGGTAGTATCAGCTTTTGCTACAGTTGGTTTATCGACAGGTATAACCGGTGGTGTTTCCACAGCAGCAAAACTAATTCTAATTGTCACAATGTATATTGGCAGAGTTGGTGTTTTATTATTAATGTCTGCTATATTAGGTGATCCTCGTCCTAGCAGAGTTCACTATCCTGAAGAAAATTTACTTGTTGGTTAATTGGTGATTGGTGATTGGGTAAAAAATACTAATAACTAATGACTAATGACTAATAACTAATCACTAATAACTAATGACAAATTATGAATCTTTCATCATTAAAGTTTTTTCGGAGTTTACGCCACGATAACCACCAATTTGCTGTAATAGGCTTAGGTCGATTTGGCCGTTCTGTATGTTCTACACTGCATAATTTAGGTTATCAAGTTCTGGCTACAGATGTTGATGAAAAGCTAGTTTCTGAAGCATTAACTGATGAAATTGTGAGTCATGCAGTACAACTAGATTCAACTGAACCTGCTGCACTCAAAGAAGCTGGTATTTTTGAGTTTGATACTGTAATTGTGGCTATTGGTAACTATATTCAAGAAAGTATTATCACCACTCTCAATGTCAAAGAAGCTGGTGTACCTCATGTAGTTGCTAAAGCTTCTAGTGAAGTTCACCGCAAGCTGTTGAAACGAGTGGGAGCAGATCATGTAGTTTTTCCAGAATATGAAGCTGGTTGTGCTTTAGCTAGAACCTTGACTAAACCATCAATTCTAGATCGCTTTGACCTCGATCCAGATCATAGTATTGTTGAAGTAATTGTTCCTGATGAATTTCATGGTAAAACTGTTGCAGAAATTCAATTGCGAAACCGTTACGGTTTAAATTTGTTAGCAGTGAGTCAAGATGGTAAATTTAAGATTAATCCTGACTCTAGCAAGCGTTTAGAACGTGGTTCCGCAATGGTAGTGATTGGCTGTAATAAAGATATTAATCGTTTACCAATTTGAAGGACTGGGGACTGGGGATTGGGGACTCTTTACTCTTAACTGGGGAAATTTTAGATTTTAGATTTTAGATTAAAGTTGGTTAAATACATTTCAAAAACCAAAAACCAAAAACCAAAAATCATTTTACTTTTAATTTGAGTTGGATTTTGTTGGCAATTGTTCTGGGGGTGGTAGCTGTAATTCAAAAACATCAGGTACATCAGTGGGATTAACTGGTGCGGCTGGCTCCGGTGATGGTAAGATCACATCACCATTGGGAGTGGGAGGAGTGGGAGTAGTTGTTTGAGTGGGTTGTGGTTTTTTGGGTGTTAAATATTCAGTAATTTTTTGTGTCATTTCGTCAATTTTTACAGTTTGCTCAGTATTTCCTTGTTGAGCATATTCTTGACGAGCGCGTTTTAATGCTTGATTAGCTGCTTTGAGATTGCCCTGATTATATAAAATCACTCCCAAGTTATAGTAAGCTAAAGCATTTCGGGAATTTTGGCGAATAGCTTGTTGATAAACTGTAATCGCCTCTGAGGGTTGACCTTGAATGACTAACAAAGCACCTAAATTATTGTAGGCTACTGTGTTCTGAGGATCTAATGTCAATACTTGACGATAGTTAGAGATTGCTTGTTCTACTTGACCTTCTTGTTGAAGAGTAAACGCTAAATTTAAGTAAGCATTGACATTTTTGCTATCTAAATTAATGGCTTGCTGATAAGCAGCGATCGCTTCTGGGCGCAGTTCTTGTTCATATAATACCAAACCCAAATTATAATGAGCCGCCGCCATTGTGGGACTGACTACCAACGCTTGTCGGTAAGCTGTGATTGCTGCTTCTTTCTGTCCCTGTTTTTGCAAAGCTAATCCCAAATTATAATAAGCCGAGCCAAAATCGGGAATTAGTCTAATTGTTTCACCATATTCTTGTACAGCTAAATCCAGGCGATTTTGCTGCATAAAAATATTACCTAAATAATTCCGTGCGAATCCAATATTACTATCTCGTTGTAAAGCTTGACGAAAAGCAGATTCCGCACCTTCTAAATCTTGCCGATTATAGCGTGTCACCCCCATTTGGTAAAACATAGCTGCATCCAAATCTTGAGAAACTGCATTTTGCGCCAATAATTTACTACCTGGTAAATCAATAACTGTCGGTAAAGCTAATACTAAAAATGCTGAAGAAGCACACAAAAGTCCTAATCTCTGAATAGAACTGCTGAAAAATAATGCTTTAATTTCCCTGTGTAAACACTGGTTAGATTGCAATTTTTTAGACATAAGATTAGCCCTGTATTTTTATTAGAGATCCTCACAACATCAGAGTACCCATAACTACATCAAAAATTCACAATTTAATTCGTAATTACCAATTAAATGACTAGCTCATCCCCAATGCCCAATCACCCGCCCCTAGCTTCTGGCAAAATCAGCATGGCATCACCAAAAGAATAGAAACGATATTGAGAGGCGATCGCTTGTTGATAAATCTTCAATAACCTTTCTCTCCCAATCAAGGCGCTTACCAGCATCAGCAAACTAGAACGGGGTAAGTGAAAATTCGTAATCAAACCCTCTACTACCTGCCATTGATAACCAGGATAAATAAATAAATTTACCTTACCCGTGTAAGGTTGTAAATCTCCAGACTGCGCCGCACCTTCTAAAGCCCGCACTACTGTAGTTCCAACGGCAATAATCCGCCCTCCAGCGGCTTTAGTAACCCGAATTTGTGCCACTGTAGCGGCGCTAACTTCAATCCATTCTGCGTGCATTTGGTGAGTTGTCACATCTTCGACTTCCACAGGACGAAAAGTACCAACACCTACGTGTAGAGTCAAAAAAGCTTGATTAATCCCGCGATCACGCAATTGTTGTAAAAGCTCTGGTGTAAAGTGTAACCCTGCCGTGGGCGCAGCGATCGCTCCCTGTGCCTGGGCATATACAGTTTGATACTGTTCATCAGCAGCAGTTGACGCAGTAATATAAGGAGGTAAAGGAATTTCTCCAAATTTCTCCAACACCTGCACTAAAGAAACATTTGCAGGTAAATCAAACTCTAACAACCGCCCTCCAGTTGCTTGATCCCTATCCACAACTGTAGCTGTCAATTCAGTACCGGGTGATAACTTGCCCCCATCAAAAATAATCTTAGTTCCTAGCTTGAAGTGCTTTCCCGGCTTCACCAAAGCCAACCAAAAGTTATGTTGTCTTTCTTCCAATAGCAACACTTCCACTGGAGCCCCCGTAGACTTGTGACCATACAACCTAGCTGGCAGAACTTTTGTATTATTCATGACTAGCAAATCTCCGGGTTGGAGGAGTTCAAACAAATCCCGGAAAATGTGGTCTAGGGCTGGTGTTTCCTTACCTGTGGTGGAAGCATTGACCACCAATAAACGTGAACTATCTCTGGGAACAGCAGGATTTTGGGCAATCAATTCGGCGGGAAGCTCGTAATCATACCCAGATAATGAACGGTCTAAATCAACATCTTGTATCTCTAAGTTGGACATTTCTGCAAAAAAGCGGTAAAAAACCTCACATACACAGCAAAAACCCACTTATATGGGTTGGAAATTGTTAATTTTCCATGTTAATTCAATACTATAAATAAGGGTTTAGCAATGCTAAACCCTTACTTGGCTAAACCCTTACTTGATTATTGTTAATCATATTTTATCTGAAAATAGTTCTTCCTTATCAAATTTATGATAACAAATCTAAAGTCCGTTGTCAACCCCCAATACTCTCTTTTTGCGCTTTTTTCTGGGAGTATTTTATTTTGGAGATTCCCGACTTGTGCTTTCATCTTGTCGTTCTTGTTTTTTAATCTCTTCTAATTGTTGTTGATACATTGCTGATAATTTCATGATTAACTCCTGATCATCTTGATCAATATCGTGTTCTTGACGCTGACGAGCCGATAACACAGCAATTAGGTTATGTACTAATTGTATGATATCCGCAAGGAGTGGATATGCTGTATTCCTGACGGGAGGCGTATGACTCCTACGTGGTCACGCAAGCTATAGCCATTTCTGACAAAAAATATTAAGTTAACATTTTTTTGGTGATAGCGATTGGGAGCAAAGCGATGTACGCTATCGTACTCAGATACGATTTGTGTTTCGATGCGCTTTCCAACCGCCCTTTAAACTTGCCTATTGCCAATGACTAATGACTAATGACTAATGACAATTTGCTAAAATTGGGTAAATCTCCCCATACAAAAACGGGGACTTTTACCCTACCGGGAACTATGCTTGATTCAGGAAGATATAGATGTAGGACTGGATTTAATCCCAAACACCATCATGGAATATTTATATTACCTGGCAAATGCTAGTTTAACGCTCAGGGTTGTTCAACACCTGCACAATCGACCCCAAACTCCCGTCTCCTTCATCACCGTCATTCATCAAATTGATGGTTGGGTAGTGAGAATTAAACTGAGAGAGCCTGTGTCAGCCCAAGACGATGGAGATTTTCGGGCTTTCTTCAATGAATTAGGAATTAGTTACGAACCACCAATGAGAGTACAAATGGCACTTTGGAGCTTGGAGGCAGGACAGTCTCCTGTAGATGTGATGCGTCGCTACCAAGTAGCTGTTGTATCTCACGGTAGCTCAGAAAAAGACGAAATCGAAGCCTTCCGACAACAATTTGTCAGGGGTTTGGGCTATTGTCCAGAAACTCTGGCTTGAAAACCAGTCTCATTTGACAGGTGCCAATTGTATCAATTACCAATTACCAGTTACTCATTAATAATTGTCGCATCAAAAGCTGCTGGAATATATTCGAGCAGAGTCAACTCATATCCAGCTATTGATAAACTAGCTAGGGATTCTGGGGTTACAATCGCCCCATCCAGTTTTTTTGATAGACGTTGAGAAAAGACAATGGCTACATCAAAGCGACACGGGTAGTCAGCTTTTTCAGGGTACTGAGCTAAAAATTTTTCAGCAGTGCTACAGAGTTTTACTTGCTTTTGTAATGTAATAGCGTTTCTGCCTCCTGCATCCCAACTACCTGCACTGCGGGTTTTCACCTCTACAAATGCCAGGATTGAATTTTGATGATTAGCGGTTGTTGCTGTTGCTGTTTGATCGTGATACTGGGCAATAATATCGATTTCTCCCCAGCGACAAGAAAAGCGACGGTGCAGAATTTCCCAACCTGTAGATTCTAACCATTGTGCTACTAGGTCTTCTCCTAAGTCACCGATATCAGTATAATTAGATGCAGGAGGTTTAGGCATGAATTCAAAATACTAAAAAATTATCATGAATACTCAGTATCGATTTTGGTCACTCATACTCAGTTTACTGCTTTGGGCTATTATTCCTATGACAGCATCAATAGGTTTAGCATCAACGGCTTTAGCACTAGAATACAACAAAGAAATCTTGGTTGAAGCAGATTTTTCTGGACGTGATTTAACAGATTCCAGTTTTACTAAAGCTAATCTCCGTCAGAGCAATTTCAGTGGTGCTAACTTGCGCGGTGTTAGTTTCTTCGCCGCTAATCTTGAGTCTGCAAACTTGGAAGGGGCTGATCTGACTAATGCTACCTTAGATTCTGCACGTCTGATTAAAGCAAATTTAACTAATGCAATATTAGAAGGTGCATTTGCGGCTAGTGCTAAATTTGATGGTGCTATAGTTGACGGGGCAGATTTTACTGATATACTGCTACGTCAGGATGAAGAGGTTAAATTATGCAAGCTGGCTAAAGGTACTAATCCTGTTACTGGTAGGGATACACGGGATACTTTGTATTGTCCTTAAGATTCAGGTAATTACTCCATACCCAGGGTTATTGCGGCTAAAGAGGTAAAAAAAACTGTAACCTTGAACCTTTAAACTTGCCGACATTAAGGGGGGCAATGCCCACCCTACTTGATTAAAAATGCTGGCAATTGTTCAGGAGAGCTAAGATTATACTTAAGAAAAATAGTATAATTTATATGGAGCATGAAGCTGGATGTTAACCCATTTAAAAATCTGGATACAGCTTTTTCAAGCCAAGCTATCCAGGTACATTGTCACTTGGGTATTTACCAGTATCGTCGTTGTCGAAATAGCAATTTTAATACCGTCTTACTGGCGACGGGAAGATGAACTATTATCCAAGTTAGAGAATGTTTCTAACGAGGTTTTTTCTGCTCTTGTGTACAAAATTGAGCAAGGAAAAAATCCTCAAGCAATGTTCAACATGATCACTAAAAAACTCAACCCTGATTCTGTGATTAGGGGAGGAATACTTTACCAGACTGATGGAAAACTGATAGGAAAATTTGGAGAGCAACCAGATATATCTTATAGTAATATGGGAAAAAATCAGGTTTTTAAATTGAAAAGTCAGGATAAAAAACGCTACGATGTTGCTTGGTCTATTCCTCAACAGCAGCAAAAATATATCCTGATTGTACGTCATGACTCTTCTGCTATTCAAATAGAATTATATGCTTTTTTAATTCGGGTTGCTGGCTTGGTTTTAGTAATCTCTATTTTCGTAACCCTGACGACGATGTTAACTTTAGGGATAACTGTAATTAGGCCAATTTTGCTGCTGCGAGATGACTTAATAGCAGCGGGTGAAGCTATTAGTCTAGATTTGGATGATCCTATTTTTGCTACTTTTTCTCTCCAACGCGAGGATGAGATGGGTGAGGTGATTGCGGCGTTTAAGCAAATGTTTCAAAGAGTGCGGCAAGAGATTAGCGATCGCCAGATTGTGGAAGCCTGTCTACGGGATGAACAGGAAAAGTCAGAACGTTTACTATTGAATATTTTACCTGCCGAGATAGCCCAACAATTAAAACAAGATCAAAGCGCCATTGCTCATCGTTTTGATGAAGTCACGATTCTTTTTGCTGATCTTGTCAATTTTACTGGTTTAGCTGCTCAAATATCTCCCATCGAATTAGTCAACTTACTCAATCAGATTTTTTCTAGTTTTGATCGGTTGGCAGAAGTTTATGGGTTGGAAAAAATCAAGACTATTGGTGATGCTTATATGGTAGTTGGTGGTTTACCGACTCCGAGAGCAGATCATGCGATCTCAGTTGCTCAAATGGCACTAGATATGCAAAAAAGTATTTCTCAATTTCAAACCACAACAGGTAAATCATTTCAATTGCGGATTGGAATTAATACTGGTTCTGTTGTTGCTGGGGTAATTGGTTTAAAAAAGTTTAGTTATGATTTATGGGGTGATGCCGTTAACCTCGCTAGTCGGATGGAATCTCACGGGGTGGTCGGAAAAATTCAAGTTTCAGAAACAACTTATCTGCACCTTAAAGATGATTACCAATTAGAAAAACGGGGAGGAATTCCCATCAAAGGTAGAGGTACGGTGACAACTTATTTTTTAAGTGGTAATTTGTAATTTGTAAAAATTCGGTTTTCTAGATGATTCTAATTCTGTGGGCAAATTAGGAAAATCAACTATCTTTAACTTCCAATACAATTAGGACTGACGCAAGATTTGACTAAAACCTGATTTTTGCCTAGAGGTAATTCATGAATTACCCGTACTTTCGTTCTGTTTGCGTAAGTCCTGACAATAATTAACAACTATTAAAAATTATCTTTACTCCTTAATTAATACCAGAAACTATTTGATCATCCATTAAATAATCTGAACTAAAATTAGCACTCTCAATCAACAAGTGCTAAATTTTGAAGAAATTTTGCATAATTTTGAAAACCTGTAATTGAGGTAGCAATTCTCAATTTTTAGAGTTATATTGGAATATATAGAACTACCGTATTACTCGCATTTGATTTCTATTGGCGATAGCGCAGCTTGGCTTTGGCCATAGTATGGGCTGGCGCTGAAAAATTTGTTACACCTTAATCTTTTTGCCTTTTTCCACTGACAACTGATTTGGAGGACTGGAATGAAATATACTTTTGATATTGTAGGAGTATCTCCAGTTTTGTACTTTTTCAATCACCAGCAGCAAAATATGCAAGAACTTCAACAACAACGTGTCGAATACTTGGGAACTCAGACTTGTACACTAGATGCGTTTCTAGAATCTGTGGAAGCAGTTCCAGTAAATGGCGGTTGGAATTTAGATCAGGTGATAGACACTGTAGTTGAGTTTTGGTTGAATAATGCAGAGAGTATTCAATATTGGAAAACTAGGTTAAAAGATGCAGGAAGAGATAATTTAATAGTAGCGAGAGTGGCAGATATCAAAGCTTTACAAGCAGAATTTGAATCTCTACTCGGTAAAAATTGGTGACTTAAACAGTTGAGTTCATGATTGATAAAAAACCTCTGTAGAGACTTTCCAGCGGAATGTCTCTACAGAAATTCATTCTTGTTCTAATACTTGGAGAATTTTGCGGTATAAATCTTCTAATTTCTGTATTTGCGTCTCACCAAGAGAAGCATAATGAGCTAAACCAGGGGCGCTATTAATTTCCAACAGAGTATAATCTACTAATGGTTGAGTAATATCGGTGGTGAGAATATCTACACCTGCTAATCTCAAAGCCATATCTTTTGTGATATTGATCGCTAGTTTCTGAAAATCAGGATGAATCTTATCTGTGAAATCTACAGAATCACCTCCATTAGATAGATTAGCATTATCTAAAAGATAAATTAAAGAGTCTTTGGCAAGTACACTATCAAAAGTGAGGTTTTGTTTTTGTAATTTTTGCAGAATGCGGAAATCTTCCACATCAATTAATATCTTTTCACCAGTTTTGATTAACTGTTCGTGTTTGCTTTGCAGTAATTCCAAAATGGTAGAATTACCATCACCAGTTACAGATAAAGGAATTCTTTGATAAGCAGCAATAATTTCATTATCTAAAGCTAGGATTCTAAAGTCATTACCGCTATAGAATCTTTCTACTATTAATCCTGGATGAATATTAAAAATTTTCTCTGCTACTTGATAATATTCGGATTTGTCAAATACTTTCGTAACTAAGATTCCTAAACTGAGATTTAACGGTTTAACAATTACAGGTAATCCTAATTCCTGGGCATAATCCCAACCATCATGGATATTTCTAGGGTTGGCTATTTTGGCGCAAATTTTTTCATTAAAAAATGTATTACCCTCTGTAACCCGATAACCAAGCTGGCGTAAAAAATAATTAGAGAAGCCTTTATCTTGAGCTAAATGGGAAGAACCAAAACCATTAATATTGAGTCTAGTATTATTAAAAACGGTTTTTTTTCCGTTTTTAAAGGTAATGTGTCCAATTAGTTCAGATTCAGGTTCTATTAAAACAGTAGCACCCATTTCTATAGCTACTTTGTGTAATATTGCTGTTGTTAATCTCATATAGCATTCCTGTTCGATTTGTCAACTTACTCGTAGAAATAGGCGAGAATACGCAACAGATTTTCTCACATATTATTGAGGAATGCTACAAGTATTTAGCAATTCATATTTAATCAGATGGGAGCATCCCAAATGTGTAAGTTTATTTTTCTCTAACAATAGAAAATTATCCCAGGCTTGATATGATTGTCCGCGTAGCGTGCCGGAGGCATTACCGCAAAGGACGCAAAGTACACAAAGGAAAGAGAGTTGAGCGAGAGTTTTTGGTGTGGCTGCGTTTATTTTTTCTTTGATTGGGATGCTACCAATGAGATTTCAGTACAATGTCACTATTTTATCAGAAGAACTGTTTTTTTATTTACAAAGCATTCAGCACTGTTGGGGTGAACTTAGTTTATGTATCTTGACAAGCCTGTAAAGTCAATTCATCTAAGTTTTCTTGCCTAGTAAAAACTAGTTGTTGCACTAAGTATTGACAATTCAAGAATTATGTAATAACAAGGTGGCATCATCAATTAAA
>RDYJ01000179.1 GCA_004293145.1 Nostocales cyanobacterium | reverse complement strand
ATTCTGACCCAGGTGTACATCCCCAATGAGATTACAAGAAGAATGTACATAAGCGGTTTGATGGATATCGGGTTCAGCTAAACTCCTTGACCACGGGGTTGGGGGTGCCGCCGTGCTGCGGACTGCCATCGCGAGATTCCTCCTAAAATAAGCTTTTTGTCAGTGGTCAGTAGAAGAAGGCAAGAGGCAAAAGCCAATAAATAATTTATTCTCTCTTCCTGTTTCCTGTTAAGAGTTCCCTGTTAAGAGTTCCCTATTTCCTGACTATCTATATTGGTCTTTTTTGCTGTAAATGAGACGATCTTCTACGTAAATAGTATCAATTATCGCCACCACGGCGGCATCTACTGGTCTTTGTTCATTACCAGGAACTTGACGAGCGGCACTACCACAACTGACAAGTACCCACTCATCTATACCTGCTCCTACGCTATTATCAGCTGCTACTTCATATTTAGGTAGGAGATTGCCGTTTTCATCTACTAACTGCAACATCAGCAGTTTTACACCTCTGAGACTAGGATCTTGGATGGTGCTAACTACCGTGCCACGAACTTTGGCAATTTGCATTCTAAATTACGGTCTTCTGCCGAAAGGACGAATTGCGTTTACACCTTCCCGGAATTGCTCTACATCTTCTGTATAACGAATTGGGAGAACATATTCCAAGTTTTCGTGAGGACGAGCAATGATGTGAGTAGACAGCACTTGTCCACCGTTGACTCGCTTCACAGATTCTACTCCTGCGCCTACTGAAGCTTGGACTTCAGAAACGTCACCCCGAACAATGACTGTTACCCGACCGCTACCAATTTTTTCATAACCTACCAAAGTTACGCGAGCTGCTTTCACCATCGCATCAGCAGCTTCTACTACTGCTGGAAAGCCCAGCGTTTCAACCATTCCTACTGCAATTGACATTATTCTAAATCCTTAAATCAAGTTTGATGACAGGCAAAAATTTAAACTCAAGCAAGCAACCGTTCTCAAAACTTTGAGAAAGTCGAGAGTTTTGAAAGGGTATCCTTTCTATAATGAAAGGCATTCAAGGGCTAATCGGCAAGCCCTTTAAGTCATAACCTGTATGGATCTGACTTTACTTTTGGGTTGACCCCGTGAATCTCTTTGTTTAAACAGTTTTTAAGTACGGAACTGTTCTACTGCTTCTGTATACCGAATTGGTAAGACGTATTCTAGGTTTTCGTGGGGACGAGCAATGATGTGTGTGGATAACACTTCACCACCGTTTACTCTTTTTGCTGCTTCAATCCCAGCTGCTACTGAAGCTTGGACTTCGGATACATCACCCCGGACAATCACGGTAACACGCGCACTACCGATTTTTTCATAACCTACCAAAGTTACGCGGGCTGCTTTCACCATCGCATCAGCAGCTTCTACTACTGCCGGAAAGCCTTTAGTCTCAATCATTCCAACTGCAATTGGCATCGCAGAACTCCTAAAAATTTAATCAAGTCAGTGCTATGGATGGAAATTTTTGACGGGGATGCTCATCTTGAGCGAAGAAAATACTTCTAAAATTAAGGATATAAAACCTTGGCATCCCTGGCAACATAAATTACTATAATAGTTTGTAATAAAAAAGTTTTAGAAAACTTAACAAAACTTAATATACCCCTAAATTCGATCAAAGTTCACGGTTTCCTAGTGCGGCCACTTATGCTTTATAATTTCTTTATTAGATTTAGAAAATCACATTCATAACCAGAGCTAATTATATCTGGTCAGGATTGATCAAGGGCTGTATATTCTACCGTCTCTGTCTTTCCTCAATTTTTGCTATCTGCACAGGTATTAAATGAAAAAAATATAAGTTTTTTAAATATAAACTATAAAATAGTTTGGTCAGAGTAGAAATACAAATTTCCAACCAGAGGATTTGTGAATACCAGTAAATGCTTTTAACCATGTAAAGCTATATTTAACTACCATTTAATAGTGAATGTTAAAATGCAAATGCAGGTACAAATTTATTTGAGAAATAGTTAAGAAAAACTTGATTTTTCCACAACTAACTTTTTTTAAGCAAATGATTGTTTTAGTGCTGTTAAAGAAACCAAAAGCTGAGTCGTCAAGGAAAATATTAAATGAATGAGTTTCTATTTTTCACAAGTTGGTTCGTTCCGTTTTATAGCTTACTAGGGGCGATTTTAACATTGCCGTGGGGCATAGGATTAATTCAACGTACAGGACCAAGACCCGCTGCCTACTTCAACTTGTTGACGACTTTTCTGGCTTTCTTCCATAGCCTGTTTGTATTTCAAGATATCTGGAATAGAGATTCAGAAACTTTAATAATTACTTGGTTCCAAGCTGTTGATTTTAAGTTAACCTTTGCGTTAGAAATATCAACAGTGAGTATTGGGGCAATAGTTTTAATCACAGGATTAAGTCTATTAGCCCAAATTTATGCCTTGGGTTACATGGAAAAAGACTGGTCGTTAGCCAGGTTTTTTGGGTTGCTGGGATTTTTTGAAGCCGCCCTGACTGGTTTAGCGATTAGTGATTCTTTGTTCCTCAGTTATACTTTGTTGGAAGTTCTCACCCTTTCTACTTATTTGCTAGTGGGTTTCTGGTATGCTCAACCACTGGTAGTAACAGCAGCACGAGATGCGTTTTTAACTAAGCGCGTAGGAGATTTATTATTGTTGATGGGTGTAGTTGCCCTTTCTACCCAAGCTGGTAGTTTGAACTTTGCCGATTTGTATGAGTGGGTACAAACAGCTAATTTAAACCCATTAACATCAACATTGCTAGGTATAGCTTTGATTGCTGGTCCTGCGGGTAAGTGCGCTCAATTTCCCCTACACCTGTGGTTAGATGAGGCAATGGAAGGACCTAATCCTGCTTCTGTAATGCGAAACTCCTTAGTAGTAGGTGGTGGTGCTTATGTATTGTACAAGATTCAACCAATATTAGCTCTATCTCCCATAGCTCTGAATGCTTTGGTAGTCATGGGTACTGTGACGGCAGTAGGCGCAACATTAGTATCAATCGCCCAAATTGATATTAAACGAGCTTTATCTCATTCTACCAGTGCCTATATGGGATTGGTATTTTTGGCAGTGGGTTTACAACAAGGTGGCGTGGCTTTGATGTTGCTGTTAACTCATGCGATCGCCAAAGCATTATTATTTATGAGTTCTGGGTCAATCATATACACTACCCAAAGTCAAGACTTGACGGAAATGGGTGGTTTGTGGTCGCGGATGCCAGCTACAACTACAGCCTTTGTGGTCGGTTCAGCGGGGATGGTGACACTGCTACCACTGGGGAGCTTTTGGTCAATGCTGGCTTGGGCTGATGGTCTGGTGAAAATTAGCCCTTGGGTCATAGTAGTTTTAGTCTTAGTCAATGGTTTAACAGCCTTGAATTTAACCAGAGTTTTCCGATTGATTTTCTGGGGAGAACCACAACAAAAAACTCGCCGCGCACCAGAAGTAGGTTGGCAAATGGCCTTACCAATGGTGACTTTAACTATCGTTACCCTACTTTTACCACTGATGCTCCAGCAATGGTACTTACTACCAGGTTGGGAAAGTATTGATTGGTATGTAGTATTAGCTCTGTTAGCTTCTACTTTATTAGGGGTGGGTATTGGCTCAAAAATTTACCTGCACAAAGGTTGGTCAAGATCCACAATTCTAGGCTGGAGATTTGTTCAGGATTTATTAGGTTATGATTTTTACATCGACCGCGTTTACCGCCTCACCATTGTCAGTGCTGTAACTTTGTTGTCAAAAATATCCGCTTGGTGCGATCGCTATTTAGTCGATGGTTTGGTCAACTTAGTCGGCTTTGCTGCTATTTTCAGTGGACAAAGTTTAAAATACAGCATTTCCGGTCAATCCCAAGGTTATATGTTAACCATCCTCGTAGTGATCAGCATCCTTGGTTTCTTCATTAGCTGGTCATTGGGTTTACTTGATAAATTGCCTTTTTAGGAGGCAGGAGGCAGGAGGTAATAAATTATTCTTGTCATTACCCATTACCCATTACCCATTACCTGAATATTCTGCTTATGATGCTGAGTACGTTGATTTTGCTGCCTTTACTTGGTGCAGCGTTAATCGGTTTCTATCCCGCTGCTATGAGTGGGAAAATAGCCCGTAGAGTAGCTTTTGCCTTTGCGGTAATTATTTTCTTGTGGACAATTTTCCTGACAATTAAATTTAATCCTGGGGAAGTCGGCATCCAATTTGCTGAGTCTCTGCCCTGGGTAGACGTTTTAGGTTTGAACTATAATCTAGGCATAGATGGTTTATCCTTGCCATTGCTATTGTTGAATGGACTTTTAACCAGTATTGCTATCTACAGCAGTGATGAATCTCTTCAGCGTCCGAGATTTTATTACTCCCTAATCTTATTGCTAAGTGCTGGGGTGATAGGAGCATTTTTGGCCCAGGATTTATTGTTATTTTTCCTGTTTTACGAGTTAGAACTGATTCCCTTATATCTGCTGATTGCGATTTGGGGTGGTGCAAAACGGGGTTATGCAGCTACCAAGTTTCTGATTTATACCGCAGTTTCAGGAATTTTGATTTTAGCCAGTTTCTTGGGCATGGTGTGGTTGAGTAATTCTCCTAGTTTTGGACTAGCAACCTTAAATACAAGTAATCTATCTTTAGCAACACAACTATTGCTATTGATAGGAATTTTGGTAGGTTTTGGCATTAAAATTCCTCTTGTTCCGTTTCATACTTGGTTGCCTGATGCCCACGTCGAAGCTTCCACACCCATTTCTGTGCTATTAGCTGGGGTATTGTTGAAATTAGGCACTTATGGCTTATTGAAATTCGGGATGAACTTATTGCCAGAAGCTTGGGAATATGTAGCACCGACTTTAGCAACATGGGCAGTGATTAGTGTTCTGTTTGGTGCATCCTGTGCGATCGCCCAAACTGACATGAAAAAAATGGTGGCTTATAGTTCTATCGGACACATGGGCTATATTTTGTTAGCAGCAGCAGCAGCTACACCCCTAAGCGTATTAGGTGCAGTCATGCAAATGATTAGTCATGGTTTGATTTCTGCCTTGATGTTTCTATTGGTGGGAGTGGTGTATAAAAAATCTGGTAGTCGTGATTTAGAAGTGATTCGAGGACTGCTGAACCCAGAACGGGGTATGCCTGTGATCGGCACTTTGATGGTTTTAGGAGTCATGGCCAGCGCAGGTATACCAGGAATGGTAGGTTTTATTTCGGAATTCATTATTTTTCGGGGTAGTTTTGAGGTTTTCCCAGTTCAAACCCTGATTTCAATGTTGGGTACAGGTTTAACTGCGGTTTACTTTCTAATTCTGCTCAATCGTGCCTTTTTTGGGCGGTTATCTGCACAAGTAATTAACTTGCCACGAGTTTATTGGAGCGATCGCATTCCTGCATTTATCTTAGCTGTGTTAATTGTGATTTTTGGCATCCAACCCACTTGGTTAGTACATTGGACAGAAGTAACGATTACAGCAATGGTAAATACACCAAGCTTAGTTGCAACTGTGTCAATAGATAAAGCTGACAAAAATTAAAAGGTGTTAGGTTTGTAGTAGAGTTCTATTAATACTACTACCTCATCTTTAAATTTGTTTTAGTCAGATACAGAGCAACCGCCTATGTGGTGAGGATATCAACAAATGATAAAACCTAGACACCAACAAACTTTCAATCCTGTCACCTGCTATATTTATTTTTAATTCTCTGGAGAAACAGTAATGATTAAGATTAGAAATAAACCTGTCAATCATCCCTTAGCTGAGTATGTTAATCGCTTAAAAAATGGGGAAACATTACTTAAAGATAGTCCTGAAAATCTTTTAGAAGTTGTTGGCATTCTCAAAAGTTATGGTGTAGTTTTAGATGCCTATTCTCATAACCTCATTTATATTGCTGAACATCAATTTTTAGTGAATTTTCCCTTTTTTAAATATTTTGATGGCGAAGTTTCTTTCTCTAAATTAATTCGTCATTTGTGGCATGACCGAATTAATTTTGAATATGCTGAGTATTGTATGAAAACCATGATGTGGCATGGTGGTGGAGGACTAGACACATATTTAGATAGTAAAGAATTTGCAGAAAGAGCAACAGCAGTTATAGCTGCTAAAATTAAAAATAATCCTTTAATGTTGGGACTAAATCAACTATTTCCTGATTTTTTAATTGAACAGTTGCGGGTATCTGCCTATTACAGTGGGTTAGGTCAATTTTGGCGCGTCATGGCTGATATTTTCCTCAGCTTATCAGACCTGTATGATCAAGGGAAAATTACATCAATTCCTGAAGTTGTAGATCATATCAAAGCTGGTTTGGTTGCAGATGCAGTTAAGCCAATTACCTACGATGTAAAAATTGCTGGTAAAGTCTATGACATCATTCCTAAATCAGTTGGGTTGACATTTTTAGGAGATACAGCAGTTCCTTATGTAGAAGCAGTATTTTTCCGAGGAACGCCATTTTTGGGTACAGTTTCTCTCAATGCCCAAGCATATCAAGTTCCTCCAGATCAATCTCGATTTCAATATGGTGCATTATACGCAGATCCTTTACCTATTGGTAGTGCAGGTATTCCTCCCACATTATTAATGCAGGATATGCGCCATTATTTACCAGAATATTTACACAGTATTTATCGTCGCAGTCGTCGCGGTGAAGATGATTTACGGGTGCAAATTTGTATGAGTTTCCAAAAGTCGATGTTTTGTGTGACTACAGCAGCGATTTTGGGACTGTTACCTTATCCTCTGGATACTGAGGATTTATCTGAGCAAGAAGCGAATCAGGTTTATTTAGAAAAGTGGATGGATAGGTTAAAAACTTCGCAGATATTGGAAGTTAATAAATAGGATAGTCAGTAAATAATACTAGATGGTAATGAAATTCAATAGGGGGGTGCATTCTGCACAACCCACAAGAGTTATAGAGGATGTTTTTTGAGATTTTTGGTTCAATACCTAAAGCGCGTAGTTGGGCAATGAGGGAATCGCTTTTTTTGCAGTTATAATTCGGATCTTTCTCCACCGATCAACAACAAATTACCTTGCAAATCCCACCAGCACAACCAGAGTAATTGCATATTTTGATAATGTTCTGGCCATAAACCTAACTCAACACCCATAGGCATAATCGGATAATGTCCGCGCAGGTTGTGATACCAATTCTATGTGAGATTGCGCCAAATAAATTTGGTAGAGACGTTCCGGCTTCCACGTCTCTTAACCGAAAAAATAAAGCGTATCTTTATCCAGAAATGGTATGAGGTTTGTTTGAGTATCGCCATCAAGCTAGATACAGACTACAAAAACTTTTTATGTGAAACTTGATCCAAGTCTTTTGGAACTTACAAAAATGGTGTGGGTAAAAGGTGATCAGTTGCAAGGTGGAAAATATACCGTTGAAAGAGAATTGAGAAGGGGACGCTTTGGTATTACCTATTTGGTCAAAAACCAGAATAGCGATCGCCTAGTTATTAAAACTTTAGATGGCGCTTCACTGACATTTCTGAGCCAATCAGACCAGGAACGGCTAGAAACGATGTTTTGGCAAGAAGCAGTAAAACTTACTCGCTGTCAGCACCCGCATATTGTGCGGTTTACTGAACCTTTTAAAGAAGCCGAGTCTTCCTGTTTGGCGATGGAGTATGTAGACGGAGTAAATTTAGACGAACGTAGTCAGTTACAACTTTCTGAAGAACAAGCATTAGTTTACATTCGGCAAATTGGGGAAGCTTTGACAGTTGTACATGAAAACAAATTGATTCATGGAGATGTGCGACCAGAAAATATTATTTTACGTGGGGGTAGACCCGAAGCAGTATTAATTGATTTTGATTTAGCCCTAGATTTTGATCATCCATTAACCACAAGACGAGCTAAGGAAAATGCAAATGGATTTGCACCTCCTGAGCTTTATGCTAAAACCACTAAACCAAATGGTGCCAGTGATATTTATTCTTTAGCTGCAACTCTCTATGTACTTCTGACAGGAAGAATACCTGTGGATGCTCTCAAACGCAAGCTAGATAATATTCATTTACCAGAACCACAAGAAATTAATCCACAAATTAGCGATCGCGTTAACCAAGCAATTTTAGCAGGTATGAAATTAGATATCCAAGAGCGTCCGCAATCGGTAAAACAATGGATTGATTCTTTAGGTGCAACGGAAAAAGCAACCAAAGATAAACCTACTTGGAATTGGGATAAAAAAATCCAGTTTTGGGGAGTAGTGATAGCTGCGATCGCTGCTTTTGCAGCCTTACTCCAAGGTATGAGTGCTTTGATTCCTATTTGGACTAATCCACCAACACAATCTCCCAATTCTACTTCTACCAAGACACCGCAGAATTAGCTCAACCCTTCTCAGGTGTTGGGATGAAAATAAATATTTTTAATCAGAGGTATTCATGGCCTGGGCAATAGGGCAAGTATTAAAAGGTGGTGATTATGTAATTGAACAAATTCTAGGACAAGGAGGATTTGGAATTACTTACAAGGCTTTGCAGGTTAACCTCAATCGGCCAGTTGTCATCAAGACACCTAATGAATTTCTCCACCATGATCCAGAGTATGACAAGTATATAGAGAGATTTATTACAGAAGGGCAGACACTAGCACGTTTATCTCAAGACCCCCATCCTCACATTGTGGGAGTAATTGAACTATTTCAGGAAGGAAATATCCATTGTCTAGTCATGGAATTTGTACCAGGTGAAAATTTATTTCAGGTAGTTAAGCGTAGGGGAGCATTACCAGAAGCAGATATTGTACATTATATTCGTCAAATTGGCGCAGCTTTGATGGTGGTGCATCAATCGGGATTGGTACACCGAGATGCCCACCCTGGAAACATCATGTTGCGAAGTAATGGTAGAGCAGTTTTGATTGACTTTGGTATTGCTAAACAAATAATCCCCACAACCCAAAGTTCAACGGATAAAGCGGCTCATGAGAGATTTGCCCCTTATGAACAGAGATACAAGGGCAGTAGAGATCCAAGAGTTGATATTTACTGTCTGGCTGCGACACTATATTATGGGGTGACTGCTCACAACCCTACAAATTCCTTAGCTCGCAAGCTTGATAATGAGACGCTAATTTCACCACAACAGATTATTCCTAGTATCAGTGACAAATTAAATGAGGCAATTCTCATCGGTATGGCTTTAGAGGCAAAAGACCGCCCTCAGTCAATGCAGTTATGGTTGGAAATATTAACCTACAAACCCCAAATTTCAATTTCTGAGACTGAAGTTTCAACTGCTGAGGTCGAAATTCTCAAAATATCTCTCCCACCTCCAGTTAACGAAGTTCACAGAGAAGAATTTGTTCGTCCCAGACCTAAATCACAGCGAAAAGCTATTTCCAAGAGGTTAATCAGAATTATTCCTTGGGTTTCGTTGATTAGTTTATTACTGCTTCATGTATTGATGGGGTATCGGTTAAGGCTATATCATACTTCGTTTTGGTCTTGGGCTTTAACTTTGGCTTTGACTGTGGCTGGGTCTGGGGCTTTGGCTTTGCCTTCATTTTGGTCTGGGGCTTTGGCTTTGGCATGGGTTGGGGCTTTGGCAGGGGCTTGGGCTGCGGCAGGGCTTTGGGTTTTGGCTTGGGGTTTGACTTTGGCTTGGGCTTTAGTTTCGGCTGAGGCTAAATTAAAAAAATCCTTTATTAAGTTTCATACTTTTCTAATTTTGGTTGGTACTTCCAGTGTAGGTCTGGTTTTAGGATGGATACTATCCCAACTTTTTAACCCAGTCTCATAGTTTGTTAAATCTTTAATCCAGTTTTAACCATTTTAGCAATATGGGGATGAGTAGGCAGAGCGAGATCGCACACAGTTATGCTCAATATTAGGGTTTGCTGTCCGCGTAGCGTGCCGTCAGGCATAAAAGTCCTTTCGTGATAGCGTAGCTTGCTGTAGGTATCACTGTGCCAATTGCGTAAGTGCTGAGAAGGAGAAAAATTTGCAGTTTTTGTTAATTTACAAAAAGTTTTGATTTTTACATACAGTATTATTGCTGGTAGCAAGGTATCATTGGAACTAGCATTGCAGCAATTATTGCTTCAATTTGAAAATCCAATATTTCCAGCAAGACCAAAATCTAAACGATGTCTTCCAATCCATCTGAACTACAAACCGAACCATCAAATCGCCCATTTCCAATGTCGGATAATTTATTGGATGTGGTTATAGTTCTCTTGTTAGCTGTAGCAACAGTTGCCATCAACTTGAGAATGATCCGCGATGGACTAAATGGCGTGGGAGATATCCTCTGGCATCTCACATGGGTGCAGCATTTTTCTCAACAAATTGCTGAAGGGATCTGGTATCCGCGCTGGCTGGCTGGAACAAATTACGGTTATGGCAGTCCAACATTTGTATTCTATCCACCGCTTGCCTATTATATTGGTTCATTTCTCAAACTAGCGGGATTAAACATCGAGCAGACAATGGCTGCTCTCTTTTCATTAGGTCTGTTTGGAGCAGGTCTTAACTTTTATATTTACGCGCGAAAATGGGGAAAAATTCCGGCATTTATCGGCAGTTTATGTTACATGACCGTTCCTGGGGTAGCAAACCTGCTCAAGGGGGGAGGACTTGCGTTTTTGTATGCAATGACATGGATTCCCTTAGGAATGTATTTAACCGATCAATCGCTTGAAAAACCCAAATGGAGAGCGGCACTTTCTATCTTTTGGGCAGTAATGGCTTTAACTCATGTACCCAGCTTGCTACTTTGTACAGTAGTTTGGCTATTTTATGCCGTATTTTTGCTGCTGAAGCGACCTTTTCAAGCTGTTTTATTCACAATACTATCTACTGGAATTGGTTTTGGGATGGTATCCTTCTACCTGCTGCCAGCTATTCTGGAACAACGCTTTGTCAACATTGCTTATCAGAGTGGCCCTGATGGAGGCAGATTTCGCGCAAGTATGATCAACCTGTTTAAGCAAGGAACATCTGATATTTTCGTTCAACAGTTATCAGTCATCATCGTTTTGGCAATTGTTGTAACGGCCATCTGTTTAAAAGGTTTTCCTAAAAATGTATTAGCAACTCAGGAAGTTTGGCGCTGGTTAGCTTTTTTGATTCTTTTGGTATTTCTCATGACTAACTGGTCTTGGCCAATTTGGCAAGCCAGTCCAATTCTACAAAAAGTACAGTCTCCTGGAAGATTAGGATCATTGTTTTTCTTTGGCGAAGCAACTTTATGCACGATAGTAGTTAGTACAATTTTTCAACAACCTTTTAGCTTCAAAGGTTTATCTTTGATTAAATTTTTGCCTTTAGTAATTATTCTCGGAATTATTTTCAATAATTTCAGCTTTGCTCATCAGCTGTTTCGCAAGTACCCAGCCCTTCATAATCCTGGTAATGGCAAAGTTGAAAACCTTGAACGTCTCAAAACAGCACTCTACGATCCTTACACAGATAAATTAATTGATGTTCCAGAATACCGTCCTTTACTTAAAGATGGTAAAGCTGTTGCTGCTCCTTTAATTGGACAACCACCTGTTTCTATAGTCAGAGGTAAAGCCTCAATTCAAGTCAATCAATGGCATAGCTATAAACGACTCTTCAATGTCACAGCAGAAGAGACATCAACAATCAAAATACGCACTTATTACTTTCCAGCTTGGCATCTATATGTGAATAACAAAGCCCATCCCATCGATATAGCTGATGATGGAACCATCCAAGTTAACTTAGATCCTGGTTCATCTCAAGTGCAGTTGCGTTATCAGTGGACAAGGATTTTTAGTTTGGGTGTGGGAATGAGCCTGATTAGTTTTGTCGCTCTAGTATTTTTTTGGGTAAAATCTCCAAAAAATCCGGTTTTCAAGACACCATGATTTATTCAACATTCAACAGCAGGAGTGTGATTTAATCGAACTTTGAAAACACCATAAACTACCCAAGCACAGGAGTATTATTTTGAAGTTTAAAAACGGCATTATTATTCTCACCATTATCTGCATTGTGGCAACAGCGCTGGGAGTTTACTTACTAGGAGGTGTTGACCAAGAAAAGTTACAAAGTTGGCTAAAACAGGCAGGAATTTGGGCACCAATTATTTATATCGTTCTTTATACAGTAGCTACGATATTAATCTTGCCTTCAACACCACTTAATCTCAGTGGCGGAGCAATTTTTGGACCTGGGTGGGGTACGCTTTGGACAAGTATTGCTGCTGTCATTGCTGCTATAGTCGCTTTTTCCTTTACACGCACTGTAGGACGAGACATTGTAGCCAAAAAATTAGCTGGGCGTTGGGAAGCGATGGATGCAGAAATTCGTCAAAGTGGACTATTTTATATGTTTGCTATTCGTTTGGTAGCAATTATGCCCTATGGTTTGGTGAATTTTGCTGCGGGGCTAACCTCGGTCAGCTTTAAAGATTATGTTTTAGGTACAACCTTGGGTACTGTTCCTGGTGTCCTACCGTTCGTACTGCTGGGTAGTTACGGTTTGAAGGCTCTGAGAACAGGGGATTTTTTGCCATTAATAGGGGCTTTGTCCTTAACGGGAATCCTAGTAGCAGCAACCACGTGGTATCGCCATCGTCGCACCTTTCCTAAAAAAGGTGTTGAAGTTCTCAAGTCATCAAAATCATTGGATGACACAGATGCGAACAATCATTAAACATATTTGTTCAAAAATACAATACCTGAGATTACCTATGTCCGTTTTTAGTATTAGACAAAGCGTGAGGTCTTTATAAATGCTTCTAAACAACGACAATGTAGAACTTTCTGTAATAGTCCCTATGTATAATGAGGAACCAAATATAGATTACCTGTTTGAGCGTTTAGTGTCAACTCTAGATCGTTTGAAATTGAAATATGAAATCGTTTGTGTGAATGATGGTAGTAAAGATAATACTCTGAAGTATTTAATAGAGCATCATCTCCGTAACCCTGCCATAAAAGTAGTTAACTTGTCCCGTAACTTTGGTAAGGAAATCGCACTTACTGCTGGTCTTGATTATGCAACAGGATCTGCGATAGTGCCAATTGATGCAGATTTGCAAGATCCACCTGAATTAATTGAGGAACTAGTTGCCAAATGGCGTGAAGGCTATGATGTAGTTTATGCAACTCGTCGTTTGCGTCAAGGAGAAAGTTGGCTCAAGCGTTTGACAGCTAATGGTTTCTACCAAGTAATAAGCCAGATGAGTCCTGTTTCGATACCTCGTAATACAGGAGATTTCCGTTTACTTGATCGATGTGTGGTTGATGCTCTCAAGCAATTACCTGAACGAAATCGCTTTATGAAGGGTTTGTTTGCCTGGGTTGGATTTAATCAAACATCCATTCTTTATGATCGCCCTCAACGTTATAAAGGGGTTACGAAGTGGAATTATTGGCGACTTTGGAACTTTGCTATCGACGGTATTACTTCTTTTAGTTTATTACCCTTGAAGGTCTGGAGCTATGTTGGTCTGACTATATCTGTGCTTTCATTTTTATACGCCAGTTTTTTATTAGTTCGGACTTTAATTTTAGGGATTGATGTTCCTGGTTATGCTTCTCTGATGGTAGCTTTACTTTTTTTAGGAGGAGTGCAATTGCTTAGTCTTGGCATTATTGGTGAATATCTTGGTCGTGTTTATGAGGAGGTAAAGGGACGGCCACTTTATTTGGTGAAAGAATACTATGGATCTACACCTGAATCTATGAATACTTATGTTCTCCCACAGCGAGGTGCAAGAAACTTGGATGTGGATGCAATGATGAGAAAGTCTTCTGAAACCTAATGATAATTCAGTAAATTTTGATATTATAAATTAGCCTGTATTTAAGACTTTTTTGCATAAAATCACAGGCTAACTTTGATAGTCTTAAGGTTGTTGATTCTGATTCTTAATATCTAAATACCCAACTTATTCAAAAAGTCGGGTATCAAACTTTATGCTTAACTCATCTTCCCTACCCCCGCTAAATCTAAAATCGGCGCGATCGCATCTTCTTTTTTCACCGCCATCAGATGCACACCCTGACACAAACCCCGCGCAATCTGCACCTGTTCC
>RDYJ01000244.1 GCA_004293145.1 Nostocales cyanobacterium | reverse complement strand
TTAATGATTTTTCTCCCCCAGACATAGATGCTAAACGTTGTACCGGCTTTCCTTTGGGGTGTGCAACTAAATTTAAACCGCTGTTAAAGGGATCTTCTGGGTTATCAAGTTGTAAATATCCATCCCCATCGGATAAGGTAGCAAATATTGATTGAAAATTTTCATTTACTGCGTCAAATGCTTCTTTAAATGCTGTTTGTCGTAAGGTGGTAAAATTCTCAATTCTCAGTAATAATTCTGTTCTTTCTCCTTCTAATGTTTGTAATTTTTGAGTAAGTTCTTGTAAACGACTTTCTGCTATTTCATAATCAGTCAAAGCTAACATATTTACAGGTTCCATTGCCTGTAAACGTTTGCCTAAACTGCGTAATTCTTTCTGCAATTCTTCTAAATCAACTTTATCCGGTACTTCCGGTAAAGGGTTGGGTAAGTCTGCGGCTAAGGTTTGTAATTGCGTTTGCAATGCTGTTAAGTCTTCTCTGCGTTTTTCTTGGGTTTCTTGCAGCTTTTCAATTTCCCATTTTAATTGTTGTTGACGCAATAATAGCGATCGCACTTCCTGTTCTGTTGCATCTCGTTTCTTTTTCTCTTCACCTAAATTTTGCTCAAGTTCCCGTAAACTAGCTTGAATTGCGGTAATTTGGGTATTCAGTTCAGAAAGTTGACTGTTAACGGTTGATTTTTGACTGCTAACTGTTGCTTGTTCTTGTTGATATTCAATAACTCGTGTTTCTGATTCGGTAATTTTTTCTTGTAAACGCTGTTGTTGATTTTCTAGATTTTGCAATCTTTGTTCTACTTCCCTAACAGCAGTTTCTTTTTGTTGTAATTGCTGCTCTTGAATTTTAATGGTAGCTTGGATTTCCTGCCATTCACTAGGAGTTTGAGAAGATTCTAACTCAGCTAAAGTATGTCGTAATTGTTGCAGTTGATTTTCCTGTCCTGGTAATTCCCGATCCAAAACCTCTAACCGAGATTGAGCATTGTTGAATTTTCCGTTATTTTGGGATAACTGAGCGCGAGTATTTTCTAATTGCGCGTTTAGATTTATAATATCTTTTTTTAACTGCTCTAAATATAACTGTTGTTCTCTTTTGCCTTGTCTTGCTTCCGTTAATTCTAAAGAAAGCTGTTTACTACGAGCAGATAAAGTAGTTATGGCTTCTGCACAACGTTCTAAAACTCTCTCAATATCTCCTAACCGCGTCCTTAAATTAATAACTTCTTCAGATTCCTTAACTTCCCCTGTAGCAAATTTTAACGCCGAACGTTGCGTATTACTTCCCCCAGACATCGCACCGCTAGTCTCTAATAATTCCCCATCCAGGGTGACAATGCGATAAAGTCCGATTTGTTTTCGCGCTTGTTCGAGAGTTGCAAAAACCACCGTATTACCGAAAACATACTTAAAAACTTCTTGATAACGGCGATCGCACTCTACCAGATTCATCGCATATTCTACAAAACCGTCAACATAACGCAAAGTTAAATCTGGGGTAAATTTAGGAGCTTTAATTTTATTCAACGGTAAAAAAGTTGCTCTCCCCGCACGTTTTTGTTTTAATAATTCAATTCCCGCAGCAGCAACCCGATCATCTTCTACTACAATATGACCTAATCTTGCACCCGCAGCAGTTTCCAAAGCTAAATGATAGCGAGATTCAACCTTACCCAAATCTACCACCAACCCACATAAACCAGGTAAACCAGATTGAATAATCACCTTACTTGCTTGAGTTCCTTGAACTTCCTGCTGTGCTTGGGTTTGTGCTTCCAGTTTATCTAACTGACGTTGTTTTTCCCGTTGTTCTTGTAATAAACGTTTTTGAGTATCTTGTTGCAATTGCAATTCCTGATCAGTCGCTGCTAAATTCTCTGCTAAATTCTGAATAGGTGTATTAGCAGCATTAAACTCAACTTCTAAATTTTCACATTCAGCTTGTTTTTCTGCCAATTGCGGTTCTAAACTGGCAATTATCTGAGATTCTTCTTCAATAAGTTGTTGTAGCTGAGAATTTCTTTCTCTCAGTTGTGCTTGTTCAGTTCTTTGAGGTTCAAGAGTTTGCAGTAAAGATTCAATTTGGCGATTTAAAGCCGTTTGTTGTTGTACCCAAACTTCCGAAGCAGTAGCAATTTCCGCAGCAGCTTGACGGGAAGCATCTAAACTTTCCCGTGTTTGGTTACGTTCACTTTGTAAAGACGTTAATTGCAACCTTTCTAAATTTTGTTGTTGTGCAGCTTGTTGTAAAGAAACTTGATATTGTTGTATTTCCTGCTGAGTCTGGTTTAACCGTTTAACAGTTTCCTGTAAATGAGACTCTAACTCACCTTGCTGACGTTGAAGTTGCTTTCGTTCCGCTTCTTGAGTTGCAAAAGAAGACTGAACCGCCAAAAGCTCATCTTCACCCAATGATTTTACACGAGCATTAAGAGCATCAAGAGCCGTACTTTGTTCATCAATATTCTGATTAACAGCGGTTAAATGATCAGAAAGTTGAGAAAAAGCAACATCACCAGCTTGAATATCTCCTACCAACTTTTCCTGCTGTGCTTGGAGAGAACGCCATGATAACACAGCTTCCCAAGATTGCTTTTCTTGAAACTCCTGTTTAAGTTGACGATATTTATCCGCTTTTAGCTTATCTTGATAAAGGCGATCGCGTTGAAGAGTTAACTCACCCTCAATAATGCGACAACTATCTTCCTTTTCCTTAACCTCATCCAAAGTTGCCTTAGCTTGATGAATCTTACGATCAAACGCAGCAACACCAGCCAACTCATCAATAATTTCCCGACGTTCCCTAGCATTCATAGAAATAATGCTAGTCACATCACCCTGCAAAACCACATTATAACCTTCAGGGTAAATTCTTAAATTTTCCAACTCCTCATGTAACTCAGTCAAAGTACAAGAAGAACCATTAATATAATAATTAGAAGTATAACCACCCTGAGAATTAACCCGTAA
>RDYJ01000015.1 GCA_004293145.1 Nostocales cyanobacterium | reverse complement strand
CCATTGTTAAACTGTCAGCTTGAACTATGCCTAAATCAAATGCACGTTGACGTAGGATAAAATCACCTTTAATATATGATTCTAGCAACCATCGAGGTGCGGTTGTGACAATAATTAATAACACTTCTGGACACAATTTTTGAATTGTTGCAGCTATTAATGCAGTGCGGGTAGTATGGCCAAAGCCGTGATTAGTTATGGCTATATATAAAATTGGACGGTTCATGGTGATTTGGGTTTGCTTTACCTTACGCATAAATGCGAATCATTCTACGACCCAGAGGCGCAGAAACGCAAAAAATCAAAGAATTTATCTGGATCTTTAATGGTTGATTGAAATTTACATCTACAGATGCAAAAATACCTTAATGGCTGCTATTAATTGGTCAATTTCTGATTCTAAGGTTAAGTAATGAACACTCACCCGAATACAATTAGGATTGGCAATTGTGCGAGTTAAGATTTTTTGCGCTTCTAAAAACTGTACTAACTTTGAACTAGGCTGATGATTAGCAAGCTGAAAAGAAACTAAACCGCTTTGGGGTGGGGAATTTTTTAAACATTTGATTTCAGGTAATTCACGCAGCTTTTGCCAAAGATATTCACTATTTTGACAAATTTGCTGATAGCGTTCCTCTGCTGTTCCCCATTGGTTATGAGTGGCGATCGCTTCCCTTAAACTCACATATAATGGAGTTGCTAAGGTAGACACTTCATATCTTCGCCCATCTGGTTGCCAATTGATTGGTTGTGCTTGATTATTAACAATTACTCCATCTAAACCAATAAATGTAGGTTGTAGGTTTTCCCTTGACTGGGGTCGCACATACAAACCACCAACTCCAGCCGGTCCACATAACCATTTATGCCCAGTGAAAGCATAGAAATCTACCCCCAATTCTGTTAAATTTAAAGGCAGCACCCCCAGAGATTGAGCTGCATCTACCAACAACAGAGAATTGTTATTTCTACATATTTCTGTGATTTTGTCAATAGGCAAAACTTGACCTGTATTCCACAAAACATGACTTAAAACTACCAGTCGTGTGCTGGGGCGTAAGTTTTCGGCAATAATATTAACAGGATCACCCTCGTTTAAAGTTGCCATCAAAGGACAAGTAGAAACTTCTATCCCGAATCTGCGGCTAATTTCCCCAGCAGTGGCCATAACTCCGGGATGTTCACAGTCAGAAAGTAGTAAATGATTACCAGGTTGCCAATCAATCCCCCACATACCGATATTACAGCCAATGGTGACATTACCTGTAAGGGTAATAGTATCATTTGGTACATTTAATGTAGAGGCCACCGCCGCCCTAGTTGCTTGCATTTGAGGTGATATCCAGCGATAAGCCTCAGTCCCAAAAGGTCCTATTTCCTGAATATGCGCTTGAGTTTGAGTGATAGCATCCATCGCCCCTTGAGGCATGGGTCCTTGTCCCCCATAATTAAAATAAATCTTATTCGCTAAAGCTGGAAATTTTTGCCGATGATGATGCAACATATCAATTTTGGATTTGAGATTTGAGATTTGAGATTTGAAATTTTGGCTGTTAAATCTACCATTTAGCTGGTAAATCCATATTAATTCTATTACTGATATTCCCTGTCTTTTACTCTTTACCTCCTACTCCTTCAATTTTGGATTTGAGTTAGCGCAGCGAAGGCAGCGCATAAGCATTTTCAATTTTAGATTGTTAAATCTAAACTCCACAATCCAAAATCTAAAATTTTCCTGCCTTACTCCCAAAATGTCCTAATTATTGTTAACTTAAAGGAATGTTAATTAATGCTGAACTCCTACTACAATATCAACGCTGCAAACGGCGACCTTTCTTAGATACTCACGGTGACTATAGCCACCGAGATGTTACTCATGAGTTATTGATGAAAGTGCAGCAAGACAAACTCACTCATCAGCAAAGTGTGTTAGATAACTTTGCGTATCACCAACCTAATTATTCTCCAGGAAACTGGGAAGCAGGTGCAGCAGCAACTATAGAATTGATGCAGCAAGGGGTTGATGTGATTCGTCGCGGAGTTTTATTAGCTACGTATGATAAGTATACCTTACTGAGTCGTCCAGATTTACTTGTCAAACAACCAGGAACATCCAATTTGGGAGACTGGTTTTATGTTCCTGTGGATATTCAACTAGGTAAACGCCCCAAACAAGAATATCAAGTTGTCGCTGCTTTTCATGCAGAAATTTTGGGAGTTTTACAGGAAGTTACACTGGCAGAAGCTTGGTTGATATTGCGGAATCGGGACTCAACCTATGTGGTGGACTTGAATAAATGGACACCACAAATGCTGAATATTTTAGCTGAATATATTCAAATGATTGAGTCAAAAGTACCACCAGAGGTATTTATTGCCCGTCAAAAATGCAATCTGTGTCACTGGTATAATCATTGTTATGCGATCGCTAAATCTCAGCAACATCTCTCACTGTTACCAGGGATCACACCAATACGCTACACTCAACTACAAGCACTATCTACCAACACTTTGGAAGCACTCGCTAACACCAGTCTTAGCACCTTAGAAAATTTAATTGGTTTTGATACCGAAGTAGCATCTAAACTCATAGTACAAGCACAATCAGTATTAACCAAAAAGCCTTTAGTATTACCCTATACTCTGCCCCTAGAAAACTTGATATTTACAGCTCCCATTGAGCTATATTTTGATATCGAAGCACAACCAGATTTAAACTTAAATTATCTGTTAGGGGTTTTAGTCGTTGATAGACAAGCCAACACAGAACAGTTTTATTCATTTTTAGCAGAAACACCAGACCAAGAAGAATTAATTTGGCAGCAATTTTTAGATTTGGTTTGGCAATATCCCCAAGCCCCAATTTATCACTTCTGTGCTTACGAAGTTGATACTGTCAAAAAACTAGGCAGACTTTACCGCACACCATACTCTTCTATTAGTCCTCTACTGACTCGGTTTATAGATATCTATGAACAACTAACACAAAGTGTTGCTTTACCCATAGAAAGTTATGCCCTCAAAGCCATAGCGCGTTGGTTAGGATTTGAGTGGCGTGATCGAGAAGCTAGTGGTGCAAAGTGTATTTACTGGTATGATCAATGGTTAGAAACAGGCGATCGCACCTTATTAGAACTCATCCAACGCTACAACGAAGACGACTGTCGCGCCACTCATCAAGTCAAAGACTGGCTAGTTGACTTTTTCCAAACCGAATATGCTAGAAAAATGGCGTAATTTTGCCAGGAGTGAAGAATTCCGAATTTGGAATTTTCCTACTCCCTATCATTAGCAACTATTAACTATCTATGCAACTGATCAAAAAACTCAGAAAACCGCAGTTAATTATTTACTTAACCATTACCATCATCATCATCAGTTTATTTTTCAGTAATTTAGCCGCTGCAACCGTCATAGTCACCAGTATAGATTTTATTGGTGCAGCCACTTTAGCCACAGGAATATCTTTCCAAAAAACCGAACTAGGAGGATTATCGGGTATTACCTACGATGCTAAAAACGACCTTTATTATGCTATTTCTGACGACCGAGGACAAAAAGCACCGTCTCGGTTTTATACCCTCAAAATCGACCTGAGTAAAGGTAAATTAACCAAAGATGGAGTTACACCTGTAGCTGTCACCACTTTATTCAATGAAAATCAGCAAAAATTCTCCCCCGCTGACACGGATACAGAAGGTATTGCTTTAACTAACAAAGCTACCGTATTCATTGCTTCTGAAGGAGATGTACACAAATCAATCAATCCTTTTATTAAAGAATTTTCCCTTGCTTCTGGCCAAGCTATCACCAACCTACCCATACCAGATAAATTTTTGCCAGACCAAAAAAATCAGCAGGGTATACGTAATAACTTAGCCTTTGAAAGCCTCACCATCACACCTGACAACCAACAATTATTTACAGCAACTGAAAACGCACTCATTCAAGATGGTGCAAAGGCCAAACCTAGCGTTGGTAGCTCATGCCGAATCTTGCAGTATGATCTGATCAACAATCAGCCCCAAAAAGAATTTCTTTATCCCACAGCACCAGTTACACCCCTATTCAATTTTACAGGCAGGTTTGACAGCGGTTTACCTGATTTACTCTCCCTCGATAATCAAGGACATTTACTCAGTCTAGAAAGAACTTTTACTGGGTTAGGATTTGCTATTTCTCTGTTTCAGGTTTCTCTAGAAAATGCAGATGATATCCATGCTATTGATAGCCTTTCCGCCATTGACATCAGCACAATCAAACCAGTAGAGAAAAAGCTACTCTTGGATTTGCAAACTCTAGACGTAGCCCTAGACAACATTGAAGGTTTAACCATCGGTCCAAAACTACCTGATGGATACACTTCCTTGATTTTAGTCAGTGACAACAATTTCAACAGACTGCAAACTACTCAAATCCTAGCCTTTAAACTCAAGCTGGAATCACCATTAACCAGGTTATTGCGTCTACTAAGAGTTACAATTCCTCAGTAGAATTTAACAATATAAATACTTAAAGCAGTGTTGTGTGTTTTCCTTAATTTAAGTGTTATTACGGGTACACGAAGATTGCTAAAATATGTTACATAAGATGAGGTAGCTTTTATAGCCATCTCCAGGGTAATTAGGGAAATCCTCAAGTTTGTTTGTAATGAGTAGGAGTCAGTAGAGACACAATACTGTTCGGTTAAGAGTTTTTTGAGGTTGGGTTCAAGAAAGCGCAACCCAACAAAAGTTCGTAAATGTTGAGTTCAAGAAACGTCAAACGCCATTCGCCACCAGCCAGGAAACCCGTCCAAAGCGATGGCTCCCCAACCTACTTCATTTAATGTTTTTAGCTTAACCCACAAGTATTGAGTAGAGATGTTTCGGCGGAACGTCTGTACAGAAGTCAGCAGGAAAAGATAGAAAGGAGTCAGAATCACCTAGAACCTAAAAAAGTGTCTAAGTTCTTATTTGAGCAAGGCTGATTTTTTGCATCTGCTCAACCTTGAATCTTGCTTAAACTCTTAATTTATCAAGATTTTTGGTTGCTATGACTCTAGCTGGCGTGATGACGTAAGAGTTATACACTACCCTACGATATTAGCAAGCCTTATGTACTTCATTTCCCTATAATGCCCTGTATCTATCCCAACCAATGATTGGGATTTGTATAGATAAAGAAACATAATACTTGTAATAAGTTTGCTAAAATATCCCGTAGTAAATATTGCTATTTATGATCCATTTTAGCATCACCACCAGGATATGAATGAATACAAAACCACATCAGACATTTACATTGGGAAATTAATAAATAATCGTTATTTAATCAGAGATTTACTTGGTGCAGGAGGCATGGGGAGAGTTTACCTAGCGGAAGATGTCGCCAAGAACTGTATGTTAGTTGCAGTGAAAATGCTCTGTTTAAATATAGTAAATAAAAATTTAGCTGATCGTTTTGGCAGGGAAATTTTTATTGGCGCTCAATTAGGAAAGAAAAGTCCACATATTACCCGTGTCTTTACCTATGGCATAACCAATGAAAGAGTGCCATTCTATGTAATGGAATATCTGAGTGGGAAAAACATCAAACAAATTCTGAAAATTGAAACTTTAACCATATCCAGATTTTTAACAATCTGCCAACAAATTTGTTTAGGTTTGCATTGCGCTCATCAAGGAGTAACCCTGAACGGAAAAGTCTATCCCATTATTCATAGAGATATTAAACCAGAGAATATATTCATTAGTAATAACGGCAAAAGAAACGAAATAGTCAAAATTCTTGATTTTGGCATTGCCAAATTTCTGACTGAGAGTAGTGGGATGACAATGACTGAATCTTTTATTGGTAGTTTACCTTACTCCTCTCCAGAACACATGCAAGGGCATAAAATATTAGATGTGCGTTCTGATATTTATAGTTTGGGTGTGTTGATGTTTGAAATGTTGACTGGCAAACATCCATTTTATACAACTAGCCACTCCTTTAGCACTTGGTGTAAACTTCATTGTATTCAAGCTCCACCCACATTTGAAGAAGTTAATCCCCATGTCCAAATTCCCCAGGAATTACAGCAATTAGTCATGCGTTGTTTAGCAAAAGATGTCACTGATAGACCTCAGAATATCAAAGAAATATTAGATAATTTAGTTAAAATTCAAACCCAGTTGGAACAAGATAATAGTAAAGATGAAGATAAATCACAGTCAGGTAATAATGTCAAATTAGTTCCTTTAACATCAGTTTCAGAAAAAGAGTGCTGGCAAAAAGAATGGCCTAAAAATAAACCAATTGCGCTAATTTGTTTTCCACATCTTCTCCATACCACAAAAGGGAATATACCAACTTTATGGGCGATGTTGCCTCAAGCAGAAATTCTCAAATTTAAAGAAAACACACATACAACTGAATTTATTAGTAAAATTGAAAATTACCCGATGGTATTGTGGGTGACCATATTATATAATGAAACTTCCCATTTGCTCAGATGGTTATCTTATTACTTAGATATTAAAGATAATAGAGAGGAAAAGATTTTACGAAATTTAGCTGCAATTGGTTATTATCATCTGCTATTTTTTGCGCGGGAAGAACCTCATAAATGTCATCATGTCGTCACTTTTATACTGACAGCTAAACAGCGTCAATATCTATCTGATGCTATTAATTCTACACAAACAAGTACAAAAATTAACTCTGCCAGTCAAGCCAAAATTCTCCTCAAAATAGAATATGAAAAATTAAAGTCAGAAGTTAGCAAAGAAATTAATACAAAATCAGCACTTCCCCCAGTCTTTTTTAAATATTGGCTAGAAAGATTATTTAATTTATTGAAATCATAATCAGGTCTAGTAATCAACATCTACAAAATTAAATCAAGTAAAAAAATAGAGGTTATTTAAAGTGAACACAAGCCCATTTGCGTCTCCAGAAAATCAGGAGTTGCTTGCCAACCGTTATCAACTTCAGAAGTTAATAGGTAAAGGTGGTATGGGTGAAGTTTTTTTAGCATCTGATGTCTTGCTAGGAGGCACACCAGTTGCCATAAAATTTTTATCCCAGACATTTGCCAATCCTAAGATTCAAGCCAACTTTAATCAGGAAGCTTTACTCAGTGCTGCCTTGAGCCACAAAAGCATACATATTGTCAGGGCTTATGATTACGGTGTCAGTCAAAGCGGCAAGGCATTCTATGTTATGGAATACCTATCTGGCAAGATTTTGAAAGATTTAATTCCCATATCTTTACCCATATTTTTTAATCTTGCCCGCCAGATTTGTTTAGGCTTACAATGCGCCCATCAAGGCATTGCTATGGACGGTAAAATTTATCCCCTAGTTCATAGAGATATTAAACCAGCTAACATCATTGTCATTCCTGATCCGATGTTGGGGCAGTTAGTAAAAATTTTAGATTTTGGCATTGCCAAATTTTTAAACTCGGCAACACCCAACAGAACTAAGGGATTTCATGGAACTTTACCCTATTGTTCTCCAGAACAATTAGATGGGGCAGAATTAGATAGCCGTTCTGATATTTATAGCTTGGGTGTGATGATGTTTGAGATGTTGACAGGAAAAAAACCTTGGCAACCAGAAACTAACTATTTTGGCGCTTGGTATAAGGTACATCAATTTGAAAAACCAAGAGGGATATCTGAGGTAAACCCATATATTGAAATACCGCAGCAGCTAAATAATTTAATCATGAGTTGTCTGGAAAAAAAACCCGAGCACAGACCCCAAAATATGGGAGAAATTATTCAAGTATTGACAAATATAGAAAAGTCCAGCCAACAAAAGACATTCCATACTTCTGAACCAAAATCTACTTCTGAGAGTAGCTTGATTTCCAAAGATTCCGAAAAAAATACCAATAACTATGGGCAACTTACCTGGCCTGAAAATAAACCAATTGGAGAAATTGTTTTTCCTCAACTGCTCGATACTGAAAAAACTCCAGCACCTGCTTTGTGGCTAATGCTACCACAGCAAGAAATTAAAAATCGTGCTGAGACCAAACTCTACAACCAGTTTATTTTTATTACCTCTCCTCACCCCGTACTACTTTGGTTAACAGTGCTTTACAATCGCCAACTTGGTCCTAAGTGGTTGCCCTGCTACCTAGATATGCAAAATCCCCACAATCTCCAGCTGGTATCCGCATTGGCAGCAGATAAGTCTTACCCTTTGATTTTCTTTACCCTAGAATCCCCCCATAAATGTGCTAATATTCTCCGCAGCACAATTGGTTTAGCACAGAGACAAAAGCTGACAAACTGGGTTAAACAGAGTCAGCAACTACCATCCTCTTCTCAATTTCATGCCAGCAAAAAGCTGTTAAAGCAACAATACAAGCAAATACAAGCTCAGATATTGGCAAATCTGGAAGCTCAAACCCAGGCTGTAGTTTAATTTGAGAAGGCTGGAAGTAGGAATTCATCTCTCATTCTTGCCCTTTTCCCATCTCCCCAGTCCCTAGATGGAAAAAAAATAGCAACTTTTTTCTCCCAGCTAGTTGACAACTAAAAATTAATAGGCAATAATAATAAAGTTGAAAACAACAAAAAAACAAGGGACTGTAGTTCAATTGGTTAGAGCACCGCCCTGTCACGGCGGAAGTTGCGGGTTCGAGCCCCGTCAGTCCCGTTCTAAAAATACTGAAATCTGAGTGATGGAAAAAATTCTCAGTGTTAACGTTTTTGATCATCCTGGGAAAATAGCCCAAAACAGTGGTGTGTAGTCACTCAGCACTTGTTATAGTAATCATGCTTTGTGAGAGAGAGATAATTAACTGTGTCTGTTAGAGTTCGTATTGCTCCTAGTCCTACCGGTAATTTACATATTGGTACAGCGAGAACTGCTGTATTCAATTATTTATTTGCCCGTCACCATGATGGGAAGTTTATTTTACGCATTGAAGATACAGATTTAGAGCGATCGCGCCCTGAATACACCGATAATATTCTCAGTGGACTACGCTGGTTAGGATTGAATTGGGATGAAGGACCATTTTTTCAATCTCAACGGCTGCATCTTTATCAAGCAGCAGTACAGAAACTGTTAGACCAAGGGTTAGCTTATCGTTGCTACACCACATCAGCAGAATTAGACGCGCTAAGGGAATCGCAAAAAGCTAGAAACGAAGCACCCCGCTATGATAACCGTCACCGCAACCTGACCCCAGAACAACAAGCAGCATTTGAAGCCGAAGGACGTTCTTCTGTAATTCGCTTTAAAATTGACGATAACCGAGAAATTGTTTGGCATGACTTAGTACGGGGTAAAATGTCTTGGCGCGGTAGTGACTTAGGTGGTGATATGGTCATTGCACGCGCTTCATCTGACGGTATTGGTCAACCACTGTATAACTTTGTGGTCGTGGTGGATGATATTGATATGCAAATTAGTCATGTCATTCGCGGTGAAGACCATATTGCCAATACAGCTAAACAAATTCTGTTGTATGAAGCTTTGGGTGCAAAAATTCCCGAATTTTCCCATACACCATTGATTTTAAATCAAGAAGGACGCAAATTATCTAAACGAGATGGAGTAACTTCTATTTCTGACTTTCAGAAAATGGGTTTTACTGCGGAAGGTTTAGTTAATTATATGACCTTGTTGGGATGGTCTGCCCCAGATTCTACGCAGGAAATCTTTACCTTAGACTCAGCAGCAAAGGAGTTTACCTTTGAGCGGGTAAATAAAGCTGGTGCTAAATTTGACTGGGATAAATTGGATTGGATTAATAGCCAATATATCCATAATATGCCCGTTGATAAACTCACAGATTTACTCATACCTTTTTGGGAGGAAGCTGGATATAAATTTACTGATGGTAGAGAGCGTCCTTGGTTAGAGCAGTTAGTCAGTTTAATTGCTGCTAGTCTGACTCGGTTGGTGGATGCTGTCGCTATGAGCAAAATGTTTTTTACTGAAGCGGTAGAGTTCAGTGAAGAAGGTAGTCAACAACTGCAACAAGAAGGGGTAAAACCTGTACTACAAGCAATTTTGACAGCTTTGGAAAGTCAGTCACTAACAGCAGATACCGCTCAAAACATCATTAAGCAAGTGGTGAAAGAGCAAGGTGTGAAAAAAGGTTTAGTCATGCGATCGCTCAGAGCAGCTTTAACTGGAGATGTGCATGGACCAGACCTAATTCAATCATGGCTATTACTAAATCAAATTGGTTTAGATCAACAACGGTTAAATCAAGCAATTATTTAGGAGTCAGTAGAGACGTTCCGCCGGAACGTCTGTACAGGAGTCAGGAGGAGGAAAGGAAAGATGTTTCCCCATCTCCCCATCTCCCCATCTCCCCATCTCCCCAGTCCCTTGCTCCTCAAATATTGGGAACTTGAAATGTACGATTCATGTCTTTAAAAATACTTACAAATAAATATAATTACAATGGCTTCAAAATCAATCAATATAGCAATAAGATTATCCTTGATCATCCTCACGCTGGGTATTGTAACTCTACCTCACACCTTTGTTGATGCGGAGGAAACCCCGGCTATTTTTGGAGATTTGACCATTAATAGCCAATTTTCCCCTGATCCTTTAACGGTGAGAGGGATGAGTGGTGGTTCTGTTGATGGAAACCTAGTAGCTGAGAGAAAGGAAACACCCACTGGTCCATGTACTGGATTTGTTGATCAAGCACCAGATCACAAACTAGAACTAAAAAGTAAATTTGACTACCTAAAATTACAAGTCAAAAGTCCGAAAGACACAACTATCATGATTAAAGGACCTGGTGGTACTTGGTGTAATGATGATTTTGATGGGAAAAATCCCGGTATTGTGGGGGAATGGTTGCCAGGAACTTACGAAATTTGGGTTGGTTCTTACATCCAAGGTAAATATTTTCCCTACACTTTAGAAATCACACAAGTTAAATAATACAGCAGTTTCCGAAGAGATGAGGTACGTATTCGGCATTCCTAAAACGGCTACTTGTTTCATGGTAGTTTCACCTTGTATTTAATTCTGATACTGAGGACGAGCAAGATGTCCATCCCACAGAATATTTTTTGTTTCGCGCAAAGGTGCAAAGGAAGAGATTTATCTCGTTTATCTCGTTTATCTCGTTCCCAGTCTCTGACTGGGAATGCTATCACAGAGGCTCTGACTCTGGTATCATCATCAATCTTTTTTCCAGGATGTGGTGCTATCGTTTGAAGCTGCTACCGTTATACAGGATGATCCTAAAACTGCAACTATCAAGGAAGAAGAAGATTCAGGTATAAAATTACCTGCTTTAGCTGCTAGTTTAGCTTTACTGGGTTTAACAATTCCTATTCCTACCAGTTTAATTGCTTCCGTTGTCGCTTTGGCTACTTTCCCTGTAGCTAAACGTGCATATAATAGTTTAACTGTAAATCATAAATTAAATATAGATTGCCTAGATTTTATGGCAATTTCCCTGACAGCAGCACAAGGAAATTTACTCACTCCGGCTTTAGTGATGACGCTGCATCAAATTGGTGATATGATTCGCGATCGCACAGCGCGAGCAGGCAAATTTTACAGGGTAAGGCTTTCATTGACCAGCAAAAGCTTACAGGTGAATCACTGCCTGTATTACGAGAACTTGGTGAAACCTGCTATAGCGGCGGGGTTAAATGGTTTACGTCCATTGATGCACAGGGATGAACGAGATACAAACAGTAAATGAACTACATCTTTTTTATCTCACGCAGAGACGCAGAGATACAGAGAGGATGCTTTTATTTGATTTAGTTATATAGGACTTACGCAGTGATAATGGAGAAATAATATAATTTGTACGTCATAACAAATTTATGATTAATTGCATTAAATAGGATATCAAAAATAATTAGCTGCGGATAAACACGAATAAATGCGGATAAATGAAGATAACTGTATTCGATGATTAAATGCGATTTAGCATAAAATTAGTATTAGAGATAGCTAAATAGAAATTAGCCCCAAACCCTTGTGATAAATGATTTTGGGAAGATTTAACTTTTAATTTTTAATTTTTAATTGGTATTAGTATGAGAATTAGGTTAAATTTAATTAAGATTCTGGACAAACTTCATGAATCTGCCATAAGCAAACGACCGTTTTATGGCTCAAATTACAAAATGGATTTATAAACATCCGTTACAAAAGCAGTCATATTGGTATCTAGAGGCAAATTAAAAGATGAAATTCTCTTGGAAAGTCGTAGCACTCTGGTCAGTGCTGGCCTTAGTAATTGGCTTTTTCTTTTGGCAAGGCGCTTTTGCAAACGTTCCTGCGGACACAAGTAAAAATGCAGCTAATACTCGCATGACCTATGGACGGTTTCTGGAATACTTGGACGCTGATCGCGTTACCAATGTAGACCTGTATGATGGCGGTAGAACTGCAATTATCGAAGCGAATGACCAAGATATTGAAAACCGCATCCAACGCTGGCGGGTAGATTTACCTTATAATGCTCCTGAGTTAATTAATAAACTCAAAGAACATAATGTCAGTTTTGATGCTCATCCCATCCGCAATGATGGCGCTATCTGGGGTTTGTTGGGAAATCTGATCTTCCCAGTTTTATTGATTACTGGTTTATTCTTCTTGTTCCGTCGTTCTAATAATCTTCCCGGTGGTCCTGGCCAAGCGATGAATTTCGGCAAATCTCGCGCTCGGTTCCAAATGGAAGCGAAAACTGGCGTAAAATTTGATGATGTGGCGGGAATTGAGGAAGCTAAGGAAGAATTACAGGAAGTTGTTACTTTCCTCAAACAGCCAGAAAGATTTACTGCTGTGGGTGCAAAAATTCCTAAAGGTGTATTGTTAATTGGACCTCCTGGTACTGGTAAAACTCTACTAGCAAAAGCGATCGCTGGTGAAGCTGGTGTTCCTTTCTTCTCTATCTCTGGTTCGGAATTTGTAGAAATGTTCGTTGGTGTGGGTGCTTCCCGTGTCCGCGACTTGTTTAAAAAAGCTAAAGATAACGCTCCTTGTATCATCTTTATTGATGAAATTGATGCTGTAGGTCGTCAACGGGGTGCTGGTATCGGTGGTGGTAATGATGAGAGAGAACAAACTCTCAACCAACTACTAACCGAAATGGATGGTTTTGAAGGTAATACAGGCATTATTATTATTGCTGCTACCAACCGTCCTGATGTTTTAGACTCAGCTTTATTACGTCCCGGTCGTTTTGACAGACAAGTAACTGTTGACGCACCTGATATTAAAGGCCGCTTGGAAGTTTTACAAGTTCACGCGCGGAACAAGAAATTAGATCCAAGCGTTTCCTTGGAAGCGATCGCTCGTCGTACACCTGGTTTTACAGGTGCAGACTTAGCTAACCTCCTCAATGAAGCAGCTATTCTCACCGCTAGAAGACGCAAAGAAGGCATTACTCTGTTAGAAATTGATGATGCAGTAGACAGAGTAGTTGCGGGTATGGAAGGTACTCCTTTGGTAGACAGCAAGAGCAAACGCTTAATTGCTTACCATGAAGTTGGTCATGCTTTGGTGGGTACTTTATTAAAAGACCATGATCCAGTACAAAAAGTTACTCTGATTCCTAGAGGACAAGCACAGGGCTTAACCTGGTTTATGCCTAATGAAGAACAAGGTTTAATTTCTCGTTCTCAACTCAAAGCCAGAATTACTGGTGCTTTGGGTGGTCGTGCTGCTGAAGAAGTGATTTTCGGTGCTGCGGAAGTGACAACTGGTGCGGGTGGAGACTTGCAGCAGCTATCAGGTATGGCACGACAAATGGTAACACGGTTTGGGATGTCTGATTTGGGACCTCTTTCACTGGAAAGCCAACAGGGTGAAGTGTTCCTGGGTCGTGACTGGACAACCAGATCAGAGTATTCTGAATCTATAGCTTCTCGGATTGATGGACAAGTCAGAGCGATCGCAGAAGAGTGTTACGAAAACGCTAAGAGAATTATCCGTGAACATCGCAGTGTTACAGACCGCTTGGTTGATTTATTGATTGAAAAAGAAACCATTGACGGTGACGAGTTCCGGCAAATTGTCGCTGAGTACACTGAAGTACCTGATAAGCAACAGTTTGTTCCTCAACTGTAAGGGTTTTCAAGAATAGGAAAATAATGGGGATGGTGTAAACTGTCCCTATTTTTTATGGAGTAACGAACCGCAGATCCGTAGGTTGGGTTAAGCGACAGCGCAACCCAACAAAATAAATCAATGTTGATGGTTATAATTATAGAAAACTGGTAACAGGGCAAGAAATATGATACAAATTATTTTGGATTCAGAACAAGAGAAGTTATTGCAGGAACAGTTAAAAACTGGTAAATATAGAACACCCAATGAAGTGATTACCGATGCTTTAAAAATTTTAGCCCAAAGACAAAATCTCAATCAAGAAAGTCAAAGAATTACAATTCTCTCAGGAGAACCAGCACAAAAATTACTGGAGGAGAAAATCCAAATGATGCAGGAAATGAAGGAGAATTATCAACCTGATACCCACCGACATAAATTAGCTGAAGAATTTAGTCAATTATGTCAAGAAACCCAGGAATTGCACGTTGATAATCCTTTAACTGATGAAGAAATTGATGAGGAAATTGCAGCTTATCGGAGAGGAGAATGATCATTATTATAGATACTAATATTTTAGTATCTGCGGCAATATCTGGAAGAAAACCAGAATCCGTTATTAATTGGATTATTAATCAACCTGATTATCAATGGATAGTTTCAGAAGAGATTTTAGCAGAGTATCAGCAGGTATTAAATAGACGCAAATTTAAATTAACAGATATTCAAAAAGAAAAATGGTTAAACCTAATTCAGAATTCAACCCAACGGATTGATGTTTCTACCAAATTTGATTTCCCTAGAGATCAAAAAGATGCTAAGTTTCTTGCTTGTGCGATTTCCGCTAATGCTGATTTTTTGATTACAGGTGATCGAGATTTTACTGAAATTAAAACTTTAGGTAATACCTTAATTATTTCTGTTTCGCTTTTTGCGGAATTAGTAATAAGAGATTGCTGAATAGAATTAAAACCTTTTTATTGGTAAATTATTTTCATGTGCTGCTGCTACCTATGACTGATTTTAACAACTACATCCAAGATATACAAACCAACATTAAACGCGGTGGAGAACGCAGTCATTACCCTAGTTTACAACGTCTAGTTGAAGGTTTAATGATTGGAATTAATGCCAGAATTGAAGAAAAAGGTAATCAAGAAGGTATTCCTGATTTTACCATCAGAAAAAATGACCGAGTTTTGGGATATATCGAAGCTAAGGATATTAATGTTGATTTAATTAAAACCGAAAAAACAGAACAGATTAAACGTTATTTAGAATCCAATATTGGTTACAATTTGATTTTAACTAATTATCTAGAATTTCGTTGGTATGTCGATGGAGAATGTGAAAAAACTGCAAAATTAGCTGATTTAGAACAAGGTGAAATTACGCTGGTTGATGATTTACAACCTATCACAGAATTACTGCAATTATTTCTTGATCAAAAAGCTAAAGATATTAATAACTATTATGATTTGGCTAAAGAAATGGCAGCTTATACGAAAACCATTAGAAACGCGATTTTCTCAACTTTAGATATAGAAGCAAACACCGAACAATTACATCAATTAAAAGAAACATTTAAACAAATATTGATTCTGGATATAGATAATCAAAGTTTTGCGGATATGTACGCTCAAACCATTGCTTATGGTTTATTTACTGCGAGAATTGGTCATGCACAAAACCCCGGACAATTTGCATTTAACCGCACAACAGCCAGTATTTATATTAGTGATAGAATCCCTTTTTTAAAAGGTTTATTTGATATAGTTATTGCAACTGATAGCGTTAGTAAAATTCATAAGTCAATTGAAAATTTAGTAGAATTACTAAATACAGTTGATATGACCAATATTTTAGAAACTTTTGGTATAGAAACGCGCACAGAAGACCCGGTTATTCACTTTTATGAAACATTTTTAGCTGCTTATCAATCTTCATTAAGAAAAAGTCGCGGAGTTTATTACACTCCTGAACCTGTAGTTAATTTTATTGTCCGTGCTGTTAATGATATTTTAGTGAATGAAGAAATTTTTGATTTACAACATGGTTTAGGAAATAGAAGAGTAACTATTCTTGACCCCGCAACAGGAACAGGAACTTTTTTATATGCAGTTATCAAACAAATTCGGGATAATGTCGCTAAATATGGAATTGATAAATGGAATAGTTTTTTAAGAGATGCAAAACTGGTAAATCGTCTTTTTGGCTTTGCATTATTAATGACTCCCTACACCATCGCACATTTAAAATTAGGTTTATTATTAGGAGATTTAGGTTATAAATTTGCACCCGAAGAAAGATTAAAAGTTTATTTAACTAATGCTTTGGAAGAGGGAATAAACCAAAAAGATTTAATTCCTGGTATGACGCAAATAATAGCAGAAGAATCAAGTCAAGCGGGAAAAGTGAAAAACGAAATTCCCGTAATGGTGGTATTAGGAAATCCTCCTTATTCTGTCAGTTCCCAAAATGCGAGTAAACGCAAACGAATCTTAAATCAAGATGAAAGATATTTAGCTGATGTTGAATATACTGGTTCAGCTTGGAATCGGATTTATAAAACCGGAAAAGCAGGTAAAACTATTACTGAATTAACCCATATTGGGGAACTTTTAGAATTATATAAAGGTCGGGTGAGGTTAGAAAAAGAAAAGAATATCCAACCTTTGGATGATGATTATATTAAATTTATTCGATTTGCTCAATATCAAATTCAGAAAACACCTAAAGGTTATGGTATTATTGGTTTTATTACTAATCATTCCTATCTCAATGGTTTAATTCATCGCGGAATGAGAGAGGAGTTATTAAAGTATTTTGATACATTATATATCATGGATTTACATGGTAATTCTTTATTAAAAGAAACTACACCAGAAGGAAATGTTGATCAAAATGTTTTTGATATTCAACAAGGTGTATCTATCTTAATTGCTGTGCGGGAAAAAAGCGAACCTGATTATTTTTCTACTGCTTATAAATCCAGAGATGGGATTAAGGAAATGGCTAAGGTGTGGTATTATGATCTGTGGGGAAGTCGTGAGGATAAATATAAGTTTTTGGAATCTACAAGTTTAAATAATATTGACTGGATAGAGTTAAAACCAACTGCACCAAATTACTTTTTTGCACCGAAAGATTTTGATTTAGCTACAGAATATAATCAAGGTTGGAGTGTTACAGATATTTTTCCTATAAATTCAACAGGGGTAAAAACTCATCGAGATCATTTTGTTATAGATTTTGATTTAGAACAACTGTGTAAAAGAATAGAAGATTTTAGAAATTTAAGTATAGCTGATGATGAAATCATCAATAAATATTCATTAAATAATAATCCAGAATGGAATATTAATAATAAAAGAAAATCTTTAAAAGAAGTCAAAGATTGGCAAAAATATTTTCAAGTATATTTGTATCGTCCTTTTGATTTTAGATATTACTATAATTATGAAGAATTAGTAGATAGACCAAGAAAAGAAGTCATGTATCACATGATTCAGCAAAATAATTTAGCCTTTGTTTATATGCGACAAGTAGCTTTAAATGACAATTATAATCATTTTATTGTTTCTGATTGTATTGTTGATAATCGTGCTTTTTATAGCAATAAAGGAACAATGACTTTAGCACCTCTCTATATTTACCCAAATACAGAAAATAAACAAACTAACCTTTTCATAGAAAGAACTCCTAACTTATCCCCAAAATTCTTAGAAACTATCAAAAACAAACTTGGTAAAACACCAACACCAGAAGAAATATTTTACTATGCTTATGCTATTTTTCATAGTCCTATCTATCGCACTAGATACGCTGAATTTCTCAAGATTGATTTTCCTCGTCTTCCCTTAACCAGTAATCAAAAACTATTTAAGTCATTAGCTGAAAAAGGAGAAGAATTAGTTAATTTACATTTAATGAAATCTGAGAAAGTTGATAATTTAATTACCACATATCAACAAATAGCAGAAAATCAACTTACAGAAGTCACTTATAATTCAGAATTGCAAAGAGTTTGTATCAATAAACAGAATTATTTTACAGATATTCCTCAACACATCTGGGAATTTAAAATAGGTGGATATCAAGTATTAGATAAATGGTTAAAAGATAGAAAAAATGTCAATCGTGTATTATCTGAAGATGAGATTTTACACTATCAAAAAATCGTTGTTGCTTTAACAGAAACATTGCGGTTAATGCAGGAAATTGATACTTTAATTCCTGGTTTTCCAATAGAATAAATATTCATGATAAAATAGTAGGTTGGGTTGAGAAACGAAACCCAACACAACATTTTGCAGACTTTGTTGGGTTGCGCTGTCGCTTAACCCAACCTACTACTATATTTTCAATTGTATCTAAATATATCCACTCTTGCAAATTTTCCCAAATACAAGGTTAAGTAGTCGGTTTCAAGCGACTTCAGCTATGAGACTCTTAATTTATTCTCTGGCTATACTACTACAAATTATCTATAAACCAGATCCCCAACTTCTTTTTTATCCTCTCCATAAATTTGAAAATTCCTGTCAGAAGTCAGGGATCTATATCATCTTTCTACATCCTTAATTTCCTTGGGAACTCCCGCAGTTAAAACCTCATTTCCCTCAGCAGTAACTAACACATCATCCTCAATTCTAATCCCAATTCCTACCCAACGCGGATCAATTGCTGGTTGATCTTCTGCCGGTTGAGTATCAGGTACAATATAAAGTCCTGGTTCTATTGTTAAAACCTGTCCAGGTTGTAAAAGTTGCGGGTTTTCTCCATGTTGATAAATTCCCACATCATGCACATCTAACCCTAACCAATGACTGGTGCGGTGCATATAAAATGGTTTATATTTTTCCTCTTCTATTAATTTATCAATCTCACCTTTCAATAAACCCAATTCTACTAAACCTTCTGTGAGAATACGCACTGCTTTATTATGAGGTGCATTAAAACCATTTCCGGGTTTTACTTCTTGTATGGCTTGTTTTTGTGCTTCCAATACTATTTCATATAACGCTTTTTGTTCTCCTGTGAATTTACCACCTACGGGAAATGTTCTGGTAATATCTGAATTGTAATAACCGTAAGCACAACCAGCATCAATTAATAACAATTCGTTTTCTTGCATCTGACAATTATTTTCTATATAATGCAGAACACAAGCATTTCTTCCCGCAGCAACAATGGAAGGATAAGCAGGACCCATCCCACCCCGTAAACGGAAAATATGTTCTATTTCTGCTTGTATTTCATATTCATATCTTCCCGGTGCGGTGACATTTAAAGCATGGTTGTGTGCTTCTACTGCAATATCCGCTGCTTGACGCATCAGGTCTATTTCGGTTTTACTTTTATGTAATCTTAAACTATGTAAAACTGTGCTGGTATCTTCTATTCCTGTGGGTCCTGTTCCCCGTTTGGGATAGGTACGCAGTAAACTTTGATAATGTTTGAGAATTTTGTCATTAAAATTGCGATCGCGTCCTAAATGATAGTAAATGCGATCAGCTTTTTCTAAATATTTCGGTAACTTCTCATCCAACTCTGTGATGGGATAAGCTTCATCTGCACCATAAATTTCCTTTGCTGCATCCACTCCACAGCGATAACCACTCCAAACTTCCTTTTCTCTATCTTTGGGTTGGACAAACAAAATAAACCGATGTTCTTGGTGATGGGGTGCTAACACCGCTACCGCTTGGGCTTCGTTAAATCCTGTCAAGTAATAAAAATCACTGTCTTGGCGGTAAACATACTCAACATCGTTGTGCATTACTGCTGAAGGTGCGCTGCGAAAAATCGCTGTCCCAGTACCAATTTTCGCCATTAACTGTTCACGACGCTGCCGATATTCTGATTGCATAACTGATTGACCTTGGAAAATATAGTATTGTTTTTAACCTTAACAAACTTACATTGGTATGTTTGTAATTGTTAATCTTAATTATTTTAGCCAATTTTCAATTTTTTTAACGCATAAACCGGTCTCCGACTTCTGCAAAAAGTCAGGGTTCTAAATTACATAACACTCTTCAATGAGATCAGCACCTGATGGAAATTCAATTGTCAACAAAACAAGATTTGATTATTAAATTATGACATTGATAAATAAAAACAAATTTGATTTTTATTGTTCATATATTACTTTTATTTTTCTGAAAAAGTTATTGAAAATCTCAACTAAATGTCTACTTATAATGACATTGGCATTAACCAATTAAACAAATGTTTATTATTTACAGAATCTTAATTTTAGATAAACTAAAACTTTATATTAATTACTCATAAAAACACGCCATGCCTACTAATAACAACAGTCAATCAGGATTATATCAACAAGAACTACAATCAGCAGGATTAATATCTCTCGAGAAATCAAATAGTTTGATGGACAACCCACTCGATATATCACTTCCTAACAATTCTGCACCTCAAGCAGAACCAAACCCAATATTTTCAGATATTCCACTACAATTACCAGTAGGAGGAAGTTCCAACCCCAATCCTAATCCTTATTTAACCAGTGCGGCCATTGTTCCCGATTTCAACGGTGATGGTAAAACAGATAAAATGTGGGTGAATGTGCAAACAGGTGAAATTTTAGTTCGCCTCATGGATGGAACAAGAGTTATAGAACAGGCTTCTTTAGGCCAATATGACTTAACAACCTGGAGTTATAAAACTGCCGATTTCAACAGCGATAATAAGACTGACTTCTTGTTACGCAATGAACAAACTGGCGAGAATGTCGTTGTGTTAATGGATGGGACAAGAGTTGCTAGTTTCGTGAATTTAGATAGAGTTGACCCAGGTTGGAGTGCGAATATTGGCGATTTTAATGGCGATCGCAAAACCGATATTTTCTGGCGTAATAATCAAACAGGTCAAAACGCCATTTGGCAGATGGACGCTACAACTGTAAGCAGTGCAACCGTTCTAGAAAGCACAGATTTGTCCTTAACTGCAACCATTGTTGATTTCGACGGAAATGGCAAGAGTGACATTTTCTGGCGCAACAATACCACTGGTGATAATATCGCTTGGTTCATGGATGGTAGCCAAGCCACTCCATATAATTTACAATCACAGGACGCGTCCTGGTCTGCTACCCTTGGTGATTTTAACGGTGACTACAAAACTGATATTTTGTGGCGCAATACCGCCAGTGGTGAAAACAAAATTTGGACCATGAATGGCATTTTTGTTACCGAAGGTGTTGTGAACACACTTGGCGCAGATTGGACTGCCAAAATTGGTGATTTCGACGGAAATGGTAAGACTGACATTTTCTGGCACAATGCGACAACTGGTGAAAATACTGCTTGGTTAATGGATGGTACAACCGTTAGTTCTGAAGCATTTTTACCCAGCAATTCCCCTGGTTTGACAGCATCTCTTGGTGATTTCAATGGTGATGGTAAAACCGATGTTTACTGGAGAGATCAACAAACAAGTGCAGATAAAATCTGGACTATGAATGGAACTTTAGCAACTGAGAATCTTGTTGCTGATGCAGATAAGCTAACTCCAGAATGGTATACAGCTTAAATGGGTAATTGGTAATTGAGAAAAATCATTTATTATCAATTTACCAAGATTTTCTGAACTTATCATCAGCGATCACTCTCTTGATTTTACGGGGGCGATCGCTTTTTATTTTCAATTTCCATCACCAAGAAACAAAACAAAAAACGCCAATAGTATGATGTTGAGTGTTGACAACCAGTTTTAGATATGCTATGATAATTTTGATAAGGAAGAACTATCATCTAATAAAAATACATAGTACAATTAATCAGTAAGTTGGGTTGTAGCTTGCTTCCCCAAAGGACTTCCCCAAAGGAGTGGAACAAAACCCAACATACATCTGCCAGATTTGACTAAAACTTATAACTCAAAATCTGAATTTCCGTATTTTCAGGTAAAGCTTGAGAATTAATCGTCACAGTATCACCATTACCTCGTCGGATATTAACACCCGGCATCAAAGCCAGAAAATCATCTACAGGTGTAATGTCACAACTAGCAGCATCAGCCGCTTGAGTACGGTAATGGGTGGGAATTACCAACTTAGGATTTAACATCCCAATAGCCTGTTTTGCTTCTTCAGCATTGTAAGCTTTATCACTACCTCCCACGGGAACTAATGCCAAATCAGGACGACCCGTAAGGATTTTTTGCTCAATGGAAATAGGTGCAGCCGCACCCCCTAAATGCACAATATTGATTCCCCCTTGAGTCCACTTCCAAACCGTATTTTTACCAAATTGTTTACCACCTTTGCGGTCGTGGTCTATGGCTATTCCTTGAAATTTAAGACCTTTAAATTCATAAACACCCGCTTCATAAATCAGCTTAGGATTTCCCGGTAGTCCTTCCACTGCACCTTCATCTAACAGTTGACTGCTAATTAACACCAAATCAGCTGCCACTTTTGGTAAACGATATCCAGCCGTACAGCCGATAGTCCGAAAAGGATTGACGAGAATTTTCACCCCCCCACCAGTAAACAGAAAGCAAGTGTGACCCAACCACTGAACTGATACACCACTGGATAGGGCATTAACTGGAAAATTAGAACTTAAATTAGTAACTAAAGCTGTCACCAAACCAGCCCCAGCATAGCCCATTAACTGTCGTCGTTTCATCTCACTTTCTCGCCTGTAATTGTTCCAGAAAATTTCTGAGTAACTGCTTACCCGAAACAGTCAGCACACTCTCTGGATGAAATTGGACACCTTGAATATGAGGATAGTTCCTGTGTTGTACTCCCATAATTGTTCCATCTTCCACCCAAGCGGTGATTTCTAATACTTCGGGGCAAGTGTCGCGGTCAATCACCAAACTATGATATCTAGTGGCGGTAATAGGATTTTCTAATCCTTGAAAAACACCAACTCCCTGGTGAGACACTAAAGAGGTTTTACCGTGCATCAACTCTGGTGCAGAAACGATTTTACCACCGAACACCTGACCAATACTTTGATGTCCTAAACAAACACCTAAAATTGGTAAATCAGTTCCCAGCTTTTCAATTACATCTAGAGAAATTCCTGCATCTTCTGGACGACCAGGACCTGGGGAAATCACCACTGCATCGGGATTTAAAGCCCGAATTTCATCTACAGTGATTTTATCGTTACGAACAACTTTCAATTCAGCAGCTACGGGGAAATCGGCCGCTAGTTCCCCCAAATATTGCACCAAATTATATGTAAAGCTATCGTAATTATCAATGACTATAATCACAATTTTTACCTGATTTATTTAGATTAAAATCGCCATCTTTAATTTGAGCATTTCTACATCAAATATAGACAACGCCCATTCCCCAAAATTTTAACCAACATTTTAAATAGTATGGGAGAGAGTGAAGTTACAAAGATTCTCTAAATAGCAGTCATGATTAAAGCTATTAGAGGAGGTAGTAGAAGTATAGCAGCTACTAGCAGAGATACCCAAGCAGAGACAAGCACAGCCCCAGCTGCACAGTCCTTAGCAACTTTGGCTAAATCGTGGTAAGTTTGCTTAACTGTTAAGTCTACCAGAGACTCAAGGGCTGTATTCACTAACTCCAGGGTTAAAACTAAACCGCTAGTAATAGCAATTATGGATATTTCTACTGGTTGGAGATGTAAAAAAAGACTCAAGCCAATTGCAAAAGCACAAACAGCTACATGGATACGAAAGTTGCGTTGAGTTTGAAAACTGTAGCTGATACCCGCCCAGGCATACTTAAAACTAACAAATAAATTAGAAGCTATCTGCCAGGAAAATTCCCGTTCTTTAGACACAAGAGTTGGTAAGCTGTTAGGTGTTGGTGGTGGGGAAATTTGTTGAGACATAGAGTGGAGAATACAAATATTATAAGGTGGAAATCTTGGTCAATTTGTCAGGGTAAGATTAGACTTTAGCCGCAATTTTAAGGAATCTGTGACAATAATTTTGTAAAAATCGCCACCCAAATTACAACTCTTATCTATGTCCACTATTTTAAGTCAACAATAATACCTACTGCATATAGTAAAGCTACCTGTTTATTTAACATTTGCAGTAAACTTTCCTCATCAGGATGATCCCAGCCTAAAAGATGCAATAAACCATGAGCAGTTAACCAAGCTAACTCTGTGGTTAAACTATGTTCCTGCTGTTGAGCCTGACGTTGCGCTGTATCTATAGATACAATAATATCTCCTAAATACAAAGGTTGAGCAGCCAGCATTTCTTCACTTTGGGGTAAATCTGACTCTAAGCAAGCAAAGGCTAAAACATCTGTAGGTTGATTTTTATGACGGTATTGGGCATTTAGTTCCTGCATTTGGGCATCATCTGTCAAACGCAGCCCTATTTCATAACTTAGCGCAGGTGGAAGTTCTGGCGTAAGAATTTCTAACCATTGAAAAAACCAGTTTTCCCAGGAATGGTCAGATGCTGCTGAATCATTAGCCCCAAGATTATAAACCACTGGTGGGCAAGACTCTTCAACACAATTTTCTACAAATAGTTCCACTTGAGGAGCCACAAAATCTCCTTGGTTAACGAGTTAGGTAAGCCAGTCCGACGAGGACAGCTAATAGTCCTACAGCAGTTAGTCCAAAATGTTGGAGGGATGTTCCACCTTTTCTGACCATATTTCGCATGGCCAGTTTAACGTAGCTAGGTTTTGGTTCGTTTACAGGAGAATTGCTCATTATTTTCTGACAATAATCTCTACTTATAACTTTACATCATGTTGGAGGACTCTTGACTGGGGACTCTTGACTGGGAACTGGGGAGAAAAAGTTTAGATTTTAGATTTTAGATTTTAGATTGGAGTTCATAAAATACAATCCCAAATCCAAAATCCAAAATTCAAATTTGTATCACCAATTACCAATCACCAATCACCAATTACCCATAATTACTGTCTACCAATTGGTTTTCCTGACGCAGATAAGTTTGGATGAAAGCATCAAGTTCACCATTCATCACGTCACCAATAGCTGTTGTTTCCGTATTTGTACGTAAATCTTTGACCATTTGGTAAGGGTGAAAGACATAGTTACGGATTTGATTACCCCAAGAAGCTTCCACCATATCACCACGAATTTCGGCAATTTCTTGGGCGCGTTGTTCTTGGGCGATGATTAACAGCTTGGCTTTGAGACGGGCGAGAGCTTTTTCTTTGTTTTGTAACTGGGAACGTTCTTCTGTACAACGCACAGCTAAACCTGTAGGGATATGAACTATCCGCACTGCGGTTTCTACCTTGTTGACATTTTGCCCACCTTTACCACCAGAACGGGTTGTGGTGATTTCCAAATCTTTCTCTGGAATTTCCAACTTGACAGTATTATCTATTTGTGGCATGACTTCCACCCCAGCAAAACTGGTTTGCCGCTTGCCGTTGGCGTTGAAGGGGGAAATTCTGACTAAGCGATGAGTACCCATTTCTGAACGCAAGTAACCATAGGCGTAACGTCCAGTAATTTCTAAAGTGGCTGATTTAATTCCCGCTTCGTCACCTTCTGACTCTTCAGCCAATGTGACTTTGTAGCCGTGGTCTTCTGCCCAACGGGTATACATCCGCATTAACATAAATGCCCAATCTTGAGCATCTGTCCCACCAGCACCTGCATTAATGGTCAAAACAGCGCCTTGAGAGTCATAGGGTCCAGAAAGTAACTGTTGTAATTCCCACTGGTCAAGGTCACGATTGAGTTTGTTAATTGTAGATTCGGCTTCTTGCAGTAGTGATTCGTCGGTTTCTAGTTCTAATAGTTCAACGACTGCCCTGGTATCATCTAAATTGGCGTGCCATTGATAATATTGTTCTAGGTGGGATTTAAGGTCGTTGAGTTCTTGCAGTGTTCGCTGCGCCTGGGTTTGGTCGTCCCAAAATTCTGGCTGGGCTGATATTTGTTCTAAATCGTGAATCTTGGCTTTGAGCGCAGGTACGTCAAAGATAGTCCTGGGTTTTACCCAGGCGGTCAGACAACGTTTCGATTTCGCGTTTGAGTTCTAGGACTTCCATAGTTGAATAAATTTTTAGGCGAATATAATAGAGCCTACGGCACGCTCACGGGAACGCTACTACACAAATAAAGTCTACCTGGGTGGACTGCTGATTTGGGCGATCGCTCTCGATATTTTTGATTTTAACTGTAGTTGGACAAATTATCTCAAATCAGTGGTGTCAACTACTGAATCGGCTGCAAATGAAAAACCGTGGTCGATGTGAATAAACCACGGTTAATTTTAGTTAAATTTTCTTTGTACTTATTGTTGATAATTACCTAATCACGGCTATTGATAGCAATTAACAACCGCAAGATAAACACGAAGAGGTTGATGTAGGTCAGGTACATCGATAAAGCCGCAGGTAAATACTCGTCATTGCGGTAGGTGCGGGGCAAAATGTAGAAATCAACTACAGATGCACCTGCAAACAGAAAAACACCTAGGCCGGAAATACCGATTTCTAACCAACTGGGTGTATAAACACCAAATAAAGCAAAGACAAATTGAGTAACACACACAACCACCAAGGCGATGATGCCCAAGGAGATGGTTTTGGTTAAAGCCATGCCGTCTGATTCTGAGAGGTTAGAACCAATTTGACGGGCTGCTATAAAGGTGATACCACAACCCAGGGCAGCTATGCCAATGCCCTGAATGCCAACGCCTTGGGTTCTTAAAGCAACAAATACTAAGCCACTCAGGGTATAACCTGATAGGAGGCTATAAATTGCTAACAGCGGAAGAGCAACTTTATTGTTACCTTTTGAGGCTACATTTTGGGCTACAAAGAAAAGAATTAGTTCGAGAACTACAGCACCAAGGAAGGTAGGGAAAAATAGTTCAGGGTGAGAACGGATAATTCCCAAACCACCATAGGTTCCCAATGCAGTCAGGATTAACCCACCACCAACATAGGGGAGAGCATTGGCTATGACATTAGGACCTACGAGGGCGTGATTTTGCGCTTCACGGAAAGCTTGACGAAAATTGCTGGTATTGCTCATATTTACAACCAAGTTTTGGAAGAGATGTCTGATTGACACACTCTTATATGATTAGCATCATTATCTCTAATCCTTAACTTTTAGTTAAAGGACAGATGGTAGGATTTCAGATATCCTTTGACTATTAACTAAATCTATACGCCTATATGTTGTTTTTAAGTTTAATGTTGCGTGCAATTTTGAGAATAAAATCGCTGCATTTAAACAAAAATAACAAATCTAGCTCAAAAACCGAAGATAATCATTTGTGTACTCATTAATATCTACCACTGACTTTTGGAAATAGCAAATTGAGCAATAATACGGTTTTTCATGAACGTCAAGATTACATAAATATTAAGGATTCTAAAAATGCTGGCTATGCATAGCATGAGAAATGCTGATGAGTTGAATCTCAAACTAGAGTCAACTTTGCAGGAACTACCAGTTTGGACAGTTCAAATTGAGTTAGATCATCCAGGAAATGAATTATCTAAAATTTTTGACCAAGAGCCTTTACTACCAGGAATTATCTTAACTAGAAATCATCAATGTGTGGGTATGATTTCACGAAGGCTATTTTTTGAACAAATGAGTCGTCCTTATGGTTTGGGTTTATTCGCTGGGCGGCCTGTTGAATATCTCTACAATTTTCTTTTACCAGATATATCAATTTTATCTGAGGATACACCTATTGTCGATGCAACTCAGATTGCATTAGGGCGATCTTCTAAACTTGTCTATGAACCAATTGTGATTACAGATCAATCTTGTCAGTATGGTTTACTTGATTTCCATCAGTTGCTGTTAGCCTACTCTCAAATCCATGTCTTAACACTTTCTCGACTCCAAAAAGAAAAAGAACAGGTTCGCATAGCACGAGCAGATTTTCGTGATCTTCAACATAACTACACTAGGTTATTACAAAATGAAAAAATGATTGCTTTGGGACAATTGGTAGCGGGTATCGCCCACGAAATTAATAATCCCATGAATTTTATTTATGGGAATCTCACCTATGCAAATGAATATGTCAAAGACCTACTATTCCTGCTAGAATGTTATCAACAAGAACATTCTTATGCTGAGATGGTATCACAAGCACAAAAGCAAGGAATTGAAATTGAATTCATCATGGAAGATTTACCAAAATTGTTATCTTCTATGAAAGTTGGTGCTACTAGAATTAATGAAATTGTCTTGTCTTTACGCAACTTTTCTCGACTAGATCAAGCAGAATTAAAGCTTGTTGATATTCATGAAGGTATCGAAAATACATTAATAATTCTTAAACACAATTTAAAAGTTAAACCTGATCGTCCAGAAATTAAAGTAATTAAAGAGTATGGAAAACTGCCATTAGTAGAGTGTTATGCTGGACAACTGAATCAGGTATTTATGAATATCATCGCCAATGCTATTGATGCAGTTTCTGAAGGTTATATTCTCTCAAATTGTGGCGATGATGTCACGCCCAAGACTCAAAAAGATATGACAATTCATATTCGCAGTGAAGTCACTGATGATGATCAAGTAATGATTCGCATTGCTGATAATGGCATGGGCATACCAGAGAGTTTACAAAAACGTTTATTTGACCCATTTTTTACTACCAAACCAGTCGGTAAAGGAACAGGGTTAGGATTATCAATCAGCCATCAAATTATAGTTGAAAAACATGGTGGTCAACTTTACTGTGTATCTCGTTTGGGAGAAGGTTCTGAATTTATTATTAAAATTCCCATATTTTCTGAAAATAGAGAGTCTGAATGATTTTTTGTAACTTTGTAAATTAAATAACTCATGCTAACTAATTCTAGGGAAATTAACTTGCTAACTCCATCTAATCAACTACCCCTATACCCCAAAAGAATCTTAGTGACAGCCCCCAGAAATTATGCCTATCGTTTGTGTGAAGAAATCATCAAACAAGGTGGTATTCCTGTGATCATGCCTACTATTGAAACTTGTCTGTTATCAGACTATACTGAGTTAGATAATAGTTTGAATAATCTTGAGCAATTTAACTGGATTATATTCACAAGTAGAAATGGAATCATGGCATTTTTTCAGCGTCTACATAATTTGAATATTCCTCTTTCTCGATTACAGAATAGCAGATTATGTGCATTAGGTAAAGACTCAGAAATTTTATTATCTCTTGGTGGTAGAGTTGATTTAGTACCCCAAGAACCTAGTCCAGCGGGAATTGTCGCTGAGTTATCTAAAATTCCCAATATTTATAATCAAACTGTTCTAGTACCTGCTCCTGAAGTTGTGGGTTTACCTGAACCAAATGTTATTCCTAACTTGATTAACGATTTAAATAAATTGGGTATGCAGGTTACTCGTTTACCTACTTATATGACACAAAATGTAGACAAGAATATTTATCAGGTGGAATTAAATTTAATTCGTCAAGGAATGATAGATATGATTGCGTTTACTAGCACCGCAGAAGTAGAAAGTTTTTTAAGAATGTTTGATTCAAAAAGTGATTATGAAAACTCTATCATTGCTTGTTTTGGCCCCTATACAGCCGCAAATACTGAAAGTTTGGGTGTCGAGGTTTCGATTGTATCAAAAGACTATAGTTCATTTGCAGGTTTTACCGCAGCAATGGCAGATTTTTTTACCTAGCATAAATCACCGATTTCTGGGGGAAATTCATCATTTATTGACAAAATTAAGAAAGGTAGATGTTTGAATATTTTGGTTATCAAAATATAAGACATTATACTTATAGATATTTTTAGATGTGGTAGAGATAATTGCATCACCCTAATGTTGAATTGTATGTTAATTAGTTGGCTTTACTTGATCATGGCAATTATTTTTGAAGTTGGTGGTACAACTTGTATGAAACTTTCTGAAGAATTTACTAAAATAGTTCCTTCAATTTTCATTTTTGTATTCTATGGATTGTGTTTAACTTTTTTAACTCTTTCTTTGAGAAAACTGGAAGTTAGTATAGTTTATGCTATTTGGTCTGGTTTGGGTACTATCATAATTACCAGTATTGGTATTATTTGGTTTCGTGAATCTTTTACAGTTGTAAAATTTCTATCCATATTTTTGATAATTATGGGGGTTATTGGTTTAAATTTAGGTGAATATAGCAGGTGACAGGTGACAGGTGACAGGGAATAGTTATCTTTCTTCTGACTCCTGACTCCTGACTCCTGAATTCTGTGATATTAAATTTGTAACAATCCTTCTGGATTAACTGTTAAAAGTGTTCTTCTCTGCAAACCTTCACGGTGTAAAATTTCATTAGCTGCTAACAAACCACTACTTACAGCCCGTTCCATTAAACCACAGGGAAATGGCATTTTTACCCAATCACCGGCAAAGAATAAGTTAGTCAAAGTTGTATTAGTTTCTGGACGTTCTGCATAACTATTAGGTGGGTATCCAGAAAAGTTATGTTGATTAACTAATTCTCGGTGTAGTAATTTGGCTTGTGTTAATTCTGGAACTATTTTATATAGTTCACTTTCAAATGTTTTTAACAACGCTTCTTGATTGGGAAATTCTTTTTCTTTGTAACAGTAAGCGTGTAATTCGACTACACTACCTCCAGTGCGTTGCGCCCAGTCAATGAATTGTTTTTGGATGCGGTGATAAAGGGTAATACTGTCAGTTAGTTTGTAACCAGATAAAGAAGTAAAGTTACTGTGTTCCCATTGAAAATCTTGATCAAACCAGAAACGACAAACAGCAAAAGGATCAGCAATACTCAGGTTTTGAATTTGCGATCGCACTTTTTTATCTACATCCCCAGTCATGCGTTTAAATAGTTGTTGTACTCCTGGTACATCAGTAGCTAAAACATAATAATCAGCAGCAATTATTTCTGGAGATGATAACTCTTGATTAATGGCTAATAGCTGCAAATTATCATCCTGTTTTTCTACAACTTTAAATTTAGATAAATCTCGTTGTGCTGGTCCTTTAACAACTTTACCATCAGATGTAAATACTGCACCATGACAAGGACAATGAAATTTCCCATCTGCGGCTATTTGCACAGTACAACCTTGATGGGTGCAAGTTAGAGAAATTGCTTCCTGACTACTATTTTTTACAGCATAAACTTCATCAGCCGCACCAAAATATTCTATGTCTTCGTGATTTTTAACTGAGTTACGCTTGACCCCAAAAGGTACAGGATGATTATTGTTGCCTACATAATATTTAATCCCTGAAATCTTACCTTCATGAGTAAGAATTTCACTTACATTTACATCTGTGATAATTTCACCTTTTTTCTGAATTTCTTGGGCGATAGGTTGAACTAAACTTGTTCCCATATCGTCTTTTGTACCATTAAAAGCTAATCCTTCTGGATTACCAAAAAAGTAAAAATGGAAGAATTGCATGAGTTCTCCCACACTCATACTATCAGGTGCATTTAAACTAGATTTAGCAAAAGGGAGAAAATACAAATCATATAAACCTTGGGGAAATTCAGTAGCAACCCAATCAGCCACAGAAATATTATCAAAACGTCGATAATTTTTTTCTCGTTGAAAGCCTGTAATTGCTTGAAAAACTTGTAAATGTTTGATTTTGGTAAGATTTATCCCCCATTGTAATCGATTTGGAGAAGCAATAGCTAAATCAATAATGTTCCAAGGAAAAGCAGAACTACTAGGACGGAATACCTCTGGTTGATATTGAGAATTGTGGTAAACTACAGAATAATAATTTAAAGATTGAAAATGATCTTTTATTCCTAGTTCAGACACTACACTGTTTAAGTTATAATACTGTGGAAAAAAGCCATGAAACCCGTGTTCCATCATGAAATCTTCACCAGCAGCTTCAATTGGCCAACTAGCAATTTTACCTCCAAGTTGGGGAGACTTTTCTAGAAGTTTGACGGTAAAACCCCGCTGAACTAATTGATATGCACAAGCTAAACCAGCTAAACCACCACCAATGACGGCGACGGTTTTGTTAGTATTTAGTATCTTGGGTAAATCAAGATTATCTTGTTGAAAAACTGAGGGTTTGGGTTTACTAAAACGCGAGTATCCTGTTGCACCGACTATCGTACTCACACCAAATAACTTCAGCAGTGTGCGACGAGAAATGGTAGATGATTCTGGTAACCTAAATAGTTGGCTCATGATTTACGCAATTAACTTCTCACTATTCAACACAGTCTGAAATGATAAATAGAATTTAACAGCTTTTTCTGGAAATTGCCAATGTATAATAATTATAAGTTAAGATTCTAGCTTTTTAGACAAGCGATGAATCATGTAAAATTGTATATTAACTAAGCAAGATGAAATATTGGCGTGAAACTATAGCTGTAACTCAGCGCATCTTAATTGAACTGTTGCGCCGTAGACGCAGCTTGATTTTTTGGAGTATTTTTCCAATCTCCATCTTAATTCTCAACGGATTTATTTTGGCGGAACGAGCAAAACTGACAATGGCTGTGGCTTTTGGAAATGCTGCACCTTCAACTTTAGTAGGAGCAGCACTATTTTTTAGTTGTTTGGGTGGCAGTGTCGCAACTGTAGTTGCAGAACGAGAACAGCAAACCTTGAAACGCTTATTTATTTCTCCCTTAAGTGGCACATCTTATTTTTTGGGAATTTTCCTGGCTCATAGTTGTATCGGTATTGGACAAACACTTTTAGTTTATGCTATTGCGGCTTTTTGGGGTGCTACTTTTAAAGGTTCGATTTTATTAGGAATAATCATCATTTTATTGAGTATCATTGCTTATGTAGGTCTAGGATTTATTTTAGGTACACAATTAGCTCGACGGATTGAAGATGTTAATGCTTTGGTGGCTGCTTTTGGTGTACCTTTATTAATTTTAGGTGGGGCTTTTTTACCAACTTCGTTATTTCCAAAGACTCTTTTAAATATTGCTAAATATAATCCAATCTATCACATGAACGAGGCTCTTTTAGCTGTGTCAGCTAATGGCGATAATATCAATGAAATTACAGCACATTTTTGGTTTTTATTTGGATTTGCAATGATAATGTTAGTTTGTGGATGGCTATCTTATCGACGGATGTTGATGGTAGAAAGAAGACTTTAACATAATTTATCATTCAGAACTCCGACTTATTTGAGCAGTCGGGGGTCTATACATAAAAATTAGAGGTTGGGAAAGAGTAATTTAGAAATATATTCTGCATTTCTTTTTTCTCGCCAAACCCAATGATTATCCTGACCTTTTTCTCGAATATGAATAATTGCTTCTGCAATTAATGTGTCTAAATCATCTAAACTAGAATAGGATGCACCTATAGAAACTGGCCAGGTGATTTGATGTTTAATTACGGGATAATTTGGAGCAATGATATAACATCCACAAGAACCAGCATCACTTATTACTCCACTAGCTCGATAATAATAACGCTCTTGATTAAAATCAGTGACTAAAATATCTAATTGTTGTAATGCTTGCAAATAATTTTCGTCTTTTGTGGTATCAATAAAAGTAATATCAGCGCAATTTACTAGAGATTTAGATTTTTGATTAATAGGTGTACCAATCACTAATTCTAGTTGCTGGAAATGTTGAGAAACATAATATCTGAGTTTTTCTAAAATTTTATTTATAGGCTTATCTTCTCGAATAATTCCGGCAATACCAATTTTAATTTTCTCATCTTGTTTTAACCTTGCTCCTGGTTGTAATTTTGGGGCAAATTCACTCATTATGGGGTGGGGAATGACAATTTTAGAAGATTGCGTAAATTTAAACTTATCGCTGACATAATCATCATCTAATTCTAATAGAATCACCTTAAATCTAGGATTAAATTCTATAAATTTTTTGAGATAAACAAATCCTAAATATTTGATTTTATTTTCTTGAGCAGATATTTGATTACCATGAATACATAAAAATACTTTTTTCCCGGTTGACACCAACATAGGTAATAGGGTCAAAATATGTTGATTATAAATTTCCATCACATAAATACTATCAACATCTTTGAGTGATAAAGCTTGTAATCCCATTGAAAAATGACGATATTCACGCCGTAATTGTAATCCTACTGAATAACTAGGAATTGCTTGGGTGAATTTTTTAAACCATTCAGGTATTGGTCTTTCTATGGTCACAAAACCCATTTTATGATTAGATAAATACCTGTTAATCAGTAAAAGCTCTTTAAGTCCTGGATGAAATAGTTGCATATTATGTTAACAGGCTTCATGATTCTGTGCAGCCGCAAATAAACTTGATATGGTAGCATCCCAAATGTGTAAGTTTATTTTTATCTAACAACAGAAAATTATCTCAGGCTTGATTATGATTGTCCGCGTAGCGTGCCGGAGGCATTACCGCAAAGGACGCAAAGTACACAAAGGGAAGAGAGTTTCAGAGAATTTTTGGTGTGATTGCGTTGATTTTTCTTTCATGGGGATGCTCCCATTGATATTACATATAATTTCAGGGTTTAAAGATGTAAACTTGGTATGAATTTTCGAGTCCATGTCCGAATCTTAAACTTTGCTCTTTCCTTTTTACTGCTATAGTTTTTACCACCAAAATGACCAGCAATTCCTTGAAAATCAGGTTCAACAGCAAAACGAGAGATTATATTGTTTTGTTTTTCTAAACTTTTAATAGCTTGATAAAGTTGAGTCTCAATATAAAAACATCCTTCTTCATGTTGTTGATGGAGAGGTTTAATATTTTGATGATAAAATTCCTGACTAAAAACCAAAAAACGTGTATCACAATGGGGATTTACATTCTTTTCTCCCCATAATCTTCTGATTTTCCAACCTTGATCTTTATAATCACATAAACAATCATAATCTACTTTGGCATTTTCTAATATCTGTGTCATATTTTTTAAATAAATCCGACCCGTGATTTTAGCAAAATGGGTAACTGTATTAATTAAGGTAGATTTTTCTAATCCTTTTTCTATTAATAAAGATTCTCCATATCCTTTGCCAAATTTTCTGGGAAAATCATTACAATTTAAGGAAATAAATTCAACTTTTTTATGATGAGGATTATCAGTAAAAGTTTCTTTGACTCTATCCAGAGGCCATCCTGAATTTTCAATAAAAATAATTTTCTGGATTCGTGGCTGATTATTGATATAGTATTTGAGACTATTATAATAATCTTCTTGGCGCTGTTCTGCTACGGTAGGATAAGCTTTGGGCATTCCCTTGATATCAATACTGGCTGTTAAAACAAGGGCAAAATTTTGCTCAATATTTAAGACTTGATTTTCTTTCATAATTAGTTTTTTTTTACTTTAGCTGAGATGAAGATGAGTTAGGGTTGATAATTATTCACAAGCAAAAATTTTATTACCATAATTGCTTGTTTTATAGAATAACTTTAAGCTAATTATCCTGTCAAACTAAAAGCGCCAACCTCGGTAATTTTTTTTAGTTCATTAGTGAACTCAGTTAAATCCGTAATTCTCCCTAGTTATAGCGCAAAAAAGTCTATTTGGCAATCATGATAAATAATACGCCTCATTTCCACTGTGTGCAAACTGGTTGATTGAGGAAATCGCCACAAAGCCAGTATTGATATAGCGATTTGCACTTGAATGAGAGCCAAAATTTATGGGAAACGCTATACAACAAGAGACTTTCACTCCTGACTGCTGAATTCTACTATACCATCTCACTTTTAGCTTCATACATTGTCTAGTTCTAATTTTAGACATTAAAACTATCCTCTACTCCTGAATATTACTTGCGAACTATCATCTTTTTCCAATGGTAAAAAGGACTTATAAAAATCTTCAAAAGCAGTTCCATTTCACCCGCAGCAACTATATCAGCATTAAGCTCATTTCTGTATTTAATAAAGTGAAGGATTATTTTGCGTAAGTCATTGATCATATAGGCAGGTACAACAAAAATTTTTTCCCAAGGTTTATAAGCGATAATTCTCGTCTGGTATCGACTCAAGCCTACTCCCTTAAAAAACCGGATTATATAATCTCTTTCCAAACGAGATTTGGGAATTTTATGATCAATATTCATGTCTTTATTAAACCAAAGTTCCCAACCAGCATAGAAAATATATGATAACATTTCTACATCTTCACATTTTGTTATTAAAGAGTTACCAGATACTCCCGTAATCTGTTGACGTTCAGGAACACTTTCTAGCCAAGCTTGTTTGCGAATCACTATTCCTGCTCCCGGAGGAAACATTCTTTTTTTAGTTGATTGATATTTTTCGTTATAACAATAAGTTTTATTCCCTTCTAAAATTGCAAAAAAGCGAGCAATTCTTTCAAATCCTGGAGGTGGTTCTACTTCAAATTTGCCATGAATTTGCCCTCCATAAGCACCGGCATTTACATGGGCTTGACCAAATTTATAAGCTTCTGTTACCCAATTAGGATAGGGTAAATTATCATCATCCAAAAATCCGATTAAATCACTTTTTGCCTCCTTGATAGCACATCTGCGAGCAAAAGCTAGTCCTTGTTCAGTTTCAAAGCAATATTTCAGAGGATAAACTTCACTCCAATTAGATATATAATTTTTTATAACTGCGGCTGTGTTATCAGTGCTATTGTTGTCAATAATCAGAATTTCCCAGGAAATATCCTCTGTGCCAATTTGCGATCGCAATTTTTCTAGCACATCTGCTATGCGATTTTCCCCATTGTAGGTGCAGATAACCACCGTAAAATCTACCATAAGCCCTTTTCACAATCAACATAATGAGTTAATCTGCTCTGAATGGAATCTCTAACGCTTTAAGTTAATTATAAGACTCAGAACGATACGTAATTATTCCTATTTATACGGCAAAAAATCTGATTTGGCAATCAAAATATGCTCAGAATTAAAAACTTAAATAAATCCTACGGAAATAGAAAAGTTCTCCAGAATTTGACCTTTAATATTACTTCAGGAGAAGTTTACGGTTTGCTAGGTGCAAACGGAGCGGGTAAAACCACAACAATTAATATTATTTGTAATCTCCTCAATGCAGATAGTGGTTATATTACCATCAATAATCAACCTATTTCTGAAACAACTAAAAAACTCATTGGGATCGCTCCTCAAGAAAATCTTTTATATAAAACCCTTTCTTGTGCAGAAAATCTGCAATTTTTTGCCAATATTTACGGTTTAAATCGAGAAATGAAAAAGCAGCAAGTAGAAGCAACTCTCAAAGCTGTTAACTTATTAGATAGGGCTAAAAGTCCTGTTGAAACTCTGAGCGGTGGAATGCAAAGACGCTTAAATATTGCTGTCGCTTTGGTACATCAGCCGAAATTAGTCATTCTTGATGAACCAACTACAGGTTTAGATATTGAAGCCAGATATGAAATCTGGGATTTAATTCGCCAACTTAAAAATCAAGGAATGACAATTTTATTAACTACCCATTTATTAGATGAAGCGGAAAGACTTTGTAACAAAATTGGCATTTTGAAAAACGGTCAAATTTTAGCAGAGGGTAGTTTATCTGAGTTAAAAACGCTAATTCCCGGACAGGAAGTATTAGTGTTACAAACTACACAAGAAGAACAAGCGATCGCCCTAGCTCAAGAATATGGTTTCACAACTCGGCGTTATGGTAACGATTTAGCTTTTTTATTACCAGAACCGTTAGAATTAAAAGACATCCTGGCTAGATTTGATGGTATACCCATTGATTCTATTTCCCGTCAACCCGTCCGCTTAGAGCATATTTATGTAGAAATAACCCAAGCTAAATATAGCCATCATACATGAGTGGTAAAAATAAGATTCCCGACTGCTTTTTTATCCTGTAAATAAAATCTGACTTAATCTGAGAAGTCGGGGTTCTGGGTCTATTTTGAATTTGGAATTACTGATCATGGATATTATTAAAACACTTCAAGCCGACTATCAAAGATTTCCAGTTAATCAAACTTACAGCATTTACGCACCAGACGTTTATTTTCAAGATGCTGTTTTTCAATTTCGGGGTTTAGAACTTTACAAATGGATGATTAAATTCATTCAAACTTTCTTTTTCAATCTAACAATGGATTTGCATAACATCCAACAACAAGAAGACATCATTAAAAGTGAGTGGACACTTAGCTGGAATTCCCCATTACCGTGGAAACCCCGGATATCTATCTCTGGTTGGAGTGAACTACGTCTTAATACTGAAGGTTTAATTATTTCCCACATCGACTATTGGCATTGTTCCCGTTTAGATGTATTCAAGCAACACCTATTTTCCGCAAACAAAGGATAATGTAAATAAATGTAAACAAAATTCAGGCAGGACAAAATTATCCATGCGAGTAATTTTAATGACAGGTAAAGGAGGCGTAGGTAAAACCTCCGTAGCAGCTGCAACTGGACTCCGTTGTGCAGAACTCGGTTATCGGACACTGGTTTTAAGTACAGATCCGGCCCACTCCCTAGCAGACAGTTTTGACCTAGAATTAGGACATGAAGCTAAACAAGTCCGGCCAAAGTTGTGGGGTGCAGAACTAGATGCACTGCAAGAATTAGAAGGTAACTGGGGTGCAGTCAAGCGTTATATTACCCAAGTCTTACAAGCGCGGGGTTTAGACGGCATCCAAGCCGAAGAATTGGCAATTTTACCAGGCATGGATGAAATTTTCGGCTTGGTAAGAATGAAACGTCACTATGATGAAGGGGAATTTGACGTTTTGATTATTGATTCTGCCCCCACTGGTACTGCACTGCGGTTGTTGAGTTTGCCAGAAGTTGGTGGTTGGTATATGCGGCGTTTTTACAAACCTTTCCAAAACATCTCAGTGGCGCTTAGACCTTTGGTAGAACCGATTTTTAGACCCATTGCTGGGTTTTCTTTACCAGATAAAGAAGTGATGGATGCGCCTTATGAGTTTTATGAACAAATAGAAGCTTTGGAAAAAGTATTGACTGACAATACTCAAACCTCAGTTCGTCTTGTCACCAACCCAGAAAAAATGGTGATTAAAGAATCTCTTCGCGCTCATGCTTATCTGAGTTTGTATAATGTAGCCACAGATTTAATTATAGCTAATCGGATTATTCCCAAGGAAGTTGAAGATCCCTTCTTCCAACGTTGGAAAGAAAATCAAGAACAATATCGTCAAGAAATCCATGATAACTTTCACCCCTTACCTGTGAAGGAAGTACCGCTTTATTCTGAAGAAATGTGTGGTTTAGCAGCATTAGAGAGACTCAAAGAAACTCTCTATCAAGATGAAGATCCAACACAAGTTTATTACAAAGAAACGACCATCAGAGTTGTGCAAGAAAACAACCAATACAGCTTAGAACTTTACTTACCTGGCATTCCCAAGAACCAAGTTCAACTGAGCAAAAGCGGAGACGAATTAAACATCACTATTGGCAATCATCGCCGTAACTTAGTCTTACCCCAAGCCTTAGCTGCCCTACAACCTTCAGGAGCGAAAATGGAAGCAGATTATCTAAAAATCCGCTTTGCTGACATAGTTAAAGTCTAAATAATAGGTGACTAACAACAAGATCCCCGACCTATCTAATCAGAAATCGGGGATCTGAAATAGTCATCTTGAATGGGATGTGAAAAAATTTTGTTCCCTGTTTAAAGTCAACTATCCCTAATTTCGCCTAAGTTTATCAATAAATTAATAATTGTTGCGCTTAGTATTTGACCGTATCCTCACTGAAGACAAAGCTATCAGCAAAATCTTTAAATATTATTAAGGTTAAGAATAGATTATAGTAAGATATTAATTACTCTATAAAAAAATGGTTTCCATCCCTCCACTAGACCTGCGGACAGGTATGGCTCAAGAAACTTTACTCCGACGAATGACAAATCGCATTCGCGAGTCATTAGAATTAGAAGACATTATTACAGCTACGACAGCGGAAGTTCGCTCTTTACTGGGAACTGAGCGAGTTATGATTTATAAATTTCATGACGATGGCAGCGGACAAGTTATTGCTGAATCTATTTATGAAAATCGTTTACCCCCGCTGTTGGGATTGAATTTTCCTGCTGATGATATTCCCCCCCATGCCCGGGAACTGTTTATTCAGTCGCGGGTGCGTTCTGTAGTCAATGTTGAGTCCAGAGAAATTGGCCAAAGTCCTGTGCGTAACCTAGAAACAGGGGAAATTATCTCTGAGGATATTCTTTACCGTCCTGTAGATCCTTGTCATATAGAATATTTGACGGCTATGGGTGTTAAATCTTCAGTTGTTGCACCGATTATTCATCAAAATCAACTTTGGGGATTATTAGCATCTCATCATTCTCAATCTCGTGACGTGGCAGAATATGAACTAGATGCGATGCAGATGGTGACAGAGCAATTATCTGTAGCGATAGCTCATAGTAATCTTCTCGCTCAAACCCGTGCCAAAGCTGAACGAGAAGTGATCATTAACCGTATTGCTACTCTCCTCCATTCGCTGCCAACAATTGTTTTACAGCCAGCCTTAGAAGCTACAGTTGCAGCATTTAAGGGTGTTGGTGGCAGACTATGTATTAGACACAATGCCTTTGACTTCCAGCATAGTAGCTTTAAACCGCTCACAGAATGTTTAATTCCTGGTAATAATTTTCTCCAGCTTTATCTATGCGGAAAACAACCTGTTATTCCCGAAAACAACATCTATCCATTGCTAGAGCAGTATAGTGTCTGGCAAGAACATTATAAATCTGGTAAATATGACATTTGGGCAATTCCCGATATTTACCAAGATTCCAATTTACGAATTGTCCAACTTGCTTTTCAACCGACAAAAATCCGCAGTATTTTAATGATTCCCCTCCACTATCGACAAGAATTAGTGGGATATTTAAGTATTTTTCGCAATGAAATAGACACAGAAACCCTTTGGGCTGGTAAATTTGACTCCGATAATAGACAACTTTATCCCCGTCTATCTTTTGACTTGTGGCGCGAATCTAAAAAAGCACAAGCTCAACAATGGACAAATGAAGAAATTGAACTAGCTAGAGAAATTAGCAAACATTTTGCTTCAGCAATTCAGCAATATGAACTCTACCAACAGGTACAAGGTTTTAATGAAAATTTAGAAAAACAAGTCCACAAACGCACATTAGAAATGCAAAGGACAGGGGAACAACAACAAGCTGTATTTGGAGTTATTAATAAAATTCGCAAGTCTCTTGATACTGATACTATTTTTAAAACTACTACCAAGGAAGTTTGTCAACTAATTAAGGCTGATCGGGTTTCTGTTTATAAGTTTAGTGATGATTGGGGTGGGGAATTTGTTGGTGACTTTGAAGCTGCTAGTCCTAACTGGTTCAATGAATCTAAACTGGGTATCAATACTATTTGGAATGACACTTATTTACAAGAAACAGAAGGAGGAAGATACCGCAATAATGAAACATTTGCTGTAGATGATATCTATCAAATGGGATTTACTCCTTGTCATGTCGATAATTTAGAGCAGTTTCAAATTCATGCTTTTGTTTTAGCTCCGATTTTTATTAGGAAAAAACTCTGGGGTTTGCTTTGCGCTTATCAACACTGCGGGCCACGTCAATGGAAAACCTCAGAAATAAACTTTATCAGTCAAATTGCTGCCCAGCTTGGCATAGGAATTCAACAAGCTGAATTACTGGTAAAAACTCAGCAGCAAGCAGAACAATTAACTCAAGCCCTGCATCAATTACAAAACACTCAAACCCAACTAATTCAAACTGAAAAAATGTCTTCCTTGGGGCAACTTGTCGCTGGTATTGCCCATGAAATTAATAACCCAGTTAACTTTATCTCTGGTAATCTTAGCCATATCAATCAATATGCTGAAGCTTTACTCAGTATGTTAGATATCTATCAATATAAATACCCGAACCCCTGTGCAGAAATTTTAGAAAGGGCAGAAGAACTAGATATAGAATTCCTCCTAGAAGATTTACCTAAAACTTTATCTTCCATGAAAATAGGCGTAGATAGAATCCGGAAAATCGTCCTATCTTTGCGGAATTTTTCACGCCTTGATGAAGCAGAAATGAAAGAAGTAGATATTCATGAAGGCATTGATAGCACTTTGCTAATTTTACAGCATCGCTTGAAAGTAAAACTCGAATCTCCTGGCATTCAAATTATCAAAGAATACGGCAATTTACCATTGGTACAGTGTTACGCTGGACAACTCAATCAAGTATTTATGAATCTTTTAAGTAATGCCATTGATGCTTTAGAAACATCTAGAAAAAATACCTTAGAAAATTACCAAGCACCTAAAATCACTATTTCTACTACTGTCGGAGTCATGAATGACAATGTAAAAAGTGCAGTTATTCATATTAGTGACAATGGACTAGGAATGCCAGAAGCTATTAAGGACAGAATATTTGACCCATTTTTCACCACTAAACCAGTAGGGAAAGGCACAGGTTTGGGATTGTCAATTAGTTACCAAATTGTAGTAGAAAAACACGGCGGAATTTTAAAATGTGATTCACAACCAGATGTAGGTACCCAATTCTGGATTGAAATCCCAATTAAACATATTGCTACAAATTAAAAAATCGCGCATAGGCAAAAGGCAAGAGTTGATTAATTTTCCGCTGTCACCTGTCACCTACTATAACTGCTATAGGACTCATATTTGATTTTTGAAAAACACTCGGTACACCTGAATCGTCTAGAATCCTTTTACCTCATGCCTTTTGCATCTTGCCTGCCTACGCAAA